>JAIYCD010000143.1 GCA_027488195.1 Acetobacteraceae bacterium | reverse complement strand
CCACCGCCTCGCCTTCGCCGATCTCAAGGCTCACCCCTTTCAGGATGTTGACCCGGCCGGCCGAGCCCCCCACTTCGAAGGTGAGGTCACGCGCCGCGATGAGTGGGGCGGAAGAGATTGGGGCATTGTCCATGATGGTCGCATATGGGCGGCGCGCTGCGCTGCAAAAGGGCCTGTTGCTTTTTGCCACGGCCACGGCCACGCCCGCGCAGGCTCAGACCGGGTCTCCGGTCCGCCTCCTGGCGCTCGGCGATTCGCTGACCGCGGGGTACGGCCTGCCGCGCGGCGAGGGCTTCGTGCCCCAGCTCCAGGCGGCCCTGGCCGCGCGCGGCCGCGCCGTGCGGGTGCTCGACGCCGGCGTCTCGGGCGACACCATGTCGGGCGGCGCGGCACGGCTCGACTGGGCGATGGCGGACCGGCCCCAGGCCGCGATCGTCGCCCTCGGCGGCAATGACGGGCTGCGTGGCCTGCCGACCCCTCGCATGGCCGAGGCGCTGGAGAGCATCCTCAGCCGGCTGGATGCCCGCCGGATCCCGACGCTGCTGGCGGGAATGCATGCGCCGCCCAATCTCGGCGCCGATTACGGCCGGGCCTTCCACGCCGTCTTCACCGAGGCGGCGGCCAAGCGGCCCCAGGTGATCTTCGTACCCTTCTTCCTGGAGGGCGTGGCCGGAGATCGCGCGCTGAACCAGGGCGATGGCATCCACCCGAACCCGCGCGGCGTGGCCTTGATGATCCGCCATATCCTGCCCGCCACCGAACAACTTCTGGACCGTGTGGCCACTCCCCCGGCAGGATAGAGGCGCGAATCCGGGAAGGGGGCTTGGCCCATGCGTCTCTTCGTCGCTCTCGAGCTTCCTGAGGAAGTGAAGGATCGCCTCGCCTCGCTCACCGGCGGCCTTCCCGGCGTGCGGTGGGTCCGCCCAGAAAATTACCACCTGATCCTGCGCTTCATCGGCGAGGTGCCGGGCTACCTGGCGGAGGAGCTGGACCTGGCGCTGTCCGGCATCCGCGCGAAGCCCTTCGCCCTCAGCCTTTCGGGCCTCGGCACCTGCGAGCGGGCAGGGCGGGTGCAGTCCCTGCATGTGGTGGCGGAGCGGACGCCGGGCCTCGCGCACTTGCAATCCAAGATCGAGACCGCCCTGCAACGTGCTGGAATGCCTGCGGAACGCAAGCGTTTCGCGCCGCATGTCACCCTGGCCCGGACGGAGGGGGCGGCGCTGCCCAAGCTCGCCGGCTTCATCCAGGCGCATAACCTGTTCCGCACCGAGCCGGTGATGGTGGACCGCTTCGTCCTTTATTCTTCTCAGCTGGGGAAAGAGGCGGCGGTGTACACACCCGAGGTGGAATACGGCCTGGCTGCTTGAGGCATTTCGCGGCTCGGCCTAAACCCTCCCACGTGGCACGGTTTCGTTCCCTGTTGATCCGTCTTCTTGCGGCCGTTCTGCTGGTGCAGTCGGGCGCTGCGGTTGCGCATTGCTTGCGCGGGATGGCTGCGGGCGAGGGGATGGTGGTCGAGATCTGCTCGACCGAGGGCATGCGGTCCATCCGCCTCGATGCGAATGGCGACCCGATCGCCGACCATGCGCCAGGAGCGGAGGGCGGCTTCTGCCCGGTCTGCCACGGCCTGCCCGGCATAACCCTTCCAGAACCGCCGCGCCTTGCTTCTCCCGCCTGGCTTGGCGCCACCATCATTTGGCAGGAGACGGGCGAATACTGGCTTCGCCCGCCTGCCCGCGCGCCGCCCTACGCGACACGCGCCCCACCCGTCACGGCCTGAACATCCCGCCCGCGCCGCCCGGTTTCCCGGGTGCCGCGCCTGTTCACGCCTTGCCGGAATCCATCCATGTCCCTCCTGCGTCGCGCGCTGTTGAGCGCGCCCTTTTTCGTGACACCCGCCCTCGCGCAGACCGAGATCCGCGCGCACCCCGATACGGTGGTCACCGCGAGCCCCCCTCCGCTCACTTCGGAGAACAATGATGAGGCGCGGCTTCGCCTCTGGCTGAGCCCAGGCAACAACACCGTCGTCCCCGCCTCGGAATTCCGGGACCGCCCGGGCGTGCTCTCGCTGCGGGACATGTTCGAATTCACGCCCGGCGTCTTCGCCCAGCCGAAATGGGGCGAGGATTCGCGGCTCTCGATCCGCGGCTCGGGCATCGCGCGCAACTTCCATCTGCGCGGCGTGCGCGTCTTCCAGGACGGCATCCCGATCAACCAGGCCGATGGCAGCGGTGACCTCCAGGAACTGGACCCGACGAGCTTCATGCGCGCCGAAGTGTTCCGCGGCGGCAATGGCTTCGCCCTCGGGGCCAATACGTTGGGGGGTGCCATCAACTTCGTGACGCCCACCGCGCGGCAGTCCGAAGGGCAGGGGGTCACCTTCCGCCTGGAGGGCGGCAGCCGGGGCTTCGTGCGCGGCAATACGGCGATGGGCGGCGTCTTCGGTGCCTGGGATGGCTGGGTGAACGGCACGCTGATGAACCAGGATGGCTGGCGCAACCATTCCTCGGGCAGCGCGGGCCGCATGAACTCCAACGGCGCCTATCGCTGGGCCGAGAATGCCGAGACGCGGGTCTTCTTCACCTACAACGCGATCCAGCAGGACATCCCGGGCACGGTCACCCGCAATTCGGCGACGCAGACGCCGCGCCTGGCCAATCCCACCAATGTCCAGCTGAACTACCAGCGCAACATCGAGAGCTATCGCCTCGGCACCATCACCGCCATCCGCCCCAATGCCGAGACACTGATCGAAGTCGGCGGCAGCTATGTCACGCGCCAGTTGGCTCACCCGATCTTCCAGTACATCGACAACCAGACCAATGACTTCAACCTCTTCGGGCGGGTCACCTGGGATGGCACGCTGGGCGGCTTCCGCAACCGGCTGGTGGCTGGCGTCAACGCGGCCTGGGGCACGAATGACAATCGCCGCTTCGTCAATCTGAGCGGCGTGCGCGGCGCGCAGACCTTCGCCTCCTGGGACACCGCATCCACCACCGACGCCTATTTCGAGAACAGCTTCTATGTCCTGCCGGACCTGGCACTGGTGGCCGGCCTCTCGGGCGGGCAGGCCACGCGGCGCAGCGAGAACCGGCTGAACGCGGCGCTGAGCGGCAGCGGCGATTGGGGCTTCATCAATCCGCGCGCCGGCCTGCTCTGGCAGGTGGCGCCCACGGTCCAGACCTATGCCAACGTGACTTGGTCCACCGAGCCGCCGACCCTCTCGGACCTCGTGGCCCTGGTGCCGCTGGGCGGCTTCCGCCTGCTGGCGCCGCAGCGCGCCATCACGGCCGAGATCGGCACGCGCGGCACGCTGGGCGATGTCACCTTCGACGCGGCCTATTACTACGCCTGGCTGGACAATGAGATTCAGCTCTTCGCCGGCCAGCAACCCGGCACCAGCTTCGCCCGCAACGCCGACAAGACGGTGCACCAGGGCGTCGAGCTCGCCGCCAGCTACGTCGCGGGCCGCAACGTCTTCACCGCGCAGGATTCGGTGACGCTGCGCGGCGCCTACACCTTCAGCGACTTCTTCTTCGACAATGACCCGATCTTCCGCAACAACCAGCTGCCCGGCGTGCCGCCCCATGTGCTGCGGGCCGAGGCGCGGTACCGCCACCCGTCCGGCTGGTGGATCGCGCCCAATGTGGATTGGGTGCCGGAAGGCTTCTACGTGGACAACGCCAATACCCGCCGCACCGACAGCTACACGCTGCTCGGCCTGCGCGCCGGCGCCGACTTCATGGATGGGCGCCTCGGCATCTTCGCCGAGGGGCGGAACTTGCTGAACAGCCGCTTCATCAGCTCCGCCTCGGTCACTCCCATCGCCCTGGGCAATCCCGCCCTCTACGAGCCCGGCATCGGCACCACCGCCTATGCCGGAATGCTCTACCGTTTCTGAAGGAGAGAGCGCATGAAACGCCTCATTGCCCCCCTGCTGATGCTGACGCTGGTCATGGCCATGCCGGCCACCGCCCATGTCGTGATTGAGCCGCCGGAGGTCGCAGCCCATTCCTATGCGCGGCTCGCTTTCCGCGTCGGCCATGGCTGCGGTGCCGCCTCCACCATCGCCATCGAGGTCGCATTGCCCGAGGGGGTTTCGATGGCGCGCCCAATGCCCAAGCCCGGCTGGGAGATCGCGATCGAGACGCGCGCCCTGCCGCGCCCCGTCTCGGGCGGGCATGGCCTGGTGCGGGAGGCACCGGCCAGCATCGCCTGGCGTGGTGGCCCCTTGCCGGATGCGCATTACGATGAGTTCGTGATGATGATCCGCGCGCCGGATCAGGCCGGCGCCACGCTGGTCTTCCCCGTGATCCAGCGCTGTGAGGGCGGCGCCCAGCATGCCTGGGTGGAACTGGCAGAGCCAGGCCAGCCCCGCCCGCGCAGCCCGGCACCCACCCTGCGCCTGGGGGCCCGGTGATGCGCGCGCTGCTGGCCCTGGCGCTGCTGCTTGCGACCCCCGCCATGGCCTGCGATCCGGATGAACTGGAGCGCGCGATGACCGAGATCTGCACCGCAGCGACGGCGGGCGCGGCGGAGGCGGTTGAGGCCGCCCAGCCCTTCGCCCGCGCCGAGGAGCGCGCCCAGCTGGATGCGCGCCTCACGCAGATCCGGCAGGATTGCGCCCAAGGCGACCCGGCGGTGGCGGCGCGGGAGGCCGCGCGCCTCGCCCGTATCGCCGCCCGCATCGAGGCGCGGGCGGATCAGCCCCGCCCGGCTTCCCTTTGAAACCCTTCCAATGAGGACAATGACCATGACCACACGCCGCCACCTGATTCTCGCCACCGCGCTGCTCCCCCTGGCCACCGCCGCCCAGGCGCAGGACAGGGTCACCGAACTCGGTGCGCTCCGCATCGTGAATCCCTGGACCCGCGCCGCCGGGAAGGGGATGCAGGGTGGCGGCTTCCTCATCATCCGCAACACCGGTGCCACGCCGGATCGCCTCGTCTCCGCCACATCCCCCGCCGCCGGGCGGCTCGAGTTGCACACCCATGTCCGCGACGGCGATGTGATGCGCATGCGCCCCGTGGCCGATATCCCTGTGCCGGCGAATGGCGAGGTGACGCTCCAGCCGGGCGGCCTGCACCTGATGCTGATCGGCCTGACCCAGCCGATGAATGCGGGGCAGAGCATCCCCGTCACCCTGCGCTTCGAGCGTGCGGGCGAGGTGACGGTCCAGCTCGCGGTTCAGGCGGCGGGCGCGCGACAGCCGGGGCACCATCGCCACTGAGCGCGGCGCATCGGCGGCGCCGATCGCCGGCTTCGATGCATGCGATTTGTGGTCTGCGACCACAGGGGTAGCACGCCGTCTGGATCAAAGAGGCGACATCCAGGTGGCGAAGCATCTTGTCCTGCCTGTGCTGGCGGCGCTGCTGCTTGGCGCGCCGACCTCCGTGCAAAGCCAAGCAACGCCGTGTATCGAGCGTGGCGCCTGCAACCCGTGTGGGCAGGACCGGGTCCGTTGCGCCGTGCGCTTCACCTTGCCAGCCCCCGCTCCAGTCAAGGCAAGCCTGGTGGTGGAGGGCGACGGCCGATACGTCGGCATGTCCCAGTCGGTGCTCAGCGAATGCGGCCGGTCGGCTGCGTTCACTGGCGCCGTGCCGGTGATGAACCGAAATGAGCGCGCGAACACGCACATCACGATCCTCCAGGGGCGGGCCACCAACTGCTTCGAAGTCTCCATCCTTGCCTGCCAGAAAGAGAGAGGCCGCGCGGTCCCCTGCGAGCGCGGCTTTCTTCAGTCGCGTGTGGAGGTCGAGATTACGCCCAGCAGCGGATGACACTGCTCGCCGGCCCAGGCTTGCGGTCTTTCCCGGCGGTGGCAGGTCGCAACGCCTTATGCCGCGAAGGTTGCGCTGCCCGCACGCCCCGGAACCGCTCGCCAGGTCGCGGCGGCTTTGCCTCCGCCTGCCGCCTTCCCCACGCGCGGGGTTCCACCGCCCGCCCTTCCGGCTATTCTCACTTCCGCTGATCAGGGAGAGCGGGCATGAACATCCAGGCGGCCGAGGCGACCACGCCCCTGCTCACCATCGCGGGCGCGCGGGCCACCATCCGGCTCAACCGGCCCGCCGTGCACAACCGCATCGAGCCGGCCGACCTTATGATGCTCGGCCAGCATTTCGCGGCGATCGAGGCCAATCCCGAGATCCGCGTGCTCGTGCTCACCGGGACGGGCAAGTCCTTCTCCTCCGGCTACCATCTGGGCGACATGGCCGAGCGGCCCAATGCGGAGGTCACGGCCCGCGCCGACGCCCCCTCCTTCGAGGGCGTGACGGACCAGCTGGAGCGGCTGCGCGTGCCGAGCATCTGCCGCCTCAATGGCGGCGTCTATGGTGGCTCGACCGACCTCGCACTCTGCTGTGACTTCCGCATCGGCGTGGACACGGCCGAGATGTTCATGCCCGCCGCCCGTCTCGGGCTGCACTACTACCCCTCCGGCATGGTCCGCTATGTCAGCCGGCTCGGGCTGAACGCGGCCAAGAAGCTGTTCCTGACCGCCGAGAAGATCCAGGCGGCCGAGATGCTCGCCATCGGCTACCTCACGGAAATGGTGCCGGTGACCGAACTCGACGCGCGGGTGGATGCGCTGGCCGAGCGCCTGGCCGCGATGGCGCCGCTCGCCGTGCAGGGCGTGAAGCGCAGCCTGAACGAGATCGCCCGCCAGGAATTCGACGTGGAGGGCGCTCTCGCCCGCGCCAAGGCGAGCCAGGCGAGCGAGGATCTGCAGGAGGGGCTGCGGGCCTTCCGCGAAAAGCGGGCACCGGTCTTCAAGGGGCGCTGAAGCGCCCCACCATGCGCGCGGCGTCGGCCCGCACGGCAAAAACAGCGAATCCATTGGCTGCCACGGCCAGGAAACCCGCTTATAAGCGGCGCAGCATATCGCCTTGGGAATATCCGCGCGCATGTCCATCCACGCCGCCCTCACGCACCGCACCAGCTATCGCTATGACCGGCCCGTGGCGCTCGGGCCTCAGACCATCCGGCTGCGGCCCGCGCCGCATGCGCGCACGCCCATCCTCGCCTATTCGCTGAAGATCGAGCCCGAGCCTCACTTCATCAACTGGCAGCAGGACCCGCAGGGCAATTTCCAGGCGCGCGTGGTCTTCCCCGAGCGCGTCACGCATTTCGACGTGACGGTGGACCTGATCGCCGACATGGCGACGATCAACCCCTTCGACTTCTTCCTGGAGCCGGAGGCCGAGCACTATCCCTTCGCCTATGACCATGTGCTGGACGAGGAACTGGCGCCCTTCCGCAAGCTGGCGCCCTATGGCCCGCTGCTGAAGTCGCTGCTGGCGGAAATCCCGCGCGACAAGAAGCGGATGGTGGATTTCCTGGTCTTCATCAACCAGCTGGTCCAGTCGCGCATCTCCTACATCGTGCGGATGGAGCCAGGCGTCTGGGACCCCGAGCGCACCCTGGGCGAGGGCCGCGGCTCCTGCCGGGACAGCGCCTGGCTGCTGGTACAGGCGCTGCGCCATCTGGGCTTCGCGGCCCGCTTCGTGTCGGGTTACCTGATCCAGCTGGTCGCCGATGTGAAGCCGGTGGACGGCCCCGAGGGCCCGAGCGCCGACTTCACCGACCTGCACGCATGGGCCGAGGTCTATCTGCCGGGTGCGGGCTGGGTCGGCCTCGATGCCACCTCTGGCCTGATGACGGGCGAGGGGCACATCCCGCTGGCGGCCACGCCCGAGCCCGCCTCGGCGGCCCCGATCTCCGGCCTGATCGAGAAGGCCAAGACGGAATTCGAGTTCGAGATGCACGTCTCGCGCATCGTCGAGACGCCGCGCGTCACCAAGCCCTACACGGACGAGAGCTGGGCCGCGATCCGCGCCGCCGGTGACCGCGTGGATGAGGCGTTGGCCCGCCAGAACATGCGCCTGACCATGGGGGGCGAGCCCACCTTCGTGGCGGCCAGCGACCGCGAGGCGCCGGAATGGAACACGGATGCGCTGGGCCCCACCAAGCGCGCCTATGCCAATCGCCTGCTGCGCCGGCTGATCCCGCTCTGGTCCAATGGGGCGGTCATCCACACCGGCCAGGGCAAGCAATATCCTGGCGAGCCGCTGCCGCGCTTCGCGCTCTCGGCCCATTGGCGCCTGGATGGCGAGCCGATCTGGCGCAATCCGGAATTGCTCGCCTCGGATGATGACAACGACGATGCGAATCACGTCGCCGCCGCGCATTTCGCCGCGAGCCTGGCCGAGCGCCTGCAGGTGCCGCCCGAACTGGCGAAGGAGGCGCATGAGGATATCCACTACTACCTCTGGCGCGAGAGCCGGCTGCCGGCGAATGTGGTCGCCGAGGACAGCAAGTTGGCCGACAAGCTGGAGCGCGCCCGCTTCGCGCGGCTGTTCCGGGGCGGCTTGACCACGCCGACCGGCTCCGTGCTGCCGCTGCGCCGTGTGGTGCAGGGCGGCCAGCGCCGCTGGCAATCGGGGCGCTGGTTCTTCCGCGACGACACGCTTTTCCTCACGCCGGGCGATGCGCCGATGGGCCTTCGCCTGCCGCTGACCTCGCTGCCCTGGATCGATCCGGCGGAACTGGCGAAGGAGCTGGACACCCCGCTTGATCCCTTCGCGCCCGAGACGGCGCTGCCCCTGCTCGACCAGATCCGCGCGAGTTTCCGCACGCCCGGGGCCGGCGCCGATCCCTATGCGCTTCCGGCCGACCAGCGCCCCACGCCCCAGCCCGCCCCCGAAGTGGGGATGGACGACCCGGCCCAGGTCCGCACCGCGCTTTGCGTCGAACCGCGCGGCGGCATGATCCATGTCTTCCTGCCGCCGCTTTATGCGATCGAGGATTGGCTGGAGCTGATCGCCGCCATCGAGGACACGGCGGCCGAGACGGGCCGGAAGGTCTTTCTCGAGGGCTATTTGCCGCCCGAGGATGCACGCATCCAGAACTTCTCCGTCACCCCCGACCCCGGCGTCATCGAGGCCAATATCCATCCCGCCACCTCCTGGCCCGAAATGGTGGAGCGCACGGAGCAGCTCTATGAGGAGGCGCGCCAGATCGGCCTCTCCACCGAGAAGTTCATGCAGGATGGCAAGCATGTCGGCACGGGTGGCGGCAATCATGTGGTGATGGGCGCGGCGCGGGCCGAAGATTCGCCCTTCCTGCGCCGGCCGGACCTGCTGCGAAGCCTGGTTTCCTTCTGGCACAACCACCCCTCGCTCAGCTTCATGTTCAGCGGGCTCTTCATCGGCCCCACCAGCCAGCATCCGCGCGTGGATGAGGCGCGGATGGATGCCCTGCGCGAGTTGGACATCGCCTTTGGCGAGCTGGACCGCATGGGGGGCAACCCGCCGCCCTGGATGACGGATCGCCTGTTCCGCAACATCCTGGCCGACATGACCGGCAACACCCACCGCACCGAGTTCTGCATCGACAAGATGTACGACCCCGGCAGCAGCAGCGGCCGGCGCGGCCTGGTCGAGTTCCGCGGCTTCGAGATGCCCCCGCATGCCGAAATGTCCGCGGTGCAGATGCTGCT
>JAIYCD010000123.1 GCA_027488195.1 Acetobacteraceae bacterium | reverse complement strand
TCGCCTCGATCTTCGCCTGGACGCGCGGCCTCGCCTATCGCGGCAAGTTCGACAACACGCCGGACGTGACGGCCTTCGCCGAGGCGCTGGAGAAGGTCTGCGTCGCGACCGTCGAGGGCGGGCAGATGACGAAGGATCTCGCGATCCTGATCAGCAAGGACCAGCCCTACCTCTCCACCCAGGCCTTCCTCGCCGCGCTGGACGAGAACCTGAAGAAGGCGATGGCCTGATCCCCACGAAGCCGCTTCGCGTCTTCGCGGGGGCCCCGGGTTGGTTTGATCCTGGGGCTGCGGCTCTTCCTCCCGTGGCAAAGCCACGGGAGGGTTTCGGGGGGCGGAAAATTGCCCCAGGCTGCATCCAGCTGAAGGATGCTGGCCATGCATGTCGATTACTACGGTTCCCTGAACTCCCCCTGGACCTATCTGGGCTCGGCCCGGATCGAGGCGCTGTGTGCCGCACATGGGGCCACGCTGAAGCTCTGGCCGGTGGATTTCGGGCTGATCTTCCCGGCCTCGGGCGGGCTGCCGCTGCCCAAGCGCTCGCCGCAGCGCCAGGCCTACCGGATGATGGAACTCCGCCGCTGGCGCGAGGCGGTGGGCGTGCCGCTCACGCTGGAGCCCAAGCATTTTCCCTTCCCCGAGGCCGCGCTGGCCAATGCCGTGATCGCGCTGCGGGAAACGCAGGGAGATGCGCCGGCCATCCGCCTCGCGCATCGCATCATGAAGGCGCTCTGGGCCGAGGACCGTGACCCCGTCGCGGATTTCGCCGCACTCGCCGCCGAAGCCGGCCAGGATGGCGCGGCGCTTTTGGCGCTGGCAGCCGATCCGAAATGGGCGGCGATGCGCCAGGCCGACAGCGAAGCCGCGCTGGCCCGCGGCGTCTTCGGCGCGCCCTCCTTCGTGATCGAGGGCGAGATCTTCTGGGGCCAGGACCGGCTGGACTTCGTCGAGAAGAAGCTCGCCGCCGGATGATGATGGGCGGGCTGTTCACGCCGCTCGACGTCGCGGCTCTCGCGATCTTCTTCGCCTGCTGGGCGGGCTACACTGCGGTGGTGGACCGCGTGCCGAGCATCCAGTCCCGCTCCGTCATCGCGGCGATGGACGAACACCGCCGCAGATGGATGATCGCGCTGCTGAACCGCGAGAACCGGATCAGCGACACGGCGATCATCGGCAATCTGATGAACAGCACGGGCTTCCTCGCCAATACCTCCATCTTCATCCTGGCGGGCCTGGTGGCGCTTTTGGGCTCGCCCGATCTGGGACGCCGCGTGCTGGCCGCTCTCCCCTTCGCCGAAGGGCCGGCCAGCGACATCGCCTGGGAACTGCGCGTGGGGCTGCTGGTCTTCATCTTCGTGCGCGCCTTCTTCGAGCTGACCTGGGCGCTGCGCCAATTCAACTACTGCTCCATCGTGGTAGGCGGGATCGGACTGGGCGAGGCCTTCACGCCGCAGGCCGAGATGGCGGCGAAGGTCGCGAACCGCGCGGCGCGGCACTTCAACACGGGGCTGCGCGCCTATTACTTCGGCCTCGCCGCACTGACCTGGATCATCCATCCCATCGCGCTGATCCTGGCCTCTCTGCTGGTGCTGCGCGAATTGCACCGGCGTGAGTTTCGCTCAGTGGTGCGCGACGTGCTGAGTGATGGATAGCGCCAGCCGCGACATTCTCGCCCTGGCGCGGCGCGGCTTGTTGCGTGGCGCCGCGGGCCTCATGGCACTTGGCGTGGCGCAATCGCCGCGCGCCCGGGCTCAGGCGCCCGGCAACCCCTTCACGCTCGGCCTGGCCTCGGGCGATCCCTGGACGGACAGCGTGGTGCTCTGGACGCGCCTGGCCCCCGCGCCGCTGGAGCCGGGCGGCGGCATGGCGCCCGCGCCCGTCACGCTGCGCTGGGAATTGGCGGCGGACGCGCAGATGCGCCGCATCCTTCGTTCCGGCGAGGTGGTGGCGCGGCCCGAGGAAGCGCATTCCGTCCACCTCGTCCTCGACGGCCTCGAACCCGCGCGGACCTATTTCTACCGCTTCCGCTTCGGCGGTTTCGAGACCCCCATCGGCCGCACCCGCACTGCCCCCGCGCCCGACGCCGATGCCGAGATCCGCTTCCTCAACGCCGGCTGCCAGCATTACGAGCACGGCCACTTCACCGCCTGGCGCCACGCGGCGGCGGAGGAGGATGTGGATTTCGTCTTTCACTATGGCGACTACATCTACGAATACGCCGCCCGGCAGCCGGGCAGCCGCGGCTGGGGGCCGGTCGTGCGGACGCATCACGGCGGCGAGACGCTGACGCTCGACGACTACCGGACCCGCTACGCGCAATACCGAACCGACCCCGATCTCGCGGCCGCGCATGCCGCGCACCCCTTCATCGTCAGCTATGACGATCATGAGGTGGAGAACAACTGGGTCAGCCTGATCAGCCAGCGCGACGGCGGCGCGCGCTTTCCGGTGGCCACACCCCCCGAGGTCTTCGCACTCCGCGCCGCCGCCGCCTTCCAGGCCTGGTATGAGCACATGCCGGTGCGCCCCGAGGCCCGCCCGCGCGGCACCGAGATCACCGCCTATCGCCGCCTCCGCTTCGGCCGCCGGCTCGACCTGCACGTGCTCGACACGCGCCGCTTCCGCGACGACCAGCCCTGCGGCGACGGCAATGTCGCCCCCTGCGCCGAGGTGGGGCGGCCCAACGCCCAGGTGCTGGGCGCCACGCAGGAGGCCTGGCTGCGCGCGGGCGTGACGGCCAGCCCCGCCGCCTGGCAGGTGCTGGCGCAGCAGGTCTTCCTCGCACCCCGCCGCTTCCCGCGGGGCACGCTCAGCATGGATAGTTGGGACGGCTACCCGGCCGCACGCCAGCGCCTGCTGGACCTCTTCGCCAACCGGCGCGGCGGCGTGGCGCTGACCGGCGACGTGCATCGCGCCTGGGCGAATGAGGTTGGCCCGCTGGTCGAATTCGTCGGCACCTCCATCACCAGCGAGGGCGATGGCAGCGACATGCAGGCGACCGCGCCCGACATCCTGGCCGCCAACCCGCACCTGAAATTCAACAGCAACCGGCGCGGCTATACGCTGCATGTGGCGGGGCGCGACCAGATGCACGCCATCTACCGCGCCCTGCCCTTCGTGCAGCAGCCTGGCGCGCCGCTTACCACCGCCGGGCATTTCGTCACGCCGCTGCGCGGCGGCGGGGTGGAGCGCGCCTGATCCTTGCATTAGCCTCCCCCAAGCATTGGAGGGCTGTTCATGGCACGCATCGGTTTCGTCGGTCTCGGCAATATGGGCCTGCCCATGGCGCGCAACCTGGCCAAGGCCGGGCATGAGGTGCGCGGCTACGACCTCAGCGCCGCCGCCATGGACGCGGCGGCCGAGGGCGGCATCCAGCGCGCCCAATCCGCCCCGGACGCGGCGCGTGGCGCCGACATCGTCATCACCATGCTGCCGGCAGGCAGCCATGTCCGCGCCGCCTGGGCCGATATGGCGCCGGTGGCCGAGCCGCAAGCCGTGCTGATCGACTGCTCCACCATCGATGTGGAAACCGCCCGCGACGTCGCCGCCGGGAAGCCCATGCTGGACGCCCCCGTCTCCGGCGGCACCATGGGGGCCGAGGCCGGCACGCTGACCTTCATGGTGGGCGGCGATGCCGAGAGCTTCGCCAAGGCCAAGCCCATCCTGGAGAAGATGGGCCGCACCATCGTCCATTGCGGCGCGGCCGGCGCGGGCCAGGCCGCCAAGCTCTGCAACAACATGCTGCTCGCGATCTCGATGATCGGCACGAGCGAGGCGTTCACCCTCGCCGAGAAGCTCGGTCTCAGCCACGAGGCGCTGTTCGAGGTGGCGAGCAAATCCTCCGGTCAGTGCTGGTCGCTCACCACCTATTGCCCGGTGCCCGGGCCGGTGCCGGGCAGCCCGGCCAATCGCGACTACAAGCCAGGCTTCGCCACCGCCCTGATGCTGAAGGATCTTGGCCTCTCGCAGCAGGCGGCGGAGGCGGCCGGGGCGGCAACGCCACTGGGTGCCGCAGCGCTGGCCCTTTATGAGCGCTTCGCGGCCGAGGGCGGCGCGGGCCACGACTTCTCGGGCATCATCAACATGCTGCGCGGGACGGCACGCGGAGGTTGATCTTCTCACCCCTGGCGCATCGCACCCCGCACATCACATAATCAAGACATCCCCCGCAGGAGAGAGCCATGCGCAGTCGCTACCGCATCCAACGCCGCGCCCTGCTGGGCGGTGGCGCCGCCTTCGCCCTCGCCGCCGTGCCCGGCGCCCGCGTCGCGGTCCCGCAAAGCCTGGACCGCGTCTCCTTCCACACCAATTGGCGCGCCCAGGCCGAGCATGGCGGCTATTACCAGGCCGTCGCCGCTGGGCTCTATCGCCGCGCCGGGCTGAGGTGGATCTCCGCCAGGGCGGCCCCAACCTCGACCCGGTGCGCCTGATGGTGGCGGGCCGCGTGGACATGATCATGTCCAACGGCTTCCAGGCCCTGACCTATGTGCGCGAGAACGTGCCCGCGCTGACCATCGCCGCCATGATGCAGAAGGACCCGCAGGTCCTGATGACGCATGAGGGCAATGGCATCAACAGCTTCGAGGATATGCGCGGCCGGCCCATCCTGGTGGGCTCCGGCGGGCGCGTGACCTACTGGCCCTTCCTGAAGGCGCGCTTCGGCTTCACCGACGACCAGGTGCGCCCCTACACCTTCAACATCCAGCCCTGGCTGGTGGACCGCATGGCCATCCAGCAGGGATTTCTGTCGTCCGAGCCGCTCTCGGCCATCCAGGCCGGCGCGCGCCCGAAGGTCTTCCTCATCGCCGATGCCGGCTATGAGAATTACCAGACCACGGTGGACATCATGCGCCCGATGATGGAGCAGCGCAGCGACGTGGTGCAGCGCTTCATCAACGCGAGCATCGAGGGCTGGACGCAATACATGCGCGGCCAGGACATCGCCGCCGCCAATCGCCTCATCATCCGCGACAATCCCGAAATGAACGAGGAGCGCATCGCCTACGCGATCCGCGTGATGAACGAGCAGGGCATCGTCATCTCGGGCGATGCCAACACCATGGGCGTGGGTGCCATGACCGATGCGCGGTGGGAACGCTTCTACAACACCATGCGCGATGCCGGGATCTATCCGGCCGGGCTCGACTTCAGGCGCGGCTATGACCTGCGCTTCGTGAACAAGCGGGTCGGGCTCTGATTCCGTCCGATCGGCCTGGCGGAGCCAGGGCGTGAATCGGCCGGCTGAGGCGCCATCCTTGCTGCGGCTGGACGCCGTCGGGAAGCGCTTCCCGACCGGCGTCACCGCCGTCGATAAGGTCTCCGTCGCCATCGCCGAGGGGGATTTCCTGGCCCTGCTCGGCCCCTCCGGCTGCGGCAAGTCCACGCTGCTGCGGATGATCGCGGGGTTGATCGAACCCAGCGAAGGCCGGCTCGAATGGCAGGCCGATGTCACGGGGCAGGTCGGCTTCGTCTTCCAGGAGCCGACGCTGATGCCCTGGGCCACGGCGCTGCGCAACGTGGCGCTGCCCTTGGAACTCACCGGCACACCGCGCGCCGAAGCCGAACGCCGCGCCCGCGAATCCCTGGCACGGGTTGACCTCACGGGCTTTGAGGCCGCCTATCCGCGCATGCTCTCGGGCGGCATGAAGATGCGCGTTTCCATCGCCCGCGCGCTGGTCACCCGCCCCCGCCTGCTGCTGATGGACGAGCCCTTCGCGGCGCTGGACGAGATCACCCGGCACCGGCTGAACGAGGACCTGCTGCGCCTCTGGCGGGATGAGCGCTTCACCGCGGTCTTCGTGACCCACTCCACCTTCGAGAGCGTCTTCCTGGCCGAGCGCATCCTGGTGATGTCGCCCCGCCCCGGCCGCATCGCGGCCGAACTGCACGTCCCGCCAGAGGATCGCGCCACGCCTGAATTCCGCACCTCCGCCGTCTATGCCGCGCATTGCCGCGCTGTCTCCCATGCCCTGGCGGCGGCGATGGCGGCATGAACCGCGCCTTGCGGATCGCCGCACCCAGCCTGGTGGGCGCGATGTTCCTGCTGGGCTGGGAATGGCTGGTGCAGTCCCGCGGCATCCCGCCCTATGTGCTGCCCGGCCCCTGGTTGATCGCGCAGACCCTGGTGCGGGACTGGACGTCGCTGCAGCCCTCGCTGGTGGTGACCGCGCAGATCACCTTCGCGGCGCTGTTCGTCGCCGCCACGCTCGGCCTCGCTCTCGCCATCCTCTTCGCGCAGTCGCGCGTGGTGGAGATGTCGCTCTATCCCTATGCGGTGATCCTGCAGGTGACGCCGATCGTCGCCATCGCGCCGCTCATCATCATCTGGGCGAACGACCTCTGGCTGGCGCTGCTGATCTGCGCCTGGATCGTCGCCTTCTTCCCGATCCTGTCGAACACCACCACCGGCCTGAACAGCGTGGACCCCAATCTGCGCGACCTGTTCCGCCTCTACCGCGCCAATCGCTGGCAAATGCTGGTGCGGCTGCAATTGCCGACCGCCCTGCCCTACTTCCTCGCGGGCCTGCGCATCTCGGGTGGGCTCTCGCTGATCGGCGCCATCGTGGCGGAATTCGTGGCGGGCACGGGCGGCTCCTCTTCGGGCCTGGCCTCGCGCATCCTGGAGACCGGCTACCAGCTGCAGATCCCGCGCATGTTCGCAGCGCTGGTGCTGGTCTCGGCCCTCGGGATCGTGATCTTCATGGCGCTCTCCCTGATCTCGCACCTGCTACTCCGGCGCTGGCACGAGGAGAGCAAGTAGCCCACCTCCCCTTCGGGGCCGGGAGGGTGATGGACGCGGCAAGCCCGTCCATCACACTCCCGGCCGTCCCCGGGGGGGAACCGGTCAGCGCAGCCGGGCGGGCAGCTGGGCGGGCAACTCGATGGCCTGGACTTCCCAGCGCAGGCGCATCGGATCGGTGAGGGCGAGCGTCAGCTTGGCCGAGCGGTCAGGCACATTGACCGAGGTCAGCGTGACCTCCCACAGCCCCGCCTCCAGCAGGCGCACGCGGCTCAGCATGTCGCGCGCCGGCTGGGCGCCGCCGGCGGCGAGCCGCTCATTCAGCAGCAGCGCGAGGCCGGCGGGCGAGGCCAGGCGCTCGGCCATGTCCTGCGCCATGCCGGTGATGAAGTCCGGCATGGGCTGGCTCGAGTTACGCTGCGTCTCGGCCGCGAGCGCCGCGTTCAGCGCCGGGCGCAGCGTGTTCCAGTCGATGTAGTGGGCGAGCGCCGCGGCATCACCGCGCTGGATGGCGGCTGCGACCTGCACGGCGGAAGCGACAGGCGAACCCGCATAAACCGCGACAAGCGTGCAGGCCATGAGCGCGAGGACCCGCTTGACGCGGCCCAGGCCGCGCTGCGGCTTCGGACGACGGGCGGCCGCGGCGGCGGCGCGAAGGCGCTCGGCCTCAAGCGTCCAGCGCTCGGCCGAGGCTTCCAGGAAGGAGCGGCGGATGGCGCGTGACCGGCTGCGCCGCGCATGAATCAAGTGCTGAAGCCGGCTGACGGGATCCTTCGCCGGGACAGCTTCGGTGGCCCCCGCCACCATCACCGCGACGTTGGACATCTCGGAACGAGCAGCCTGGCGAGCATCAAACTCTGCCCAGACCTCGTCCCACGTATTGATACACGTGGAAGCAGTCATGTTATCCCCCATATTCCCCAGATCGAGAATGGATGAAACCCAAAACAGATTAAAGTCTCCATTTTGAGAATATGCGGGTAGAAGCCTTTATTGTTGGTTAATGACGTTCCTAAACTGAGACGTTGGAGACAATCCAAGACTCCAACTGGCGAAAGGCCTGGCCAAGGGCGGCCTGCATGGCGGCAGCCCGGACCGCCGCACGCGCATCCGGCGCAACAGAAACCCGCGCCTCGACAAGGGTTTGCCCAAGGGGGCGTGCCTCGCCCAGCCCTTCTGGCTGGCGCAGCAGCAACACCCCGATCGCGGCCCGCGCGCCATCGGCCTCCATCTGCAGAGCGATGAGTTCAGTCTCCAATATGAGAAAAGTCGCTAAACGTGAACCAGGCGCCGTCACGGCCGTAAACCGGCCCGAGGCCACAAGCCATTGCCGCAGCGCGAGCTCAGCCAGTTCGGCCGGCGGTGCCAGCCATTCCTCATAGGGCGCCACCTCCACCCGACCATCCGCCGTAACCCGGCGGAGGCCTCGCTGCTCCTGACCAGGGGCGGCCCGCATCGTCCGCAGCAGCAAGGCATGGCGCATTCGTGGGCCCGGCGGCCCCTCGCGCTGAGGAGACAGCGCGAAGCGTTGCGATTCGATGAAGGGCCGGTCCGGCAGGACCGAGCAGCCGCCCGCCAGCAGGGGCAGGCCAAGGAAGGTTCTACGGATCATCTTGTGGCTCCGGCGGGGGCGGGGGGCGGTGCGCCCCACAAGGCCTGGGAGGGAGAGCGCCTGAGCGCCTCGGTGGTTTCGCGCAGATTGGACGTCGCTGCCCGCAGGTCCCGCAGGACGGGCGCCAGGTCGGCCTGGACATCCGTCGTCGTGTTGCGCGCGGCCCGCAGCCCGGATTCCAGCTGACCGATGGTGCCCGGCAACCGCGCCGTCGCCCGGCGCAGATCCTGGGCCGCGGCGCCCATGGCCGAGAGCGTTTCGCGGATCTCCCGCCCATCGGCCAGGTTCTTGATGGCTCCCGCCGTGGCCCGCAGCTCCGCCACCGCGCCCGGCACGTCGGCACTGCCGGCGATGGCGCGCAATTCCTGCATCAGGCTCGACGCCTCGCGCAGCGCGACGGCAATTTCCCCCGTGTCGGTCTGCCGGCGCAGATCGAGGAAGAGATCGTTGATATTCGCCACCAGCCCCGTGAAATCGATACCCTGCACCTGCCGCAGCAGCGCCTCGGCCGCATTGGTCACTTGCGCGACCGTCGAGGGCACGGCCGGGATCCAGGAATAGCGCGGCGTCCAGGGAACGCTCGGCACCGGGAATCGCTCGGCATCCAGGAAATCCAGCTCGATATAGGCGACGCCGGTGATGCCCTGGCTCGCCAGCCGCGCCCGGAGCCCGGCCGCGACGGCATCGGCGGTGGAGGGCACATCCCCCACCCGCACCAGATTGACCGCAAAGCGCACGACGACCAGCTGGAAGGCGGCGGCGAAGCCCTCGCCCTCCGGCCTCCGGTATTCGGCGGCGGCGAGCGCGATTTCCGTCACGCGCCCCACCGCAACGCCGCGATAGCGCACGGGCGAGCCGATCTCGAGGCCCTGCACCGACTCGCGGATATAGGTCTCGAACAGCACGTCGCTGCGGCTCAGCCGGTTCTGCGTGAGGAAGAGCACGACGCCGACCAGCAGCACCAGCCCCACCACGACCATCACGCCCACCGAGAACTGGATCTTGCGCATGCTCGCCATCTACATCGCCCCCCTTTGGGCCTCTCGCCGGAAGAAGGCGCGCACCGTGGGGTGGTCGCTCTCATCGCGTAGTTTCTTGGGGTTGCCCTCGGCGATCATCCCCTGGGCATCCTTGTCGAGCATGATGCAGCGATCCCCGATGGCCAGGATGGATTGCAGCTCGTGCGTCACCACCACGAAGGTGGTGCCGGTCTCACGCGCCAGGGAGAGGATCAACGCATCGAGCCCGGCCGAGGTGATGGGATCGAGCCCGGCACTCGGCTCGTCCAGGAACAGGATCTCCGGGTCCAGTGCCATCGCCCGTGCGATGCCGGCCCGCTTGAGCATGCCGCCCGAGATCTCCGCCGGCAGGCGGTCCTGCGCATCGCCCAGGCCGACCAGGCCGAGCTTGGCGCTGGCGACCAGCGCGCGCGCCGCCTCCGGCAACCTGGTATGCGCCTCAATCGGCAGCATCACGTTCTCGGCGAGCGTCAGCGAGCCGAGCAGCGCGCCCGATTGCCACATGACGCCGATGCGCCGGAGCAGCGCGCGCCGCGCCTCGCCCTCCAGCCCCGTCCAGTCGCCCTCGAGCACGCGGATCTCGCCCTTGCTGGGGGGCATCAGCCCGATCAGCAGCTTGAGCAGGGTGGATTTGCCGCAGCCCGAGCCGCCCAGGATGACGAAGACCTCGCCCCGGCGGACGTCGAAGGTCACGTCCTTGAAGATGGTGCGCGTGCCGAAGCGCATCGCGACACCCTCGGCCGTCAGCACCGCCGGCGCTCCCGCCTGTTCCACCATCACCAGCCCAACCGGAAGAAGAGGATGGCGAAGATTCCGTCCAGCACCACCAGCGCCACGATGCCGCCCACCACGGCGCCGGTCGCGGCATCGCCCACCGCGCGCGGCCCGCGGCCGGCCGAAAGCCCGGACTGGCAACCGATATAGCCGATGGCGAGGCCGAAGATGGCGGCCTTGCCCAGGCCGCCCGCCAGGTCCTGCAGGGAGAGCCACTGCTCCAGCTGGTTCAGCACGGCCACGGGCGGGAAGCCCAGTGCCGCCATCACGATCATCATGCCGATGATGCCGGTCACGTTCATCACCATGGTCAGAGCCGGCATGACAAGGGTGGAGGCCAGGATGCGCGGCACCACGAGCCAGGCCACGGGGTCGAGCCCCATGATCTTCAGAGCATCCACCTCCTCATTCACCCGCATGGTGCCGAGCTCGGCCGCATAGGCCGAGCCGGTGCGCCCCGCGAGGATGATGGAGGCCAGCAAGGGTCCCAGCTCGCGCGTCAGGGAGATGCCGACCAGCTGCGGGATGAAGATCTCCGCGCCGAATTGCCGCATCGGCACCGAGGATTGGAAGGCCAGGATCACGCCGATCAGCGTGCCGAGCAGGATGCAGAGGGGGAAGGCGCGGGTGCCGGCCTCATCCAGGTGGCGCAGCACCTCGGCCCAGCGCAGCCGCCAGGGGCGCGGCACCAGGCGGAGCGAGGCCAGCACCGTCTCGCCCAGGAAGGTCATCCGGCCGCCAAATCCCCGCAACCGATCCAGCGTGGCGGCGCCGATCGCGGTCAGTGGGCGGAAGGGCTTGGGTTTGGGCGGCGGCGGGGCGGGTGGGATGGCCTTGCGGAAGCGATCCAGCGCGGCGCGCGGCGTGGCCGCCTCAGGCTCGCGCCACTCCGCCTCGCTCGCCTCGCGGGCCAGTGAGACCAGGAGGGCGGCACCGCCGGAATCAAGCTCGGTGACGCCGTGGGCGTCGAGGGTGAGCGGGGTGCCGGCCTTGGCTGCCCCCTGGGCGGCCCGATGCGCTTCGTCCCAGCCGGCGGCAGCGGTGGAGGTGTCGAGCCGGCCGTTGAAGCGCAGGACGCAACGGCCGGCCTCGGTCTCGGCCTGGAAGGGGGCGCTTGGCATCTGTGCCGGACCATGCACGCCCGTTGCCTCCGGCTTCAAGGGATTTCCCAGGATGTCAGCCTTGCAGCGCGTGCAGCAGCACCGCCGTCGCCGCCGCCACGTTCAGGCTCTCGACCAGGCCCGAGCCCGGCAGGGTCACGCGCTCGGCGCAGCAGGCCAGGATATCGGGCGAAAGCCCCGTCTCCTCGGCGCCCATAACGAGCGCGATGGGCTTGTTCCGGGCGATGCGGGCCGGCGGCAGGCCGCCCTGGGCCACGGCGCCGACGATATGCCATTGCCCCGAAAAACGCCGCAACGTGCTGCCCAGATCCTCGGCGCGGAAGACCGCCAGGTGCTCCAGCGCGCCCTCCGAGGTGCGGAAGGCGGCGTCCGAGAGATCCGCCTGTCGCTGGTCGCCCGAGAGCAGCAGCGTCTTCGCGTTGAAGAAGGCGGCGGCGCGGGCGATGGCGCCGAGGTTGTGCGGGTTGCCGATGCCGTCCAGCACCAGCAGCACGGGTGCGGCGAAAAGCACGGGCGGCGGCGGCGTCGGGATGGGCAGCGCGCGGCGCGGATCGGCGATGGCGACGATGCCGCCATGGTGCTCGGTGCCCGCGATGCGCGCCAGCTCATCCTCCAGCACCTCGCGATAGGCCTTCTTGTGGCGCGCGAGGTAGCGGCAGAGCGGGCCAGCCACCGGGCGGCGCTCCTCCAGGTAATGCAGGCGCTGCACCGCCTCGGGCCGGCGCAGGAACAGGGCGCGCACGGCATTCACGCCGCAGATGCGCTGCGGCTCGGGCCGGCGGGGCGGGGGCGGGAAGCTGGAGGGGCCGTAGCCGCCGCGGAATTCAGACATGGGTCAGGGCCTGGAGCTGCTGGAGCAGGGCGGGCGGCACGGCGATCCCTTCCGCCTCCGCCAGCGCGGTCAGGCCGTCGCGCCGGGCGCCCGGCAGGCGCACGCCGTCATCGCCCAGCATGGCCGTGACAAGGGCTTCCATGCGGTCGAGAAAGGCGTCCTGCCCCGCGAGCGCGCCCGGGTCGATCGCGAGGATCGCATGGCCGAGTCGCGGCGGGTTGGGCGAGGGGGCGAAGAAGCTGTCGGCCTCGAAGCCGAAGGCGGCACCGCCCAGGGCCACGCAGAGCAATTCCACCACCAGGGCCAGCGCAGCGCCCTTGGTGCCGCCCATCGCCAGCATGGCGCCATCGAGCGCCGCCTTGGCGTCGGTGGTCGGGCGCCCTTCCGCATCCAGCGCCCAGCCCTCCGGGATGGGGCGGCCCTCCTTGGCGGCGACCATGATCTTGCCGCGCGCCACTTCCGAGAGCGCCAAATCCACCACCATCGGCGCGGCGTCCCGGCGCGGAAAGCCGGCGGCGACCGGGTTGGTGCCGAGCAGCGGGCGCTTTCCGCCCGGCACCGGCATGGCATAGGGCGAATTGGTGAAGGCCAGCGCCACCAGCCCCTGCCGCGCCAGGCGCCGCACCGGCAGCGCCATCGCACCCGCATGATGGCTGTTGGTGATGGCGATGAAGGCGACGCCGTGCTCGGCCGCGCGCGCTGCCGCTTCGGCCTCGGCCAGATGCAGCGCGGGGTAGGCCAGGCCGTTGCCCGCATCCACCAGCGCGGCCCCGCCGCGTTGCCGCGTGACGCGCGGAATGGCCGTGCCATCCGCCCGGCCCTCGCGCAGGAAGCCCGCATACATCGCCACGCGCGAGAGGCCATGCCCACCCTGCCCCTCGGCCTCGGCGGCGACCAGAGCCTCGGCGGTCAGCGCCGCCATCGCGGGATTGGCCCCCGACGCGGCCAGGGCGGCGGTGGCGAGGGCGCGGGCTTCGGCGAGGGAGAGGCGGTTCATCCCGGGGTTGAAGCCCGGATCAGCCATGGGGGCAATCCGCGGGATCAGCGCCGGGCCAGCCGCATCGGCAGCCGATCGGCCAGGAAGAGCGTCAGCCCGGCACTGGGGGTGACGCCGGGGCCAGGCAGCGGCAAGAGCCGGAAACGCCGCGCCAATGTCGCCAGGGCGAGCTCCGCCGCCCGCATGGTGAAGGCCTCGCCCACGCAATGGCGCGGCCCGAGGCCGAAGGGGAGATAGGTGAAGGGCGCGGGGGGCGAGGCCTCGGGCAGGAAGCGGGCGGGGCGGAATTCATCCGGTGCCTCCCAGTGATCGGCATGGCGATGCATCAGCCAGGGTGCCACGAAGGCGACGCTGCCCCTCGGCAGGGGGCGGCCGGCCACCTCCGTCGCGCGCGAGGCCACCCGCGCGATCAGCGGCAGCGGGGGATAGAGGCGCAGCGCCTCGCGCAGGATGGCGCGGAGCAGCGGCCGCGCCTCGGCGCCGGAATCCAGTTCCGCATGCAGCGCCGCCTCCACCTCCGGCGCCTGGCCCAGCAGGAACCAGGCGGCGGCGAGCAGGCCCGAGAGCGCGTCATGCCCGATGGCGAACATCGAGATCACCTCCTCCCGCACGCCCTCGGCCGGCAGCGCGGCGGCGAGGCCGAGCCCGGCCTTGCGGGCGCGGGCGAGCATCGGGTCCACCACGCCACGGATGCGCTTGGCATCGCCGCCGAGGCGCAGGCGCACCAAGGGCTCGGGCAGGGCCATCAGGGTGATGAGCCCGGCCCCGCTCATCTTGGCGCGATAGGCGCGGGCGAGGCGCACGATCTCGGCCGGATCACCCGCGACGCCGCCGAAGATCAGGCGCAGCAGCAGCCCGGCCGAAAGCCGCTCCATGGCGGCGATCATGTCGAGCGTGGCGCCGTCTGGCCGCGCGGCCCAATCGGTGGCGGTTGCGGCCACCGCCTGGTCCAGCCCCGCCAGGACGGATGCCATGGCATTTTTCGCCGCCGGTCGCCGCTGACGCCAACCCGGCCCCTCGGCCAGGAAGAGACCCTCGCCGATCAGCGGCGCCAGCAGCTTCGAGAGCTGCGCCGGCTTGGCGGCAAAATCCTCGGCCTGCGTCACCAGCACCGCCTCGATGGCGGCGGGCCGGTTGAAGACGACCAGTTGCTGGCCCAGCACCTCCAGCACCGTGCCGGAATTGCGGAACATCTCCTCGCCCCAGACCTCCAGCAGGCTGCGGCTGGCCTTGGCGAGAAGCTCGGTGACCGGGATTTCGCCCCGGTGGCGCGGCGGAAAGGGCGGTGTAACCCCGCTCATTCCTTGTGGACGCGCAGCGGGCCGAAGGCCTGGCCCACCGGCATCATCTGCAGCGTGTTGATGTTCACGCGCGCGGGCAGCGCCGCGCACCAATGCACGGCCTCGGCCACATCCTCGGGCGTCAGCGGCTCGGCGCCCGCATAGATGCCGGCGGCCTTCGCGTCATCGCCATGGAAGCGGACATTGCTGAACTCGGTGCCGCCGACCAGGCCGGGCTCGATATCGGTGACGCGAACCTTGGTGCCCCAGAGGTCGGCACGGAGGTTCAGGCTGAAATGGCGGACGAAGGCCTTGCTCGCGCCATAGACATTGCCGCCGGGATAGGGGAATTCGCCCGCCGTCGAGCCGATGTTGATGATGTGCCCGCGATTGCGGGCGACCATGCCCGGCAACACCGCGCGGGTCACGTACATCAGGCCCTTGATGTTGGTGTCCACCATCGCGTCCCAGTCATCGAGATCGGCGTCCTGCGCGCCCGAAAGGCCCAGCGCCAGGCCCGCATTGTTCACGCAGACGTCAATCTCGGCCCATTCGGCCGGCAGCCCGGCGATGGCGGCGGCCACGCCCGCACGATCCCGCACGTCGAGGGTGAGCGGCAGCACGCGGTCGGCGCCGAGTTCCGCGCGCAGCGTCTCCAGACGGTCGGCCCGGCGGCCAGCCGCGATGATGCGGGCGCCAGTGCCGGCAAAACGCGTGGCGATGACGCGGCCGAAGCCGGCGGTGGCGCCGGTGACGAGGATGATCATGCGGAATCTCCGTTCAGTTTGGCGCAAGCCTTGGTTCAGGCGGGGTCAAGGCAAGCCTCTGTAATGCCCCGCCTCGCCGGGACTTGAAACCTTCCGATAGATGAACCAAATGTCATCCGTCGGCCGGCGCTGGAGATCGCAGGCATGCGACACGCCCCACTGTCCAAGGGGCCTGTTGAGCCGACTTCCGGACGCTGTTCGGGAACCTGAGCGCTGAGCCGTGCGCTCTCCAGAAGATACATGTTTGGAGAGTCGTGATGTTCGCCCGCATCGCGCGCCGTTTCTGCGCGCCCATGCTTATGCTTGCTGTCCTGCAACCCTCGATGGCGCATCGCGCCGTCGCACAACCTGGAACGGCGGATGTCGCCATCCGGCTGGACGAGAGGCAGATCCGCGCCGGCGGCTTCGAACTCGGCCGCGTCGAGCCCGAGACCGGTCCCTCCGAAATCCTCCTGCCCGGCCAGGTGGTGGTGCCGCCGACCCAGCTGCGCGTCATCGCGGCCCCGGCCGCCGGGCTGATCGAAAGCCTCTTCGTCGCCCCCGATGAGCGCGTGCGCGCCGGCCAGGCCGTGGCGCGACTGCGCAGCACCGAGCTGGTGGAGGCGCAGCGTCTCTTCCTCGAAGCTTCGACCGCCGCCGAACTGGCCCAGGAAAAGCTCCGCCGGGACGAGGAATTGTTCCGTGAGCGCGTGATCGCCGAGCGCCGCCTGATCGTCACGCGCGCCGAGGCCACCGGCGCGGCCGCCGCGCTGGATGAGCGCACGCAGCTGCTCAACCTGCTCGGCCTCAGTGACAATGAGGTGGCGGAGCTGCGCCGTGCCCGCCGCATCCAGCAGGGGCTGACGGTGACGAGCCCGGTCGCGGGCGTCGTCCTCGGCCGTGCCGCCACACCGGGCGAGCGCGTGGCCCAGGCCGCGCCGCTGATGACGATCGGCGATCTCTCCACGCTCTGGATCAACATCCAGGTGCCGCTCTCCCGCGCGCCGGCGCTGGAGGCGAATGCCCGCGTGCTGGTGCCGGCGCAGGGCGCCGAGGGCTTCGTGCTGCGCATCGGCCGCACCGCCGATGCCGCGACGCAAAGCGTGACCGCGGTAGCCGAGATGCATCGCGGTGCCGACGCGCTGCGCCCCGGCCAGGCCGTGACGGTCGCGCTGCAATTGCGCGCCAACGGCATGCCGCAATACCGCGTCCCCGCCGGCAGCGTGGTCCGCCACCGCGAGCGCAGCTGGGTCTTCATCCGCACGCCGACAGGCTTCACCGCGCGCCCCGTGACGGTGCTGAACGAGACGGCGCAATTCACCTCGATCCGCGGCGGGCTCGCCCCCACGGACCAGATCGCGACGCGCGGCATCCTGGCGCTCCTGGCCGAGCTCTCCGAAGCGGATGGGGGCTGAATCATGCTCGGCAGACTTGTCGATACGGCGCTGCGCCAGCGGCTGCTGGTGCTCATCGCCGCCCTCGGCCTCGCCTTCTGGGGCTTCCAATCCTACCGGGCGCTTCCCATCGACGCCTTCCCCGATGTGGCGCCGACGCAGGTGCTCGTCTCCATGCGCGCGCCGGGCCTGACGCCGGAGGAGCTGGAGCGCCGCGTGACCAACCCGGTCGAGCTCGCGATGCGCGGCATTCCGAACCTCGTCTTCATGCGCTCGGTCACGCGATTCTCCGTCACGCTGATGACCTTCGAATTCGCGGAGGGCACCGACATCTACTGGGCCCGCGCCCAGGTGAACGAGCGCCTGAACGAGCTGGAGGACCAGCTGCCCGAAGGCGTCTCGGGCGGCTTGGCTCCCATCATCACGCCGCTCGCCGAGATGCTGATGTTCACGCTGGAGGGCGAGAACCTCTCGCCCCGCGATGCGCGCACGCTGATGGATTGGGTGGTGCGGCCGCAATTGCGCGCCGTGCCGGGTGTCGCCGACGTGAATGTGCTGGGCGGCTTCGTGCGCACCTATGAGGTGGTGCCCGACCCCGCCGCCATGGCCGCGCGCGGCATCTCCACCGCCATGCTGGAGGAGGCGCTGGAGCGCAACAACCGCAATGACGGCGCGGGACGCATCAGGGATGGCGAGGAGGCGCTGCTGGTGCGCGCCGAGGGCCGCATCCAGAATCTGGAGGATGTTCGCGCCATCGTGCTCGCCGCGCGCGCGGGCGGCGTGGTGCGCGTGGGCGATGTGGCGGATGTGCGCTTCGGCGCCCTGCCCCGGAATGGCGTGGTGACGCGCGACGGCGAGGGCGAGGCCGTCTGGGGCATCGTGCTCGGCCTGCGGGGCGCCAATGCGCGTTCGGTGGTGGAGGGCGCGCGCGAGCGCTTCCCCGCCATCCAGAACGCCCTGCCGGAAGGCGTGAACCTCGTCGTCTTCTATGACCGCGCCGATCTCATCGGCAAGGCGGTCTGGACCGTGCAGAAGGTGCTGCTGGAGGCGATCGCGCTGGTGGTGGTCCTGCTGGTGCTCTTCCTCGGCAATTGGCGGGCCGCGCTGGTGGTCTCGCTCAGCCTGCCGCTTGCGGTGCTGGTCACATTCGGGCTCATGAGCCACTTCGGGCTCTCGGCCAACATCATGTCCCTGGGTGGGCTGGCCATCGCCATCGGCCTGCTGGTGGATTGCGCGGTGGTGGTGGTGGAAAACGCAGCGCATCGCTTCGGCATGGAGAAGCTGGCGAAGCTCACCCTCGCGCAGCGCATCCGCTTCACGGCGGAGGCGACGCGCGAGGTGATGGTGCCCCTCGTCGCGGGCGTCATCATCATCATCGCGGTCTTCGTGCCGCTGCTCTCGCTGCAAGGGCTGGAAGGGCGGCTCTTCGGACCCGTGGCGCTCACCATTGCCTTCGCCCTGGTGGCGGCGCTGGTGCTGGCCCTGACCGTGGTGCCGGTGATGTGCGCCTTCCTGCTGCGCGGCGGCCACCACAAGGAGCCCTGGCTCGTCCGCAAGCTGCACGCCGCCTACGATCCCTTCCTGGAATGGGCGATGACGCGCCCCTTCCGCGTGGCGGGCACGGCCGGGATGGGCCTGGTTCTCGCCGGCCTCGCCTTCACGCAGATCGGCAGCATCTTCATCCCCGTCATGGATGAGGGCACGCCCGTGGTGACCGTGCGCAAGCACCCCACCATCGGCGTCGAGGAAGCGGGCGAGACGGACCTGCGCATCGCGCGCGAGATCATCGCCCGCGTGCCCGAAGTGCGCGGCATCATGGCCCGCGCCGGCGCCGATGAGCTGGGCATCGACCCGGTCGGCCTGAACGAGACCGACATGTTCTTCACCCTCGCCCCGCCCGGGCAATGGCGGGCCGAAGCCAAGGCCGGCGGCACGGCCTGGGTGCTGGAACAGGTGCGCCAGGTGCTGGACGGCTTCCCCGGCACCAGCTTCTCCTTCAGCCAGCCCATCGACATGCGCGTACAGGAGATGATCATCGGCGCGCGCGGCGACGTCGTGATCAAGGTCTTCGGCCCGGATATCCCCGAGCTGAACCGCATCGCGCGCGAGGTCGGCGCCACCATCGGCGGCATCGCCGGCAGCGCCGATGTCTTCGCGCTGCGCAACGAGGGCATGAAGTACCTCACCGTCCGCGTGGACCGCCTCGCCGCCGGCCGCCTCGGCCTGAACGCGAGCGACGTGCAGGAGGCGCTGCGCGTCTGGGTGGATGGCCGCAATGTCGGCCAGGTGCTGGAGGGCGACCGCCGCATCCCGCTGCTGCTGCGCGGCGAGGAAGGGCTGCGCCGCTCCGCCGCCGATCCCGCGCGCGTGCAGATCGCGCTGCCCGCCGGCGGCACGGTGCTGCTGAGCCAGGTGGCGGAAATCCGCGAGGAGGAGGGCGCCGTGCAGGTGATCCGCGAACAGGCCGAGCGCTTCGCGACCGTCCTGAGCAATGTCCGTGGCCGCGACATCGGCGGCTTCGTGGCCGAGGCCCAGGCCGCCGTCGCGCAGAAGGTGCAGATGCCGCAGGGCTACCGCCTGGTCTGGGGTGGGCAGTTCGAGAACCAGCAGCGTGCGCAGGCGCGGCTTGCCATCGTGGTGCCCATCGCGCTGGGCGCCATCTTCCTGCTGCTCTACCTCACCTTCGGCAGCGCGCGACAGGCGACGCTCGTCTTCTGCAACGTGCCCTTCGCACTCATTGGCGGTGTGATCGCCTTGTGGGCCTCGGGCGAGTTCATCTCGGTGCCGGCCTCGGTCGGCTTCCTCACGCTCATCGGCATCGCGGTGCTGAATGGCGTGGTACTGATCAGCTACATCAACCGGCTGATCGCGGAGGACGGCCTCACCCTGGAGCAGGCGGTACGCGAGGGTGCGAAGCGCCGCATGACGCCGGTGGTGCTGACGGCGATGATCGCCGCACTCGCCCTCGTGCCCTTCCTGTTCGCCACGGGCCCGGGCAGCGAGATCCAGCGGCCGCTCGCCATCGTCGTCATCGGCGGGCTGGTGACGGCGACGGTGCTGACGCTGGTGCTGCTGCCCATCCTGTATGAGCGCTTCGCCCTGCCGCGGGTGAAGGCGATGGCGGTGGCGGCCGTGCTGGCGGCGATGCTGCTGCCGGGGGCCGCCCACGCGCAGAATGGGCCGGCGCAGCTCTCGCGTCACCTCGATGCCGCACTCGGGCTGGATGCGGGCTTTCGCACGCTGCAGGCGCAACGTGACGCCGCGGCCGCGCGCGGGGCGACGGCGCGCTCTGTCATCGCGGGCTCGCCCGCGCTGGGCGGGTCGATGCGCTCCGGCACACAGGGCCCGGGGCAGGTGCGCGAGCTGGACCTGGAGGTGGCCGCGCCCATGTGGCTGCCCGGCCAGCGCGGCGCGCTTCAGGGCACGGTGGATTCGGCCGTCGCCGAATTCGAGAGCCGCATCGCGCTGCGCCGCCTCGAGGTGGCCGGCCTGCTGCGCGAGGCCTGGTGGGATGCCGCCGAGGCGCGGCGTGCGGCGCAGCTGGCACGGGAGCGGCTGAACACCGCGCGCGAGATCGCGCGCGATGTCAGCCGCCGCGCGCAGCTCGGCGACATTCCCCCGACCGAGGCACTGCTTGCCCGCAACGAGACGCTGAGCGCGGAGCTCGCCCTCTCCCAGGCTGACGCAGCGGCGGCCCAGGCGCTGGCCGCCTATCACGTGCTGACCGGCGGGCAGGATCCGAACCTTCCAGTGGAGGCGCTGCGCAGCGCCGCCCGCCACCCCACGCTGGTCACGGCCGAAGCCGCCTTGGCCACCGCGGAGTCGCGCCAGCGCCTGGTGGGCGCCACGCCGCGCGATAATCCGGAGCTGGGCATCTTCGGCCGGCAGGAGGGGGGCACGGGCATGGACACCGCCACCAGTCTTGGCCTGCGGGTGCGTATCCCGCTCGGCACCGAGGGCCGCAATGCCCCCCGCCGCGCCGAAGCGGAGAGCGAAGTGACGCGCGCCACCGCCGAACTCACCCAGGCCCGCCGCCTGGTGGAGGCCGGCGTCGCGCGCGCCCAGGCCGAGTTGCGGGCGGCGGAGGCGGCACTGCGCCTCGCCCGCCAGCGCCTGGCCGTCGCGAGTGAGCAGGAAGGCATCGCGCTGCGCGCCTTCCGTGCTGGCGAGACCGGCACCTTCGACCTGTTCCGCGTCCGCCAGCTCCGGCTGGAGGCGGCGAATGACGAAGGCCAGGCCAGCATCGCGGCCAGCCGGGCGCGCTCGCGCGTGAACCAGGCGGCGGGTGTGCTACCCTGATCCGCATGGATCAGGTCAATTCCCGCGACACAATCGGGCATCGCTGCGTCATGGGCGTGGTGGCGCCCGCCACCAACACCGCGGTCCAGGCGGAGATGGATGATCTCCGCCTGGAGGGCGTGGTCAACGCCCATGCCCGCATCGCCAACCCCGAGCAGCGGGTGGCGGCAGACGCCGATACGCTGGCCGTGCGGGCCGCGATGGTAGCGGGGCTGACGGGGGCGGTGGACACGCTCGCCCCCTGCCGGCCGGACCATGTCATTCTCGGCGTCATGGTCGAGAATTTCGTGGGGGGCGGTGCCGCCGGCGCCGCGCTGATCCGCAATGTCGGTGAGCGGCTGGGCTGCGGCGTGACCGATTATTCCTCCGCCATCATCATCGCGCTGGAGGCGCTGTTCGGCCGCTCCGTCCGGATCGGCCTGCTGACGCCCTTCCTGCCGATCGGCGATGCTGGCGCGCGTCGCATCTTCGAGGAAGCGGGGCATGAAGTGGTGCGCCTCATCGGCTTGCGCGCGCCGAGCCCGGCCTCGATCGGCCGGGTGCCGCTGGAGCGCATGCGCGCGGCCGTCGCGGAGCTGAACGGGCCGGAGGTGGATGTGATCATCCAGGTCGGCACCGGGCTGCCCTTCGCCGCCCTGGCCCGCACGGCGGAGCGCGAATTGGGCAAGCCGGTGCTCGCCAGCAATCCCGTCAGCTACTGGCGCGCGCTGCGCAGCTGCGGGATCGGCGATGCGATGCCGCAACACGGCCGACTCTTCACTCTCTAGGCCAACGAAAAACCCCCCCGGCCTCGCGGCCGAAGGGGCTCAGTCCCGGCTTGCGCCGTGAATGATCCGGCCCTGTGTCGGGGCCGGACCTTATCTCGTCAGCGGGTCACCGCATCGGCAGCGGATACATCAGCCCGCCATTGGTCCAGAGATTATTCGGTCCGCGCGGAAGCGCAACCGGGGTGTTCTCACCCATGGTGCGCTCATAGATCTCGCCGTAATTGCCGATGGCGCGGATCACGTTGTAGGCCCAGAGCGGATCGATCTTCAGCGCCTGGCCCAGTTCCGGCGTGACACCCAGCAGGCGGCGCGTGTTGGGGTTGGTGCTGGTGCGGCGCATCTGCTCGGCATTGGCGGCGGTCACACCCTGCTCCTCGGCTTCAAGGAGCGCGGTGGTGTACCAGCGAATCAGCTCAAACCAGTCGTCATCGCCGCGGCGGACATAGGCGCCGTAGGGCTCCTTGCTGAAGCGCTCGGGCAGTACGGTCCACTCGCGCGGGTTCTGCATGGTGGAGCGCACGGCGGCGAGCTGCGAGGCGTCGGAGCCGAAGGCGTCGCAGCGGCCGGCCTGCAGGGCGGCGGCCGCCTGGTCCGTTCGCGCGAACACCACGGGGCGGAAGGGCACGTTCACGCTGCGGAAGTAATCCGCCGTGACCTGCTCATTCGTCGTGCCCTGGATGAGGCAGATGGTGGCGCCGTTCATCTCGCGCACCTGGCGCACGCCGAGGCTGTTGCGCACCAGGAAGCCATGGCCGTCGAAGAAGTAGGTGGTGACGTGGCGCAGGCCGAGCGTGGTGTCGCGCAGCATGGTCTGCGTCGAGGTGCGGAACAGCACATCGATCTCACCCGAGCCCAGCGCGGTGAAGCGCGTGGAGGAGGAGAGCGGGCTGAAGCGCACCTTCGTGGCGTCATTGAAGATGGCTACGGCGAGGCCGCGGCACAGATCCACGTCCAGCCCCTGCCAGGTGCCGCGGCTGTCGGGCAGGGCGAAGCCCGCGACGCCGGTGTGAATGCCGCAGATCAGCGTGCCGCGTGCCCGGATCTGATCCAGCGTCGGGCCGGCTTGCGCCGCCGTTCCGAAGAGTGCCACGCATGCCGCCACCAGCGCGGCTCGGATGGACCGATCCCACTTCATGCTTTGCCTACCTCAACCTTGCTTTTCTGAGTAGGATGGTCGGGCGGGATCGCGCCCGGAGTCAACCGATCTGTTGGCGGCGTGACCGCATTGTAATGCCCATTTTCAGCGAAAGGGCGGGGCGTAATGCAACCCGCCGCGGGTCCACAATTCATTGCTTCCCCGCGGCATCGCCAGCGGCGTGTTGGGGCCCAGATGCCGCGCATAAAGCTCGCCATAATTCCCGATGGCCTTGATGGCGTTCAGCGCCCAGGCGGGATCGAGCTTCAGCGCCTGGCCCACTTCCGGCAGCGCGCCCAGCAGGCGGCGCACATTGGCATCCTGCGAGGTGCGGCGCATCTCGTCCGCATTGGCGGCGGTGATGCCGGCCTCCTCCGCCTCGAAGAGCGCGAAGGTGAACCAGCGCATCAGCTCGAACCAGCTCTCATCGCCGCGCCGAATCACGGCGGTATAGGGCTCCTTGGAGAAAAGCTGCGGCAGGATGACCCAGGCGTTCGGGTCCGGCAGGGAGGAGCGCATGGCGGCCAGGCCCGAGGCGTCAAACCCGAAGGCATCGCAGCGGCCGGCGGCGAGTGCGGCGCGCACCTGCTCATTCTGCTCGAAGAGCACGGGGCGGAAGGTGAGATTCTGGCTGCGGAAATACTCGGCCGTGATCTGCTCATTCGTCGTGCCGGGCTGGAGGCAGATGGTGGCGCCGGCGAGGCCGCGTGCATCGGTCACATTGGCGTCGCGCCGGACCATGAAGCCGTGGCCGTCGTAGAAATAGGGATGCACGAAGCGCAGGCCGAGCGTGGTGTCGCGCAGCACGGTCTGGGTGCTCGTGAGGAAGAGCAGGTCCACCTCGCCGGCGCCGAGGGCCGTGAAGCGCGTGGCGAAGGAGAGCGGCACGAAGCGCACCTTGGTCGCATCGCCGAAGATGGCGGCGGCCAGGCCCCGGCAGAGATCGGCCACCATGCCGCGGAAGTCGCCGCGGCTGTCCACCGTGGTGAAGCCGGGCGTATTGGCATTGACGCCGCAGGCCAGCGTGCCCCGCGCGCGTACCTGGTCCAGCGTGTTGGAGGCGGTGGGCACGGGCTGGGCGGACGCGGCGAAGGACAGGACCAGGACGGCGAGCGCCATGAACGGCGCGCGCAAGCGGGAGGGCAGCATGTTGTCTTCCTCGGATTTTCAGGGAGGCTGCGCCCGCCCTCCATTCCGGTCAAGCAACAAGAGGCTCAGCGGAACTCGGGATAACCGAGGGAAGCGGCCTCCGCCTCGGCGCGCAGTTGCTCCGGGTAGTCGGCCCCCTCGGGCGGCAGGATCTCGGCGAGCATCAGCCCTGCCCGCGCGGCCGCCCAGCGCGGATCACGCCCCACGCGCATCAGCGCCGCCTGGAGCGCCGCGACGATGGGCTCCGGCGTGGTCATGGCGGTCACGAAGGGGATGGCGGGCGTGCCGGGTGTCGCGGCCAGGATGCGCGTCCGCTCGCCCACCCAGGGCCGGTGCCGGACCATGAAGGCGTAGGTCACATTGTCCACGCAGGTCGCGTCCGCCTCGCGCTTCGCCACGCGCTCCACATTGCCGGGATGGCTGTGCGTCTCCGTGATGGAGCGGAAGAAGGGGGCCCGCGCGCCGATCCGGGCCAGCGCCAGGCGAGGCAGGTTCATGCCGGAATTGGAATGCCGGCTGTTGAAGACGTAGTTGGCCCCCTTGAGGTCGGCCAGATGCTGGTAGGGCGCATCGGCATGCACGATGAAGACCGCGGCGTGCCGCCCGGGCGCGCAATGTTCCGCCGTGTAGGTCGGCACGCCGAGCAGCCGCGCCTGGCCCCGGAAGATGGTCTGCAGGGGCCAGCCACAGACCTGAGTGAAGAGCTGCTCCGCCTCGATCGCGCCGGGCACCGGGGGGCGGTCGAAGGCCAGCGCCTCCGGCAGGTTGGTCATGCCCTCCGCCCCCAGCTCGGCCCGGAGCGCGGCCCAGAAGGCGGCATTCTCGGGCTGCATTTCGGGCAGGTTGTACATGGGCAGGCTGGCGCGCCAGGCTTGCATGCGGGGCTCCGGGCGAAAGGGCCGGCCAGCATGGGCGGCCCACCGCTTGCGGGAAAGCCCCCCCGACGACATGTTGCGGGCCAGAGACACAAGCGGACAGCGCCCCATGATCAGCCTTCCGGCCCCCAAGCCCGACATCCTCGCCCGGCGTGACGCGATACTGGCCGATCTCGGGCGGCTGCTGCCGGCCGATGCGGTGATCGGCGAGACGATCCGCATGAAGCCCTACGAGACGGATGGCCTGGCCGCCTATCGGCAGATGCCGCTGGCCGTCGTCCTGCCGCGCACCACGCAGGAGGTGGCCGAGGTGCTGCGCTATTGCCACGCGAACGGCATCCGCGTGGTGCCGCGCGGCGCCGGCACCTCCCTCGCCGGCGGCGCCCTGCCGCTGGCCGATGCCGTGGTGATCGGCCTGATGCGGATGAACCGCATCAAGAAGATCAACCTCGAGGACCGCTATGCGGTGGTCGAGGCGGGTGTCACCAATATCGGCATCACCAAGGCCGTCGAGGGCGATGGCTTCTTCTACGCGCCCGACCCGTCGAGCCAGCTCGCCTGCATGATTGGCGGCAATGTCATGATGAATTCGGGCGGCGCGCATTGCCTGAAATACGGCGTGACCGCGAACAACCTGCTGGGCGTGACCTTCGTGACCATCGAGGGCGAGGTGATCGAGATCGGCGGCAATCACCTGGATGCGGCCGGCTATGACTGGCTCGGCCTCATCACAGGGAGCGAGGGGCAGCTAGGCATGGTGACCGACGTGACCGTCCGCATCCTGCGCGGCCCGGAAGGTGCCCGCGCCATGCTGGCGGCGTTCGATTCCGTGGAGGTCGCGGGCGCCGCGGTGGATGCCATCATCGGCTCGGGCATCATCCCGGTGGCACTCGAATTCATGGACAAGCCCTGCATCCATGCCTGCGAGGCCTTCGCCCATGCCGGCTATCCGCTGGATGCGGAAGCCATGCTCATCATCGAGGTGGAAGGCAGCACGGAGGAGCAGGACATGCTGCTCGGCAAGATTCGCGACATCTGCGCGCGCTTCAAGCCGATCAGCATGAAACTCGCCGAAAGCGCCGAACAGTCGCTGGCCATCTGGAAGGGGCGCAAGGGCGCCTTCGGGGCGGTGGGGCGCATCAGCCCGGATTACCTCTGCATGGACGGCACCATCCCGACCGGCGAGCTGCCGCATGTGCTCAAGCGCATCGGCGAGATGAGCGTGCAATACGGCCTGGGGGTCGCGAATGTGTTCCACGCGGGCGACGGCAATCTCCACCCGCTCATCATGTTCGACGCGAATGATCCGGAGAGCTTCCGCAAGGCGGAGGAATTCGGCGCCGACATCCTGCG
>JAIYCD010000088.1 GCA_027488195.1 Acetobacteraceae bacterium | reverse complement strand
CTGGAGCCCCTGATGAACCTCGACGCGATCCCCATCAGCAAGAATCCGCCGCATGACCTGAACGTGATCATCGAGGTCGAGATCGGTGGCGAACCCATCAAGTACGAGATGGACAAGGCCTCGGGCACGCTCTTCGTCGACCGCTTCCTGCACACGCCGATGCGCTATCCCGGCAATTACGGCTTCGTGCCGCACACGCTGAGCGATGATGGCGACCCGATCGACGTGCTGGTGGCCAATACCCGCCCCATCGTCCCCGGCGCCGTCATCAATGTGCGGCCGGTCGGCGTCCTCAAGATGGAAGATGATGGCGGCCATGATGAGAAGATCATTGCCGTCCCCTCGCCCAAGCTCACCAAGCGTTACGTGAATGTGCACGAGGTGACGGACCTGCCGCAGATCACGCTCGATCAGATTCGCCACTTCTTCGAGCACTACAAGGATCTGGAGCCCGGCAAGTGGGTGAAGGTGATCGGCTGGGGCGGCGCCGCCGAGGCCCATAAGCTGATCCAGGAAGCCATCGAGCGGGCCAAGAAGGCGAAATAGCCGCCCCTCCCCGCCTGGGGGGATGGGGCTTGCATGAATGTTGCATGGCTGGGGCGTAACCTTCCCGAAGGATCGCCCCATGCCGAGCCGCCGCATTGCCCTGGCCCTTCCTTTCGCCGCTGCACCGATCTGGCCCGCCGCGGCGCAGGGTACTTGGCCTACAGCGCGGCCGATCGAGATCCATGTGGGGTTCTCGGCCGGCGGCGGCGTAGATGTCATGGCCCGCGCGGTCGCGCCCTTCCTGGCCAATCTTCTGCCCGGTGCCCGCTTCGTGATCGTGAACCGTCCGGGTGCGGGCGGGCAGCTTGGCCATGAGGCCGCGGCCAACGCGCCCGCCGATGGCTATGCGCTCGGCGCCACCACCATGCCGGGCCTGGTCTCCCATCCCATCGAGCGCGCAGTCCGCTACCGCGTCGCGGAGCTGACCTACCTCGCCAATGTGGTGGACGACCCCTGCGCCCTCTTCGTGCGGCCCGAGAGCCCTTATCGCAGCCTGGCCGACATCATCGCCGCGGGCCGGGCACGGCCGGAAATCCTGACCTACGGCCTGACCGGCGTGGGCAGCGACGACCACCTGGCCATGTTCCGCTTCGAGGCGGCGACAGGCGCGCGCCTGACGCATGTCCCCTTCCCCGGCATCGGCCAGATGCTGCCCCAGGTCTTCTCGGGCCAGGTGGACATCGCCGCCATGAATGTGAGCGAGGCGCTGCCCTTCGTGCGCGAGGGGCGGCTGCGTGGCCTCGGCCAGGCGGCGGCCACCCGCTGGCCCGGCCTGCCGGACCTGCCGACCTATCGCGAACAGGGCGTGGATGTGCTGGGCAGTGCGAGCCGCGGCTTCGTGGGCCCGGCCGGCCTGCCGCCCGAAATCACCGAGCGGCTGCTGGCCGCCTTCACCGCGATGCTGGCCGACCCCGCCTTCCTGCGCGAGGCGGAGCGGCTCGCCATGCCGCTACGCCCCGTGCTGGGGGCGGATTACCGGGCGATGGCCTTGGCCATGGATGCGGAGTTGCGCGCGCTCTGGGAAGCGCGGCGCTGGACGCAGGGTTGATCCCGACGGGTGAATCGCCGCAGATGACGCCTCCCATGCGCCCGTAGCTCAATTGGTTAGAGCGGGCCGCTCATAACGGCTTGGTTGCGGGTTCAAGTCCTGCCGGGCGCAGGGGGCGAGGGTACGATCCAGTGTGATCCGCCGCGCCCTCCCAAACACCGCTTGCTTCCCGTCAAGATTCGCCTATTTTCTGGGCATGGCAATGCACGTCATGGTTGTGGTTTCTCAGTCTGGAGATGAGCCCTGGCCCTCGACCGGATGGCAGAAGGCCTTTGTCCTGACCCGAGAGAACGCTCCCGACTTCGCCCGCTTCGTGGCGACGGAGGAGCCTGACCTGGTGGTCTTCGACCCCGCCACGGGCCACAAGCGCCTGGTCCGTGCCGCGGAATGGCTTGGCCAGCAGGCGAACCATCCCCCGACCTTGCCCGCGCCTGCGCCGGTAGCCACGACGGAGCTCATCATCGGCCCCGCCCGCCTCGGACGCTGGTGCATCTTCCCCGAACAAAGGCAGGTTTTCCGGCCGGATGGGCGCTCCTGCGGACTGACGACGGCCGAGTATGACGCGCTGGTCCTGCTGCTGCGGCGGGGCCACAAGCCCGCCAGCCGGATGGACATCTCCCTGCCCGTCCTGGGGCGGCCGCATCGGGCCGGGGACCGCGCCGTCGACATTCTCGTGCATAAGCTCCGGACCAAGCTTGGCGCGGGAGCGATCGTGACGGTGCGTGGCGCAGGCTACGCCTTCGCCGCCTTGCCCGACGCAAGCCAACTGCCCGCCACGCCGACGCGCGAGTTCGTTACTCAACATTTCTAAACATCTATATACGCAACCACAACGTGTTTACCCGTTATGGTTGTATGATGAAAATTAGTGCAGTTCTGCATACATCCGCCCCCGGACGTCGCCAGGCTCTGCTCGGCGGCCTCGGTCTCGCCGCACTCGCGCAGGGTGCTGACGCCAGCCCCGCACCCAATTCGTGGGAGAGCTACAAGGCACGCTTCCTCGAGCACGACGGACGCATCGTGGATACGGAAAACGGGCGTGTCTCACATTCCGAGGGCCAGGCGTGGGCCATGCTGCTGGCCGTACGGAATGATGACCGCGCCGCCTTCGACCTCATCCTGAACTGGACACGGCGCAACCTCGGCATCCGGGGGGACCGGCTGCTCGCCTGGCGGTACAACCCTTCCATTTCCTCCCCCGTCCTCGACCTCAACTGCGCGACCGACGGCGACCTCTGCTACGCCTGGGCGCTGCTGGATGCCGCCCGTCGCTGGCAGGCGCCCACCTACCGGGAACTGGCCCAGGGTGTGGCGACCGATATCCTGCGCTTCGCAGCCCGCCAGCTCGATGGGCGGATCATCCTGCTGCCCGGCGCCTGGGGCTTCGACCAGGGCACGCATATCGTCGTGAATCCCTCCTACTACGTCTTCCCCGCGCTGGAGGCCCTTGCCGAGGCCTTCCCACGTCCCGAATGGCGCGCCCTGATCCAGGAGGGCGAGCGCCTGACCAGCGAGGCCCGCTTCGGCCGCTGGAAGCTGCCGACCGACTGGGTGATGCTGAGCCGCCGGGGCGGCGCCTTCCAGCCGGAGCCGCAGCGCGGCCTGCGCTTCGGCCCCGATGCGGTGCGCGTGCCACTCTTCCTGGCCTGGAGCGGCCGCTGGGACGCGCCGGCGCTGCGCCATGCCGGGCGTTTCTGGGCCGATCCCAACCACCCCTACATGCCCGCCTGGGTTGATGTGGTGCAGGATCGCATCTCCCCCTTCCCCGCCACCCTAGGCATCATGGCCATCGAGCGGCTGGTGGCACGCCAGGCCTCCGTCCCCTCCCAGCCCGGCCCGGGCGAGGGCTATTACGACGCGAGCCTGGCGCTGCTCGCCGATGCCGCCCGGCGTGAGGCACCCCGCCCGCGCGCATGAGCGCCGCCTGCCGCAACCCGGACCCGCCCGGGGAGAAGCGGGAGGCGGAACGCGTGGAGGCGGCGCTCGCCACCGCCGGGATCGGCACCTGGGGCCTTGACCTTGCCACCCGTTCCCACCGCTGGAGCGCCAGCAGCCTCGCCATCCCGGAGATCAAGGAGAGCCGCCAGCCAAGCCCGGCCGAGGCGCTGGTTTTTTGCGCGCCCGAGGCGCGCCCGCGCCTGGCCGCAGCCGTCGCCGCAGGTGCTGCCTGGGATCTCGAACTGCCCTTCATCACCGCACGCGGACGCCACATCTGGCTGCGCACCACCGGGCGCCGGGGCTGCGAGCGGCGGGCGCTCCCGGCCATCTGGTCGGCACCATCGCCGACGTCGGCGGGCACCGCGAGGAGATCGCCCGCCTGAAGATGGCCGAGGCGGAGGCCAAGCGCCTCTCCGATCTGGACCCGCTGACGCGCCTCGGCAACCGGGCATGGCTCTTCCGGCGGTTGGCCGGTCTGGTCGCGGGCGGCCGCCATGACGATCCGGCCAGCGCCTGCCTGCTGATCTTCGACCTCGATCACTTCAAGGCGACGAACGACACGCTGGGCCATACGGCGGGCGATGCGCTGCTGCGGGAGATCGCGGCGCGCGGGTTGGATATGCTCAGGCGCGAGGATGTCTTCGTCCGCCTGGGCGGGGATGAATTCGCCATCCTGCTGCCCGGTATCAGCAATGCCGGGCAGGCGCTCTCCTTCCTCGGCCAGTAGCGGGTGAGGATGGAGGCACCGCTCGCTTTCGGCACAGCCACCATCACGCCATCCCTCTCCATCGGCGTCGCGCTCTTTCCCACCGATGCGGCCGATGCGGACACCTTGTTCCGCAGCGCCGACACGGCGCGTTATCACGCCAAGCGCATGGGCCGGCATTGCCATTCCTTCTTCGACCGCAGCATCGCCGCCGCCCTGGAGCGCAAGGCGGAGCTGGCGGACCAGTTGCGCCGCGCCGTCGCGCGCAACGCGCTGAGCGTGGCACTCCAACCGCAGATCCGCGTGCGCGATGGCGCGCATCTGGGCTTCGAGGCCTTGGCCCGGTGGGCGGCATCTGCTGGATCTCGGCCTCGAGCCCGGCCGCGTCGCCGTCAATGTGGCGACCGCGCAGCTCCTCTCGGAGGATTTTCCGCGCGAGGTGCGTGCGGCGCTGGAACGGCACCAGGTTCCCGCCGGCCGGTTGCAACTGGAATGGACGGGGACAACCCTGCTCGACCGCTCCGCCGAGCGCATCGTGCATGTGCTGCGCGCGCCGAAGGCGCTCGGCGTCTCCATCGCGCTGGATGATTTCGGCACGGGCTATGCGTCGCTTTGGCGTCTCACCGAGTTCCAGGTGGATCAGCTCAAGGTCGACCGCCGCTTCGTGCGCGACATTGGCGAAAGGGGCGCGCCCTCCCCCATCGCACGGAAGGTGATTGGCCTGGCACACGGGCTGGGGCTTGAGGTGGTGACGGAGGGCGTGGAGAACGAAGCGCAGCGGCGATACCTGACGGAGCATCGCTGCGACATCATGCAGGGCTATCTGGTCGGCCGGCCGCTGACACTCCCAGCGGCGGCACGCTACCTCGGCACCATGCGGGGCGGCCGGGTCACCCAGGCCGCGTCATCGTGAGGGGCTTCAGATCCGCAGGTGATCCGGGATGGGCAGGCCGAGGCGGTCCGGCACCGGCCATTCCTCGCGCACGGTGCGCAAACGCGTGAAACCCGCCTTCACATAATTCGGAAGGGCGCGGGGGTGATCGGCCGTGCAGGTGTTCACCGTGAGTGCCACAGGCGCTTCCTCCCAGGCGGCGCGGATTGCGTGCTGCAGGAAGGCCATGCCGATGCCGAGGCCCACCGCGCGCGGGTAAAGCCCGAAATAGGCCAGGTTGATCACCGGCCAGCCGCGCCGGTCCAGCTCATAGAAGCCGAGATCGCCCTCCGCATCGCGCAGCACATGGATGCTGATGGCGCGGTCCGCCAGGACGGCATCAAGCTCGGCGTCGCTGAGGGTGCGGCGCAGCCACCAGACGTAATCCTCCCCGACGGTCGCGTAGAGCTCCCGGTAATGCCCGACGCTGCACCGCGGCATGCAGGTCTCGACCGTCAGGCCGTAGGGTAGCGGCGCGAAGGCGCCTGGCGGACGCCGGTCCATCCTGAGAAAGGTCACATCCACCGCGATCCGCGTGGTGGGCTCCACCAGCTTCATCACCATGGCCCGCTCAGGTCTCCAGGAAGGATCGCAGCTTGCGGGAGCGGCTCGGGTGCTTGAGCTTGCGCAGCGCCTTCGCCTCGATCTGGCGGATGCGCTCACGCGTCACGTTGAATTGCTGGCCGACCTCTTCCAGCGTGTGATCGGTGTTCATGCCGATGCCGAAGCGCATGCGCAGCACGCGCTCCTCGCGCGGCGTCAGGCTGCCCAACACGCGCGTCGTGGCTTCCCGCAGGTTGGACTGGATCGCGGCATCGAGCGGGATGATCGCGTTCTTGTCCTCGATGAAGTCACCGAGGTGGCTGTCTTCCTCGTCGCCGATCGGGGTTTCGAGGCTGATCGGCTCCTTGGCGATCTTGAGGACCTTGCGGACCTTCTCGAGCGGCATGCCGAGCTTCTCGGCAAGCTCCTCGGGCTGCGGCTCGCGGCCGATCTCGTGCAGCATCTGGCGCGAGGTGCGGACCAGCTTGTTGATCGTCTCGATCATGTGCACCGGAATTCGGATGGTGCGGGCCTGGTCGGCGATGCTGCGGGTGATGGCCTGCCGGATCCACCAGGTGGCGTAGGTGCTGAACTTGTAGCCGCGGCGGTATTCGAACTTATCGACCGCCTTCATCAGGCCGATATTGCCTTCCTGGATCAGGTCCAGGAACTGCAGGCCGCGATTGGTGTATTTCTTGGCGATGGAGATGACGAGGCGGAGGTTCGCCTCGATCATCTCCTTCTTCGCCTGGGTCATGTCGCGTTCGCCACGCGACACGGTGGCATAGACGCGCTTGAAATCCGGCACCGGCAGGCCGGTATCGGCGGCGACCTTGGCGATCTCCGCGCGGATCGCTTCCGCATCGTCCTTCGACCGTGCGACGAAGGCCTTCCAGCCCTTGCCCTGCAGCTTGGAAATGCGGTCGAACCAGGCGGGGTCCAGCTCGCTGCCGCGCCACTGCTCGATGAACTCGTCGCGCTTGACCTTCTGCGCTTCCGCCAGGCGCAGGACCTGGCCTTCCAGCAT
>JAIYCD010000224.1 GCA_027488195.1 Acetobacteraceae bacterium | reverse complement strand
TAGCCGTCGGGCGCGCTCTTCGCCACCGCATCCAGGCCGAGATTGCCGTTGGCGCCGCCGCGATTTTCCACCAGCACGGGCTGGCCCAGGCTCTCGCTCATCCGCTGCGCGATGGGGCGTGCCACGAGGTCCGAGCCGCCGCCGGGCGGGAAGCCCACGATCAGGCGGATGGGCCGCGCGGGGAAGGACTGTGCAAAGGCGGGGGCCGCCATGATGGGCGTGGCGAGCAAAGCGCGGCGCGAGATGGTCATGTGTTCCTCCGGGACTTGATTTTCTCGGAGGCTGGCACGAATCCCGGTGCCGCGAAATCAGGGTCTTCGCAGCACGCAGCGCACGATCTCGGCGAGGCCCTGGTGGCGTGGGCCTTCGTCCAACCGAACCGCGCCCTCGGTCAGTTCCAGCACCTCGAGCGCTGCGAATTCGCGCTCGATGATCGCACGGTCCCAGAGCAGCGCCGGGATCTTGGGTCCGCCCGAGCGGCGGCCCTCCTGCGCCGGCGAAAAGCATTCCAGCACCAGCAGACCGCCCGGCTTCAGCGCGCGCAGGCAGCCGGCGGCGGCCAGCGCGCGGTCCTCGGGCGGAAGGTGCAGGTAGATCCAGGCGATCAGGTCGTATTGTGCCTCCGGCCAGTCCCAGCGCGCCACATCGGCCTGCCGCGCATCGAGGGGCACGCCCCGCGTATCGGCGAATTCCTGCGCCTTGGCGACCGCGACGGCCGACCAGTCGAGGCTGGTGACCGCGAGCCCGAGCTTGGCGAGCCAGACGCCGTTGCGTCCCTCGCCATCGCCCACGGCCAGCGTTGCCATGCCCGGCCGGAATCGCCAGGCCTGGGCGCGGAGATATTCGTTGGGCGCCGTGCCGAACTGGAATTCGCCGCCGGTGTAGCGCTCATCCCAGGCCAAGGAGGTGCTCATGCTTCGCTGCCCTTCCGATTCAGGCCTTCGCGCCCTTCGGCGCTGCGGCCATCGGACGGGGGCTCCCACCCCGGCGGGGCGAGTTCGAACCCCTCGAAGGCGAAGGCCGGCGCCACGGTGCAGCCGCACAGCACCCAGCCATCCAGCGGTGCCGCCGCCTGCCAGACGCCGCGCGGCACCATGGCAAAGGGGCGCTGCCCGGCGGCGATGTCGGGGCCGAGATGGATGGTCTCGACGCCAGCGCCGGACCAGAGCCTGAGCGCCAGAGCGCCGCCGCCATACCAGTGCCAGCCCTCATCGGCGTCCACGCGGTGCCAATGGCTACGCTCGCCCGGGGCCAGCAGGTAGTAGATCGCCGTGCTCTCGCCGCGCGTCCCGTCCGCGGGCGCGTGGCGAAAGATCTCGCGGAAATGCCCGCCCTCGGGGTGCGGCTGCAGCCCGAGGGTCTCGATCAGCGCGCGGGGGTCAAGGCCAGGGTCGGTCAGCCTCACCCGACGGGCACCGTCTCGGCGAAGATCGGGTTCGCCATATGCGCCTCGTAGAAGGCCAGCAGCCCGGGCCGGCCCGGGCGCCAATCCTCATCGCCGAAGCGGAAATCGAGATAGCCCAGCGCGCAGACCAGCGTGAGCGTGCCGATGTTCAGCGTGGCGGGCACGCCCTCCGCCTCCAGCAGGTCCAGCGTGCGGGTCACCGCCGCCTTCTGCCGCGCGATGGTGCCCGCGCGCGCTTCCTCCACCGGCAGCAGGGATTGGCCGCGACGCAGCACGGCGGCGGTCAGGATGCCATCGGCCAGGGCCGCCAGGCGCAGCGCCGGCCAGCGCGCATCGCCCGCCGGATGGAGCTTGGTCGCGCCCCCCAGGCTGTCGAGATATTCGCAGGCCACCGGGCTGTCCGGCAGCGTCATCCCGTCATCCGTCACCAGCGCCGGGACCTTGGAGAGCGGGTTGTCGGCCAGCAGCTCGGCCGGGCTCGCATGCGGGTTGGTCGCCACGCGTTCGAGCGGGATGCCGTGATGCAGCGCGGTCGCCACCACCTTGCGGACGAAGGGGCTGGCGCCGGAATAATGGAGTTTCATCGGAAGCTGTCCTTGCCAAGGCGGCGCGCCGCGAGTTCGGCCACATCCTTGGCGCGCACGAAGGGGTTCACCGCGCGCTCCAGGCCGAGGGTGGTGGGGATGGTGGGCTGGCCCGCCTCGCGCTGCGCCTTGGCCTGCACGGCATAGGCCATGAGCGCCAGGTTGTCGGGCTCGACCGTCAGCGCGAAGCGGATGTTGGAGAGGGTGTATTCATGCCCGCAGCAGACCCGCGTCGCGTCCGGCAGATGCGCGAAGGCGGCGAGGGAGGCGAACATCTCGGAGGCCGTCCCTTCCAGCAGCCGCCCGCAGCCGGCCGCGAAGAGCGTGTCACCGGGAAACAGCGCGCGATCCGCCTCGAAGCTCCAGGCGATGTGGCCGCGCGTATGGCCCGGGCTGTCCAGGATGGTGGCGACGCACTCGCCGAGCGCGAAGCTGTCCCCCGGCTTCACCGCGACATCAAGCGGCGGCAGGCGGGCAGCATCGGCGGCGTTGCCCGCGATCTTCGCGCCGTAGCGCTTCGCCAGCTCGGGGATGCCCGCGATGTGGTCGCCATGGTGGTGGGTGATCAGCAGCCAATCGAGCCGCCCGCCTTCGGCCGCGATGAAATCGGCGATGGGTTCGACCACGGCGGCGTCCATCACCGCCGTCATCCCCGTCGCCTCGTCGCGCAGGAACCAGGCGTAATTGTCGTCCAGGATCGGAATGGGCTTCACGGTGAGGGTCATGGGTTCTCCATCGGGGGCACTCCCTTGGGGCGTCCCGGTCCCCTATATCCCTCGCATGAGCGGTGAGGTCCACGGTCTGGCCGAATTCTATCGCGCCCCGCTCGGCCGGGTTGCGGGACGGCTGCTGCGCGCGCGCCTTCTCGCCCTCTGGCCGGAGATGACGGGGTTCGATCTGCTGGGCCTCGGCTGGGCGGCGCCCTACCTGGCGCTCTGGCCCGGCAAGCCGGGGCGGCGCATCGCCCTCGCGCCCGAGGGGCTGGGACTTCTCCCCGGCTCGGCCCAGGTGCAGGACCGCCATTTGCCCCTGCCGGACCGCAGCCTGGACCGCATCCTGCTGGTCCATGCCCTGGAAGCGAGCGAGGGCGCGCATGCCCTGCTGCGCGAATGCTGGCGCGTGCTGCGCGACGATGGGCGGCTGCTCGTCATCGTGCCCAACCGCCTGGGCAGCTGGGCGCTGTTCGACCACACGCCCTTCGGCCAGGGCCGGCCCTATTCGCGTGGCCAGCTGGAGGGGCAGCTGCGCCGGCAGATGTTCGCGGTGACGCGGCGGGACGCGGCGCTCTTCGTGCCGCCCTTGCCCTGGTCCTTTGCGCTGCGGGGTTCCGCGCTGTGGGACCGTGTGGGTCGCGGCATCGTGCCACGTCTGGGTGGCGTCACCCTGATCGAGGCCGAAAAGGACCTCTTCGCCGCCATGCCGGCCGGCGCCCCCGCGATCGGCCGGCGCGTGGTGGCCGAGCTGCCAGCCGGCTATGCCCTTACAGGAAGCGCCCCGGATCGGTGATCCATTCCTCGCGCTCCCAGGCGAGGACGCCGCGCGTGACCCGCGCCGCCATGTAGAGCCAGGTCAGCGCCAGCAGCGGCTCCATCAGCCCGATGCCGGCGCAGGCCAAGGCGCCCGCCGCGCCCACCACCCCCATCCAGAAGGTCCGCACCGCATAGGCATGCTGCGAGGACCAGAGCGTGCCCCGCGCCCGGCCCCAGAGATGCGCGAGCAGCCCCGCCGCCAGCCAGGGCAGCACGAGCGCCAGGCCGGCGCCGAAGAGGATGTTCATCCAGAGGATGCGCTGGCCCGGATTCATCCGTCGCCGGCCAGCTCCAGCGCGCGGGCATAGACGCGCTTGCGCGGCAGCCCCGTCGCCTCGGCCACATGGGCCGCCGCGTCGCGCAGGGTCATCCGGCCCATGGCGGCGCGCAGCGCCGAGTCGAGCGCATCGCCCGTGGGTTCGGCCGGCGGGGGCGCGGGGCCGACGCAGAGCACCACCTCGCCGCGCGCCTCATGCGCCGCGTAATGGGCGGCGAGTTCAGCCAGGCTGCCGCGGCGGACTTCCTCGAATCGCTTGGTGAGTTCGCGCGCCACGGCCGCCGGCCGGCCGGCGCCCAAGCCCTCGGCGAGGGCCGTCAGCGCCTCCGCCACGCGGTGCGGCGCCTCATAGAAGATCAGCGTGGCCGTGAGGCCCGCCGCCTCCATCCCCGCGATTCGGCCGATCTCGGCGGCGCGGGCGGCGGATTTGGGCGGCAGGAAGCCATGGAAGAGGAAGGGATGCGGCGGCAGTCCGGAGAGCGTCAGCGCCATCACCGCCGCATTGGGGCCTGGAATGGCCGAGACCGTCACCCCCGCCGCGATCGCCGCCCGGACCAGCCGGAAGCCGGGGTCCGAGACCAGGGGCGTGCCCGCATCGCTCACCAGGGCCAGGTTTTCACCGGCCAAGAGCCGCGCAACCAGGCGGGGGGCCTCGCTTTCCTCGTTGTGGTCGTGCAAAGCCAGGAGTGTCGCGGAAATGCTATGCCGCGCGAGCAGCCGGGAGGTTACTCTGGTATCCTCGCAGAGGATGGCGCGGGCTTCGGCCAGCGCCTGCTGCGCGCGGGGGGAGAAATCCGCCAGGTTGCCGATGGGCGTGGCCACGAGCGTCAGGCCGGGCGTTGTGCCGGCCGGCGGGTGAGGAGGGGTTGGGGATGCGTCGTCGGTTTCCATGGGGGGTCGCCCTGGCCTCCCTTTGTCTTGTGCTCATCGGCTGCGCCCCGCAACCCCCGCAGCGGGATTTCCGCCGACCCCAGGCCGGCATTCAGCCCTGGAGCGCGCCCGGCCCGGCCGGCGGCACATTGCCGGTCGGCCTTCTGCTGCCGCTGACTGGCGGCAATGCGCCGCTCGGTCAGGCCATGCTGAATGCGGCGCAGCTCGCCCTCTTCGACCAGGGCGACCGGCGGATCGCCTTGCTGCCGCGTGACACGCGCGGTACCCCTGCGGGCGCCGCCCAGGCCGCGCAGGCGGCGCTGGCCGATGGCGCGGTGGCGCTGGCCGGGCCGCTGACCCTGGCCGAAACCGCCCAGGCCGTCGCCACGGCGGGCGGCCGCGCCCCGATCTTCGCCTTCACCTCGGACGAGACCCAGGCCGGGACTGGCGTCTGGGTTCTGGGCATCACCCCGTCGCAGCAGGTGCGGCGGATCATCGGCGCGGCCTCCGAGGCGGGTGCGCGCCGATTCGCGCTGCTCGCGCCGGATGACGCCTTCGGCCAGCGCCTGGCCGTGGCCATGCGCGCCGCGGCGCAGAGCCTGGGCGCGCCACCGCCCACCATCATCCTCGCCTCCAACCGGGGCGACATGACCGCGCTCGCCCAGCAACTGGTGGGAAGCCCGCCCGATGCGGTGCTGATCGGCTTCGGTGGTCCCGGCGCGCGGGCGGCGGCCAATGCGATCGCCGCCGCCTTCCCGGCCGGCGCGCCGCGCCTGCTCGGCACCAGCCTCTGGATGACGGATGCGACGCTGGGGCAGGAGGCCGGCCTCGTCGGCGCCTGGTTCCCCGGCCCCGATCCGGTGGGCCGCGCCCGCTTCGACCAGCAATATGACGGCGCCTTCGGCGAGCGGGCACCACGCCTGGCCGGCGCCGCCTATGACGCCGTGGCGCTGGCCGCCCGCTCCGCGCGGGAGGGTGCGCCTCCGGTCGGCGCCGCCTTCATGGGCGCAGATGGCCCGATCCGCCTGCTGGAGGCCGGCGCCCTCACCCGCGGCCTCGCCGTCTTCGCCGTCCGGCCGGGCGGCGAGGCCGAGATGGTGCAGCCGGCCCCGCTGCCCGGAGGCCCCGGCAGCTGAGGCCGACGTCCCTTCTCGCGACCACCGGGCTCATCGCGGGCCCGCCCGTCCTGGTGCTGGGCGTGCTGATGGCGATGGACGAGCTGGCCCTCGGGCCTGGGCTCCTGGCCCTCCTCATCTGTCTCATGGCGGGCGGCGCGCTCGCCGGCACCTGGCTGGCCGGGGTGGCGCGTCTCAACGCGGCACTCCGCCGCGCCGCCGAGGAGCAGGGCCCCTTCAGCGCGCCGCTGCCCGCCCCGCGCCTGCCCGCCATCGGCGAGATCGAAGAGGGGCTCGCCCGCCTCACCCGCTCGCTGCAGACGCGCGCGGCCCTTGTGGTGCAGCTGCGCGCCGCCGATGAGGCGATCGTGGAGGCGCTGCCCGACCCGCTGATCGTCCTCGCCGCGGACCGCACGCCTTTGCGCGCCAACCAGGCGGCGCGCCGCCTTTTCGGCCTGGTGGGGGAGGGGCTCTCGCGCGGGGATCTCGGCGCGCTGCTGCGCCACCCGATCATGGCGGCCGCACTCGACCGCTGCCTGGCCGAAGCGGCGCCCCAGCCGGTGGAACTTGCGCTGCCCGGGGCCGTCACGCGCGACCTCTCGGGCCAGGTGCTGCTCATGCAGCCGCCGCTCGCCGATGGCGGGCGCCTCGTCATCATGCTGGCCGACCGCACGGCGGCGCGCGCCGTCGAGCGCATGCGGGCCGACTTCATCACCAATGCGAGCCATGAGCTGCGCACGCCGCTCGCCAGCGTCATGGGCTTCATCGAGACGCTGCGCGGCCCCGCGCGCGACGACCCGGAAGCGCAGCAGCGCTTCCTCGGCATCATGGCCGAGCAATCCGAACGGATGCGCCGCCTGATCGACGACCTGCTGGGCCTCTCCCGCGTCGAGATGAGTGAACACCTGCCGCCCGCCGAGACGGCCGATCTGGGTGACCTGCTGCGGGCCGAGGCGGCGGCGATGGAGCCGCTCTATGCCGCGCGCGGCATCCGCCTGGTTCTCGCATTGCCGGAAGGCCCGCTCACGGCCAGCCCCGCCGATGCCGACCAGCTGGGCCAGGTGGCGCGCAACCTGCTCGACAACGCGCTGCGCCATGCCCGCGAAGAGGTGCGCCTCTCGGCCGAGGCGGCGCGGCTCGGCACGCGGGACGGTGTGGCCTTTGCCGTGCAGGATGACGGCCCGGGTGTCGCGCGCGAGCACATCCCCCGCCTGACCGAGCGCTTCTACCGGGTGGACAAGGGGCGCGCGCGTGGCGCGGGCAACACCGGGCTCGGGCTCGCCATCGTGAAGCATATCCTGACGCGGCATCGCGGCCAGCTGGTGATCGAGAGCGAGCTGGGCCAGGGCGCCACCTTCCGGGTCTGGGTGCCGGGGGCGTGACGCCCTACTCCACCGGCACACCTTCCAGCGTGTGGCTCCCCGCCCGGTAGCGATGCGTCGAGGCGCCGAAGGCGACCAGGTTGCCCGCTTCGTCCTTCACCTCGCCGCGCGCGAAGAAGATGTTGCGCCCCGCGCTGACCAGCCGCCCCTCGGCGATCAGGATGGCGCCCAGCTTCCCCTGCCCGGTGAATCGCGTGTCGAGGTCGAGCGTGACCGCATGGCGCTTGCGGCCGGGTGTTGGGCAGTAGAGGCCGGCGAAGGCGTTCACCTGGTCCAGCAGCGCCAGCATCACGCCGCCATGCACGATGCCGGAGCGGTTGGCGTGCTGCGGCCCGGGGGTGCAGACCAGCCGGGCCAGCCCCTCTTCCCAATGCCGCATCTCGATGCCGAGCAGGCCATGGAAGGGCGAAAGCGCCTGGGCGCGGATGTGTTCGGGCAAGTTGTCCATGGCGGCGACCATGCCCGCCCGGTCAATTGATGGAAAGCTCCTGCAGCGCCGTCTCGGTCTCGGCGAAGCTCGGCATGAGGAAGGAGGGCGCCACCTTGCGGCCGGTCTCCACGCTCACCTGCGGCGCATTGCCGTGCAGATGGGCCACCAGCACGGCGCGGATGACCTCGTAATAGGCGGCCTCCTCCTCGACCACGCCCTTCAGCCGCGAGGCGAAGGGCCCCATCATGCCATAGGCCAGGAAGATGCCGAGGAAGGTGCCGACCAGCGCGCCACCGATCATGCCGCCCAGCACCGAGGGCGGGCTGTCGATGGAGGCCATGGTCTTGATGACGCCCAGCACGGCGGCGACGATGCCGAGTGCCGGCAGCGCGTCGGCGGTGCTCTGCATGGCGTGCGAGGGGTGCATCTCCTCCTCCTTCAGCTTCTTCAGCTCCCGCGCCATGGTGTCCTCGATCTGGTGCGGGTCATCGGCGTTCATGCCGATCATGCGCAGGTAGTCGCAGATCAGGTCCGTCGCGTGGTGGTCCTTCTGGATCTTGGGGAATTTGCTGAAGGCGGGGCTTTCGTCCGGCTTCTCGATATGCGGCTCCAGCGCCATGGCGCCCTTGGTCTGCGCGAGGCGGACGAAATAATACAGCAGGGAGAGAAGCTCGGTGTAGTCTTCCTTCTTGAAGCGCGAGCCCTTCAGGATCTTCCCGAAGCCGCCCAGCGTGTGCTTCACGTCATGCATTGAGTTGGCCATGAGGAAGGTGCCCAGCGCGGCGCCGCCGATCATCATCATCTCGAAGGGCAGGGCCTTGATGATGATGCCGAACTTGCCGCCGGCGAGCATGTAGCCGCCGAACACCATGACAAACACGACGACGAGACCAAGGATCGTGTTCATAGGGGGATCGTGTTCATCGGCCCGCTCCTTGGCTGGGATGCTCCGCCTGGCGCAGCAGGGTGATGGCGACGCGGCGATTGCCGGCTGCCTGGGGTTGTTCGGGCAGCAGTGGCGCGCGGTCGGCCATGCCGGTGACGCCCTGGATGCGGGCTTCGGCCACGCCCGCCTCGCTCAGCATGCGGCGGGTGGCATTGGCGCGTTCGGTGGAGAGGTCCCAGTTGCTGCGGGTGCCGCCGCCGCGGAAGGGCGTGCTGTCGGTGTGGCCGGTCACCTGGATGGGGTTGGGCAGGCGCGCGGCGGCCTGGGCCACGCGCTGGATCATCTGCCGCGCGCGCTCGGTGGGCGCAGCGCCGCCGGTCGCGAACATGGGCTGGCCGTCGGCCTCCAGCAGCTGCACGCGCAGCCCCTCGGGCGTAATCTCGACCAGCACCTGGCGGGCGAGTTCGGCCAGGGCCGGGTCTGCCAGGAAGGTCTTGCGCAGCGCGTCGGCCATGTCCTCGAAGCGCTCCTGCTCGGCGCGGGCGGCTTCGAGGCGGCGCGCGGCCTCGCCGGTGAGGGGCTGTGGCGGCTGCGGCCCGCCCGCGGCGTCGCCCGCCGCCTCGGAGGCCGAATCGGGACGGGGCGGGGCCACCGAATCGACGCGGGCGGCGCGGCTATCCTCATCGCCGGGCGGGCCGGGGGTGCGGCGCGTCGGCTCGGCCGGGCGGTCGCTCTCGTCTTCCTCCATCTCTTGCTCGGTCGGGCGGGGGCCACGCTCCAGGCGGATGGCGCCGGTGTCGGCGGCCATGTTGCCGGCGCTGTGCGGCGTCATGCCGCCGAAGGGCTGGCCCGTGCCCGACGCACCGGTGGCGAGGGCGTTGGAGGGGTTGAAGAAATCGGCGAGGCCGCGGCGCTGTTCCTCGGTGGTGGCGTTGAGCAGCCACATCAGCAGGAAGAAGGCCATCATCGCGGTCACGAAATCGGCATAGGCCACCTTCCAGGCGCCGCCATGATGTCCATGGCCGCCTTCCTCGATCCGCTTGATGACGGTGATCCCGCCATCCCCCTTGCCACGCTTGGCCAAGCCGCACCCCACAAGCGGCGTCCTGCCGCCGGCGCATCCTGCCGCTTGGGGGTTAACCGAGGGCTAAGGCGAAGCGCAGGCGCGCGGGTAACTTCCTGAAGCTTGAAGTGAACGGCCTGGCTGCTGCAACGCGGCGGAGAAATTCCAGGTTGCGGGCTTGCCACGGCGCGCGGAGCAGCCTAGTCCGCCCCGCACGATCATGGTAACCGGCCCTTGCGGAGCCATACCGTTGGCTTCAGGGGGTAGACCGGCTGAACCCATCGGGAAATTCCGAGGGACCGCTGGCAGCAGGAGAACAGGGTAATGAGCGAGACGGCCGACAAGGTTAAGAAGATCGTTGTGGAGCATCTGGGCGTCGAAGAGGCCAAGGTGACGGCCGAGGCTTCGTTCATTGACGATCTCGGCGCGGACAGCCTCGACACGGTCGAGCTGGTGATGGCCTTCGAGGAAGCCTTCGGGGTGGAAATTCCCGATGACGCGGCCGAGAAGATCCAGACCGTGAAGGACGCGATCGAGTTCATCGAGAAGCAGCAGGCCGCGGCCTGATCCGCGGCTGCTGACGCCTCGACAGGGATAGGAACGCCACGTGTTCGCGCAGGGCTTTGCGCCGCGCCGCGTCGTCGTCACCGGCATGGGAATCGCGAGCCCCCTCGGGCTCGGGATCGAGAATGTCTGGAAGCGGCTGATCAACGGCGAAAGCGGCATCACCAACATCCAATCCTTCGACGTGAAGGACCTGCCCGCGCGCATCGCCGGGCAGGTTCCGGTCGGCGTCAAGGCGGATGGCCGGCTCGACCTCGCCGAGTGGATCCCCGTCAAGGATCAGAAGAAGATGGATCGCTTCATCCAGCTCGCCCTGGTGGCGGCGGTCGAAGCGATCGAATCCTCGGGCTGGATGCCGGAGGATGAGCCTAGCCGCTGCGCGACCGGCGTGATGATCGGCTCGGGCATTGGCGGCCTGGAGACGATCCAGGAGGCGGCGATGCTGGTGGCGGCGGGCCGCACCAAGCGCCTCTCGCCTTTCTTCATCCCCTCCTCGCTGGTGAACCTGGCTTCGGGCCATGTCTCCATCCGCTACGGCTTCAAGGGCCCGAACCATTCCGCCGTCACCGCCTGCGCGACCGGCGTGCATGCCATCGGCGATGCCGCGCGGCTCATCGCCCTCGGTGATGCCGATGTCATGGTGGCCGGCGGCGCCGAGGCCGCGATCTGCGAGCTCGGCATTGGCGGCTTCTGTGCCGCGCGCGCCCTTTCGACCAAGTTCAACGACACCCCCGCCACCGCCTCCCGCCCCTGGGACTCGGAGCGCGACGGCTTCGTGATGGGCGAGGGCGCCGGCGTCCTGGTCCTCGAAGAGTACGAGCACGCCAAGGCCCGTGGCGCCACCATCCACGCCGAGGTGATCGGCTATGGCATGAGCGGCGACGCCTATCACATCACCTCCCCCGCCGAGGATGGCGATGGCGGCTTCCGCGCCATGAAGGCCGCGCTGCGCGATGCCGGGCTGACGCCGGCCGATGTGCAGTATGTGAACGCCCATGGCACCAGCACGCCGCTCGGCGACGACATCGAGCTTTCGGCTGTCGAGCGCATGTTCGGCGACGCCGCCAAGGGCCTGGCCATGTCCTCTACCAAATCGGCCACGGGCCACCTGCTGGGGGCCGCGGGCGCCGTGGAGGCGATCTTCTCCATCCTCGCCGTGCGCGACGATGTGGTGCCGCCCACGCTGAACCTCGAAAATCCCTCCCGCGAGAGCCCGATCGACCGCGTGGCGAAGGTGGCGCAGGAGCGGAAGATCGACGTGGCGCTGTCCAACAGCTTCGGCTTCGGTGGCACCAATGCCTCGGTGATCTTCCGGGGCGCGCCCTAAGGGCTTGCCATGTCCCGCTGGGTGAAGCTGGCCGGCGCCGGGATCCTGGCGCTGGCGCTTGCCGTGGGCGGCATCTTCTGGACCGCCCAGACCCGCATCACCGCTCCCGGCCCCCTGGCCGAGGCCACCAACCTCGTCATTCCCCGCGGCGGCACCGAGAGCATCGCGTCCGTGCTGCGCGAGGCGGGGGTCATCACCGAGCCGCGCCTCTTCGCCCTCGCCGCCTGGTGGAGCCGCGCCGAGGGGCCGTTGCGCGCGGCCGAACTCTCCTTCCCCGCCCGGGCTTCCATCCGTGACGTGCTTACCGTGCTGCGCGAAGGCCGGCCGGTGCAGCGGCGGCTCACCATCGCCGAGGGCCTGACCGCCCGGCAGATCATGGCCCTGCTGGAACGCACGGAAGGCCTGACCGGCGAGGTGCCGCCCCTGGCCGAGGGCGCGGCCCTGCCCGAGACCTATGCCTTTACCCTGGGCGATACCCGGGCCTCCGTCGCGCGCCGCGCCGTGGCCGCGATGGATGCGGCGCTGGCCGAGGCCTGGGCCGCGCGGGCGCCCAATTTGCCGCTGGCCAATGCACGCGAGGCGCTGATCCTGGCCTCCATCATCGAGCGCGAGACCGGTGTCGCGGCCGAGCGCGCGCTGGTGGGCGGCGTCTTCGTGAACAGGCTGCGGCGCGGGATGATGCTGCAATCCGACCCGACGGTGGCCTATGTGCCCGGGCAGGGGATGCCGCTGGACCGTGCGTTGACGCGGGCCGACCTCGACCAGGCGCACCCTTTCAACACTTACCGCATCCGCGGCCTGCCGCCGGGCCCGATCGCTTCGCCCGGGCGGGAGGCGCTGCGCGCGGCGACCAGGCCGGCGGAGACGGAGTTCCTGTTCTTCGTCGCGGATGGCACGGGCGGCCACGCCTTCGCCCGCACCCTGGAAGAGCACAACCGCAACGTCGCCCGCTGGCGGGCCTTGCGGTAACGGGGTCCGGGGCCTCTCGGCCCCGGCGGGTGCAGGGCAGCGCCCTGCGTCCTACCTTTTCAGATCCCGCGAGGCCCCCGCCGCCGCGCCGATGATGGCGCCGGCCAGCACCGGCCAGGGCTGCCCCAGCCCCAGCACATGCGAGGCCGTCACCGCCGCCACCACCCAGGGAAAAAGCTCCGACGCGCCGCGCCAGAGCGGCACCATCAGCGCCACCAGCGTGGCGACGCTGGCGAAGAAGATCGGGTGCCCGGGCGGCAGGGCGAAGAGACCGGAAAACGCATGGCCGAGGCCGGTCATGCTCATCCAGAAAACCCAGAAGGTGAGCCCAACGCCCAGCAGCAGCGCCGCATCCTTGCCGCCGGCCCGCTGGTCCGCGATCGAGATGGCGAAGCTGTTATCCACCAGCGTCGCCAGCGTGCCCCAGAGCTTCCAGCCGCGCAGCTTGTCGAGCCAGGGGGCGAGTGCGGCGCCCATCGGTGCGAGCCGCAGGTTGATGACGAAGGCCGCCAGCGTCGCGCCCAGGATGGGCGCCGGATCGGCCCAGAGTTCGAGGGCCACGAGCTGGCTGGTGCCGGCGAAGACCAGTGCCGACATCAGCACCGTCTCCAGCAGGGAGAGGCCGCGCGCATCGGCGAGCACGCCCACGATCAGGCCGAAGGGCGCCATGGCCGGCACCATGGGCAGCGAAATCCGCACGCCTCGCCAGAAGCCCTGGCGGGTGAAGACGACGCGGGTGCCGCTCATCGGGCTTCGGCCAGCAGGCGCTCGGCCTCGGCGCGGGAGAGGGCGAGGGCGCGGCGGGCGACATCCCCGCTGAAGCCGGCGCGGGCCAGGCTCGCCAGCCATTTCTGGCGCAATGCGGGCTCGGGCTCGGCCGCGGCGAAGGGGCCGAAGCGGCGCTTGCGGCAAAGGATCACGGCGGCGGCGAATTCGCCGGGCATGTCCTCATGGGCGAGCGCGGCACGGGCGGTCTCGGCCGCCACACCCTTGGCCGAGAGATGGGCCAGCGTGGCTCGGGCCGAGCGGCCGGAGCCCTGCAGCCGCCGCGCGCGGGCCTGGGCGAAGAGGGCGTCATCCACCGCACCGGCCTGCACCAGGCGCGCCGCGATGGCGGCGGCCTGGGCCTGGGCGGTGGCACTGGCCGTGGCGATGGCGTCGGCGTCCATGCCCTCCTGCGCTGCGGTGCGGGCCCAGCGGCGGATGCGGTTGCCCAGCACGCGGCGGAGCCCGGCCTCGGTCGTGGCAAAGCGGGCCAAGTGGGAGAGTGCGGCGTCGCGCAGGGCGGGTTCGGTGATCTTGGTCATTGAGGGGCTCCGCCCCTCAAACTCCCTGGCAGGAACCTCAGGTTCCTGCACCTCCTACAAAATATGGGTGCAGGGAACCTGTTCCCTGCTGGGGAGCGCGAGGGGCAAAGCCCCTCGCATCCTGGCTGGACCACCGCCTCAGATCACAAAATGCAGCGGCTCTGTCACCGGCCGCCGCATCCCGGCCGCCGCGGCCCGCTTCAGCAGATCCTCCAGCGTCAGCGCCTTCAGCCGCTTGGCCGTCGCTGTCTCCAGTTCTTGCCAGAGGGGGGCGGTGACCAGGCTGGCCAGCTTGCCCGGCGGCTCGGCCGGTGGCTCATCCTCGGTCACGGCGGCGATGATCTCGCTCAGCGCCACCTCGCGCGGGGCGCGGGCCATGCGATAGCCGCCGCGCGGGCCGCGCAGCGAATCGAGCAGGCCGGCCCGGACCAGGGATTGCAGCAGCGGCTCGATCCCGCGCCGCGCGGCGCCCAGGCGCTCGGCGATTTCGGCGGCACCCGTCACCTCGCCCCCGCGCCCGGCGTGGAAGGCGATGTCGAGCGCGATGTCGAGGGCGAGAAGCCCGCGATCCTGGCGCAGCAGCATGATCCGAAATTCTCCCGAAAGCACGCGTAGAATAGCGCGAATCGCCAGGAAATCCAGCCAATGGCGGCTCGGCGGTCGGGATTTTTGTGGTAACGGCATGGCATGGACGCCGAATCGCCCCCAACCCGCCATCGCCTGCGCGCCAGCATCCTCGACACGGTGGGCGACACCCCCGCGGTACTCCTGCCCCGGCTGATGACGGCCGAGGGCCTGAAGGCGCGGCTCGCCCTCAAGCTCGAATTCTTCAATCCGGCCGGCTCGGTGAAGGACCGCATCGGGCTGGCCATGATCGAGGCGGCGGAAGCGGCGGGTCAGATCGCGCCCGAGCGCTCGGTCATCGTGGAACCCACCTCGGGCAATACCGGGATCGCGCTCGCCTTCGTGGCGGCCGCCAAGGGCTACCGCCTGATCGTGGTGATGCCAGATGGCGCCTCGATCGAGCGGCGCAAGATGCTGAAATTGCTGGGTGCCGAGCTGGAACTGACGCCGGCCAAGCGCGGCATGGCGGGCGCCATCTCCCGCGCAGAGGAGATCGTGGCCAAGACGAAGGGCGCTTGGATGGCCCGGCAATTCGACAATGGCGCCAACCCCGACATCCATGCCCGCACCACCGCTGAGGAAATCTGGCGGGACACGGCGGGTGAGGTGGATGTGGTGGTGGGCGGCATCGGCACCGGCGGCACGCTGACCGGCATTGCGCGCGTGCTGAAGCCCCGCAAGCCTGGGCTGCGCGTCATCGGCATCGAGCCCGCGGAAAGTGCCGTGCTGAACGGGGATGAGCCGGGGCCGCACCGCATCCAGGGCATCGGCGCCGGCTTCTGCCCCATGGTGCTGGAGCTTTCCAACCTGGACGGCGTGGAGCGCGTGGCCGAGCGCGAGGCCTTCGCCGCAGCCCGCCAGGTGGCGCGGCTCGATGGGGTGCCGGTCGGCATTTCCTCGGGCGCCGTGCTGCACGCCATGATCCGGCTCGCGCGGGAGCCGGGGATGGAGGGCAAGCTGATCCTCGGCATCGCCGCCTCCTTCGCCGAGCGCTACCTCTCGACCGAGTTGTTCGAGGGTCTCTAACCCGTAGCGAAGCGCTCCCGGCGCTGCTATCCTGGACGTCCCCCCGGCTTTGTCCCGTGCCTTCCCCCCAAGGCCCGGCCCCAGTGGCACGTCAACTTGCCGAGGCTCCCATGAGTGATTCCGCTGCCGGCTTCAGCCGTTTCGCCTCGCCCGCCGTCAAGCTGGCGATCGGGCGGCGCGTGAATGAAATCCTGGGGATCCTGCTGGGCTTCGCGGGCCTCGCTTTGCTTGTCGCCGTCGGCACTTATCACCCGGGTGACCCCTCGCTCTCCACCGCCACCAGCGGGCCCACGCGCAACCTGGCCGGGCCGCTGGGCGCCGTGGTCTCGGACGTGCTGTGGCAGGCCTGTGGCTGGGCCGCCTATCTGCCGGGGGCCGTGCTGCTGGGCTGGGCGCTGCGCATGATGACCCAGCGCGGCGTGAGCCTGCTGCCGGCACGGATCGTGGCGCTGATGCTGGCAGCCCCCATGCTGGCCGCGCTGTTTGCGCTGGTGCCGGGCGCCGATGCCGGCGTGACGGGACCCTTGCTGGCCGATGCTCTGCTGCGCGGGCTGGAGGGCGCATTCGGCCCGCTCGGGCGGCTGACGGCGCAGCTGGTGACGGGCGGCCTCGCCGCGCTCCTGATCTACCTCTCCTTCGGCGCCTCACCCAGCGATTGGCGCCGGGCCGCCCGCGTCACCGCCGATGCGGCCCGCGCCACGGCCGATACCGCCGCCCGCGGCATGGGCGAGGCCGCGGTCTATGGCGTGCGCAAGCGGCATGTCCTGGTCCGCCCCTTCGTCGCGCTCGGCGGCATGTTCCGCCGCAAGCCGCGCCCCGCCCCCGCGGCCGACCTGATGGACGTGCTGCAGGAGGCCGAGCGTGCCGCTGCTTCGCCGCATGTCGCGCCCGCCCATTTGGCACCTTATGTCGCCCCGCCACCCGCCGCCCCGGCGGAACGCCCGCCGCTTCGCCCGGAGCCGGAAATCCGCCCCGCACCGCGCAGTACGCCCCGCGTGGCGCCCACCGCCAAGCCGAAGGCGCCGGTCGAGCAGGCCGTGCTCGACCTGCCCACCGAGGGCTGGCGCACGCCCCCGCTCGATCTGCTCTCGCCCACGCCGCCCCGCGTGGCCGGCGGCCCGAGCCCTGAGGCGTTGCAGGCCAATGCCCGCATGCTCGAGCAGGTGCTGAGCGATTACGGCGTGAGCGGCGCCATCACCGAGATCCGCCCCGGCCCCGTCGTCACCCTCTATGAGCTGGAGCCGGCGCCGGGCACCAAATCCTCCCGCGTCATTGGCCTCGCCGACGACATTGCGCGCAGCATGTCCGTGGTCTCGGTGCGCATCGCCACCGTGCCGGGCCGCAGCGTCATGGGCATCGAGATGCCCAATGTGAAGCGCGAGACGGTCTGGCTGCGGGAGATGCTGACGAGCGAGGAATACCAGCGCGCCGGCGCCTCGCTGCCGCTGATCCTCGGCAAGAATATCGGCGGCACGCCCATCATCGCCGACCTCGCGCGCATGCCGCATCTGCTGATCGCGGGCACCACCGGCTCGGGCAAGTCGGTCGGCATCAACACCTTCATCCTCTCGCTGCTCTACAAGCACAGCCCGGCCGAGTGCCGCTTCATCATGATCGACCCGAAGATGCTGGAGCTCTCGGTCTATGACCGCATCCCGCACCTCCTGGCGCCGGTGGTAACCGAGCCGCCCAAGGCGATCGGCGCGCTGAAATGGACCGTGCGCGAGATGGAGCGCCGCTACCGCGCGATGAGCCAGATCGGCGTGCGCAACATCGCGGGCTACAATGAGAAGGTCGTGGCCGCGCTCGCCCGCGGGGAGGTGCTGACCCGCAAGGTACAGACCGGCTTCGACCCTGAGACGAACAAGCCCGTCTTCGAGGAGCAGGCGCTCTCACTCCAGAAGCTGCCCATGATCGTCGTCGTCATCGACGAGATGGCGGATCTGATGATCGTGGCCGGCAAGGAGATCGAGGCTGCGGTGCAGCGCCTGGCGCAGATGGCGCGCGCGGCCGGCATCCACGTCATCATGGCGACGCAGCGGCCCTCGGTGGATGTCATCACCGGCACCATCAAGGCGAATTTCCCGACGCGCATCTCCTTCCAGGTGACCAGCAAGATCGACAGCCGCACCATCCTGGGCGAGCAGGGCGCGGAGCAGTTGCTTGGCCAGGGTGATATGCTGTTCCTGCCCGGCGGCGGGCGGATGACCCGCGTGCACGGCCCCTTTGTCGCGGATGCCGAGGTGGAGCGCATCACGGACTGGCTGCGCGAGCAGGGCGAGCCCGACTATGTCGAGGAAGTGACCGAGGTGGAGGAGGATGGCGAAGTGGGCCTCTCCGGCATCGCCGCCGCCTCGGATGCCGACAAGTCGCTCTTCGATCAGGCGGTGGATGTGGTGGCACGCGAGGGCAAGGCCTCGACCTCCTTCATCCAGCGCCACCTGAACATCGGCTACAACCGCGCGGCCAAGCTCATCGAGCAGATGGAGAAGGAGGGGATCGTCAGCCCCGCCAACCATGTGGGCAAGCGGGAAATCCTGGTGCGGCGCACCAACGACGACTGAGGGCGAGGATCAGGCCGCGAAGCGCGCGCTGCGTCCCGTCTCGAAGTAGCGCCGCCGGAAATCCTCGATGGTGCGGATCAGCCCCGCCTCCAGCGGAATGCGCGGCTCCCAGCCGATCGCCGCGCGCGCCTTGCTGATGTCGGGCTGGCGCTGGCGGGGGTCATCCTCCGGCAGATCCCGGAATTCGATGCGCGATGCGGAGCCGGTCAGCCGCAGCACCTCTTCCGCCAGGTGCCGGATGGTGAATTCGCCTGGATTGCCGAGGTTCATCGGCCCCGTGCCGGCCGAGGCGGTTTCCATGAAACCGACCATCCCCTCCACCAAATCGTCCACGTAGCAGAAGGCGCGGCTCTGCTGGCCATCGCCATAGAGGGTGATGGGCTCGCCCCGCAGCGCCTGCATGATGAAGTTGGAGACGACGCGCCCGTCATTCGGGTGCATGCGCGGCCCATAGGTGTTGAAGATGCGCACCACCTTGATCGGCACCTTGTGCTGGCGGTGATAGTCGAAGAACAGCGTCTCGGCGCAGCGCTTGCCCTCGTCATAGCAGGCACGGGGGCCGATCATGTTGACGTTGCCGCGGTAATCCTCGGGCTGGGGATGCACCGTCGGGTCGCCATAGACCTCGCTGGTCGAGGCCTGAAGGATCGGCACGCGCAGCCGCTTGGCGAGACCCAGCACGTTGATGGCGCCGATGACGCTGGTCTTGGTCGTCTGCACCGGGTCAAATTGGTAATGCACGGGCGAGGCCGGGCAGGCGAGGTTGTAGATCTCATCCACCTCCACGTAGAGCGGGAAGGTGATGTCGTGCCGCAGCAGCTCGAAGAAGGGGTCGCTCAGCAGGTGCGCGATATTCTCGCGCGAGCCGGTGAAGAAATTGTCCACGCAGAGCACATGGCAATTGCGTGCCAGCAGCGTCTCGCAAAGATGCGTGCCGATGAACCCGGCACCACCGGTGACAAGGACGCGCTTTCGATCACGACGCATGGCGTTCTGCCCCTCCAAGGATGGATCGCGCCCGTGGGGCGCACATCCCGGAGGATCGGCGGGGAAGATGAAGAAAGCCTGAAGCTCAGCCCGGCTTGGTGATCGCCGTCAGCTCGGCATTGATGTCCCAGAGCACGGCGCGGATGTCGGTGGCGCCGCGCGCCTCAACACGCGCCGTGTGCATGGCCTGGTAGGCCAGGGCGTGCTCCCGCGTGGTGAAGGCGTAAAGGCCGCCGGCGCGGCCCGCCGCCGCATCCTCCGTCCAGATCTTCCAGACGAGGCCCGGCGTGTCCGCCGCGATGGAATGGGCGAGGGGGCGGAGCAGTGCGTTCCGCGCTGGCCCTGGCGCCGGATAGGGGGGCGGCGCCGTCGCGAAATCCATCTGTAAAACCACAGTTGGAACGGCGCCGCCCATCACTCAGCCCTTGTAGGCGACGGTGCGCGTGACCTGTTCACCCAGGCCCGCAATGCCGACCTTCACCTCCTGGCCCGCCTTCAGGAACCAGGGCGTCGGCTTCTTGCCGAGACCCACACCCGGCGGCGTGCCGGTGAAGATCACATCGCCGGGGAAGAGCGTGATGCACTGGCTGACATAGCTCACCAGCTGCTTCACGTTGAAGATCATGGTCTTCGTGCTGCCATCCTGCTGGCGGACGCCATCCACATCGGCCCACATCTTCAGATCCTGTGGGTCGGCCACCTCATCCTTCGTGACCATCCAGGGGCCGAGCGGGCCGAAGGTCTCGAAGCCCTTGCCCTTGTCCCAGGTCGGCCCGCGCTCGGCCTGCCATTCGCGCTCGCTCACATCATTGCCGACGGCATAGCCCGCGACATGGTCCATCGCCGCGTCTTCCGTCACGTAGCGGGCGGTGGTGCCGATGACGACGCAAAGCTCGCATTCCCAGTCGGTCTTTACCGAGTTCTTGGGGATGATGATGTCGTCGTAAGGGCCGTTCAGCGCGCCGAGGGACTTGATGAAGACGATCGGCTCCTTCGGGACGGCGGCCCCCGTCTCGGCCGCGTGGTCGGCATAGTTCAGGCCGATGCAGATCAGGTTCTTCATGCCGGTCACGCAGGAGCCGATGCGCGGCGAGCCGGTGACGGCGGGCAGCGTCGCCGGATCGATCTTCGCGAGCTTGGCCAGCACGCCCGGCGCCAGCGCATCGCCATTCACGTCGGGGATGACGCCCGAGAGATCGCGGATGGTGCCGGCGGCGTCGAGCATGCCGGGCTTTTCCTGGCCCTTGGGGCCGTAGCGGAGCAGTTTCATGGGGTGTTCCCTCCTCGGATCGATGCGCGGGAGATTGCCCGCAAAACGCGCGGGCGCGAAGGGTGGCTCAATGGAAGACGCGGCCCGCGTCGATCACCACTGTCTGGCCGGTCATCGTCCCGGTGCGGCACATGGTCACCACCATCTCGGCGCAGTCATCCTTGTCGGCCGCCATGCCGAGCAAGGCGCCGGCGGCCGAGCGCTGCACCTGCTCGGGCAGCAGATTGGCCGTGGCGCGTGTCCCCTCCAGCAGGCCCGGCGCCACGCAATTCACCAGCACCTGGGGTGCCAGCGCCACGGCCATGCACTTCGTCAAATGGATCAGCCCCGCCTTGGAGACGGCATAGGCGATGGAGGAACCGCTCGGCCCGAGGCCAGCCACGGAGGCGATGTTGACGATGCGCCCGCCACCTTGCCCCTTCATCACCGGCGCCACCGCCTTGATGAGGCGCATGGGGCCGGTGAGGTTCACCGCCATGATCTTCTCCCAGACCTCCTCGGTCAGGTTGTCGAGGTCGGGGAAGGGGATCGCCTTGTTGAAGGCCGCGTCGTTCACCAGGATGTCCAGCCGGCCGAAGCGCGCGGTCACGGCCGCCACCAGCGCCTCCACCGCCGCGCGGTCGGTGATGTCGCAGCCGAAGGCGGTGGCGTTCACCTGGTGGCGGGCGGCGATGTCGCGTGCCACGCCCTCGGCCTGTTCGCGGCTCTGCGCGTACATGACGGCCAGGTGCACGCCCTCGCGCGCCAGCGCCTCGCAGATCCGCTGGCCGAGGCCGCCATTGCCGCCGGTGACGAGCGCCACCTTTCCCCTGAGTTCCATGCCGTGCCCTCCGCGTTGTTGTCTTGTGGCGGAAGAGTGCGGGGCAATTCGCCCGGGCGTCCAGCGGGCCCCTAGTAGAGGTTGGCCTTCAGCCGCTCGGGCGCTGCCAGGTCATAGGCCACCGCGTCCAGCCCGCCCTTCTTATGGGCCGAGACGAGCTGCCCCATGGTCGGCACGCCCTCCGGCCGCTTTTCGCCGCGCCATAGCGCCGAGCGCATCAGCGCCTTGGCGCATTGCATGAAGATCTCACGGATCTCGATGATCAGCACCGTGGCGGGGGTCTTGCCCTGGGCCACGCAGCGCGCGCGCAGTTGGGGGTCGGTCGAGATGGTGGCGGTGCCGTGCAGCCGCAGCGTCTCGTTCACGCCGGGGATCAGGAACAGCAGCGAGACCCGGTTGTCCTCGATGATGTCGCGCAGGCCGTCCAGCCGGTTGTTGCCCTTGCGGTCGGGCAGCATGACGCGGTGATCGTCCAGCACCTCGACGAAGCCGGGCGCGTCGCCGCGCGGCGTGATGTGGTTGCCCCGCGCCCCCTGCGTGCCCAGCAGGCAGAAGGGCGAGGCCGCGATGAAGGCGCGGGTGGGCGCATCCAGCCGGTCGGTGGATTTGGTGGCGGCCACGCCCATCACCTCGTCATACAGGGATTCGAGCTGGGCGATGGTGGTGACGGCGTGCGGGTCCATCCCCGCATGGTGGCGAAACCCGGCGCCGGGCGCTATACCCAAAGCTCAACCAATTTCTGAAGTTACCATGGCTGGGCATTCGCAGTTCAAGAACATCATGCACCGCAAGGGCGGCCAGGACGCCAAGCGCGCCCGCGCCTTCGCGAAGATCAGCCGCGAGATTACGGTCGCGGCGAAGCAGGGCCTGCCGGACCCCAACCACAATCCCCGGCTGCGCGCGGCGCTGGTGGCCGCGCGCCTGGCCAACATGACCAAGGATGTGGTGGACCGCGCCATCAAGAAGGCCCAGGGCGTGGGCTCCGGCGAGGACTATGCCGAGATCCGCTATGAGGGTCGCGGCCCGGGCGGTGTGGCCCTCATCATCGAGGCGCTGACCGACAACCGGAACCGCACCGCGAGCGACCTGCGCTCCATGTTCGGCAAGGCCGGCGGCGCGATGGGCGAGACGGTGGCCTTCCAGTTCGACCGCGTGGGTGCGCTGCGTTTCGCAAGCAGCGTGGCCGATGCCGACACCATGCTGGAAGCCGCCATCGAGGCCGGCGCCCAGGACGTGGCCAGCACGGCCGAGGGCCATGAGGTGCTGACCCTGCCGGAGGACCTCAACGCCGTTCGCGACGCGCTGGAGGGCCGCTTCGGCGATGCCCAGGCCGCGCGGCTGGAATGGAAGCCCAACCTGACCGTCGATCTGGACGAGGACGCAGCGGCCAGCGTGCTGAAATTCATCGATCAACTGGAAGACCATGACGACGTGCAGCAGGTCTATGCCAATTTCGAGGTGAGCGACGCCGTGCTGGCGAAGCTCTCGGGCTAGCTTGGCCACCCCCACCCGCATTCTGGGAATCGATCCCGGCCTGACCCATACGGGCTGGGGGGTGATTGAGAGTGCCGGTTCGCATCTGCGCTACATCGCGGCGGGCGCCATCAGCACCCTGGCAGGGGATGAGCTCTCGGCGCGGCTCGTGCTGATCCATAACGGACTTTCGCACCTGATCGGCGAATGGCAGCCGGATGAGGCGGCGGTCGAGCACACCTATGTGAACAAGAACCCGGCCGCCGCCCTGAAGCTTGGCCAGGCGCGTGGCGTGGCCCTGCTGGCGCCGGCGCTGGCCGGCCTGCCGGTGGCGGAATATCAGGCAATGGAGGTCAAGCGCGCGGTTGTCGGCACCGGCCATGCCGACAAGATCCAGGTGCAGGACATGGTGAAGCGCCTGCTGCCGGGCGCGGTCCTCAAGCGGGCCGATGCGGCGGATGCGCTGGCGATCGCCATCTGTCACGCGCATCACCGCGGCACGCGCAGCCTCCTCGCAAGGCTGGCCCAGGCATGATCGGGATGTTGCGCGGCACGGTGGACAGCGTGGCCGACGGCGGCTGCGTGCTCGACGTGAACGGCGTGGGCTACCTCGTTGCCTGCAGCCGCAAGACGCTGGACCGTCTCACCGCGAAGGACGGCCTGCAGAAGCTCCTGGTCGAGACCCGCGTCAGCCAGGACGCCATCACCCTCTACGGCTTCCTTGACGCCGCCGAGCGCGAGGCCTTTCGCGCCCTGATCGAGGTGAAGACCGTCGGCCCCCAGAAGGCGCTGTTGGTCCTCTCCGGCCTCTCGCCGGAGCAATTGGCCCGCGCCATCGCCGCCAAGGAGCGCAAGAAGCTCTCCGAGGTGAAGGGCCTGGGTGCCGCCACCGCCAACCGCGTGATCGACGAGCCGGCGATGCAGAAATGGGCGGTCGGCCGCGCGACGCCCGAGGAGGATGGCGGCGGCGTGACGCTCGCCCCCTTGGCACCCCACAGCCCCGAGGCCGATGCGGTGAGCGCGTTGCTCAACCTCGGCCTCAAGCGCCCCGAGGCGGAGCGCGCCGTGGCGCGGGCCGTCTCCCAGCTCGCGCCGGGCTTCGACCTGAACGCGCTGATCACGCTGGCGCTGCGCGAATCGGCCCGCCATGTCTGACCGCCTGACCGGCCGTGAGCGCCAGGAGGAGGATGCGGGCGAAGCCAGCCTCCGCCCCCAGCTCCTTTCCGACTTCACCGGCCAGAAGCTGCTGCGCGAGAACCTTTCCGTCTTCATCCAGGCCGCCTCCGCGCGCGGCGAGGCGCTGGACCATGTGCTGCTGCACGGCCCCCCCGGCCTTGGCAAGACGACGCTGGCGCAGATCGTGGCGCGCGAGATGGGCGTGGGCTTCCGCGCCACCTCCGGCCCCGTGCTGCAACGCGCGGGCGACCTGGCCGCGATCCTGACCAACCTGCAGCCGCGCGACGTGCTCTTCGTGGATGAGATCCACCGGCTGCAGCCCGCCATCGAGGAAACCCTCTATCCCGCGATGGAGGATTTCCAGCTCGACCTCATCATCGGCGAGGGGCCGGCCGCGCGCACCGTGCGGATCGACCTGCCACCCTTCACGCTGGTGGGGGCGACCACGCGCTCGGGCCTGCTGAGCACGCCCCTGCGCGACCGCTTCGGCATCCCGCTGCGCCTCAACCTCTACACGCCGGAGGAACTTTTTCGAATTGTCCGGCGCGGCGCTGAGAAGCTCGCTTTCGCGCTGTCGGAAGAAGGGGCGCGGGAGATCGCCAACCGCTCGCGCGGGACGCCGCGCATTGCGGGCCGCCTGCTGCGCCGCGTGCGCGACTTCGCGGTGGTGGAAGGCCGTGTGGCGGATCGCGCCATGGCGAATATCGCCCTGGAACGGCTGGAGGTGGACGCGAAGGGCCTCGATGCGATGGACCGCCGCTACCTCCGCCGCATCGCCGAGCACCATAATGGCGGGCCGGTGGGGGTCGAGACGCTCGCCGCCGCCCTCTCAGAAAGCCGGGACACGCTCGAGGATGTGGTGGAGCCCTTCCTGATCCAGGAGGGCCTGGTGCTGCGCACCCCGCGCGGCCGCATGCTGGGCGAGCCAGGCTGGCGGCACCTGGGCCTGACGCCACCCGCGGGCAGCACGGTCCAGCCTGATTTGCTGGACCCTCCCGCGTGAAGAAAAGTTACGAGCACCGCCTCGCCTTCCGCGTCTATTTCGACGACACCGATGCGGGCGGCATTGTCTATCACGCCAATTACCTGCGCTGGGCCGAGCGCGCCCGCACCGAAGCCCTGCGCGACATGGGACTCCCCCATTCCGAGATGCAGCGCCTGCATGGATGCTTCCTGGTGGTGCGGCGCGCCGCCGTGGAGTATGCACGCCCCGCGCGACTGGATGACGAGGTGGTGGTCGCCACCCGGATTCGCCGCGCGGCCGCAAGCCTGCTGCTGACGCAGGAGGTCTTCCGGGGGGAGGAGAAGCTGGCCGTGGTCGATGTGGCGCTTGCCTGCGTGGATGCGGCGAGCCTTGCTCCGAGGCGGCTGCCTGAACCCTGGCTGGGCGCGCTGCGTGCCCGGATCGCAACCGAAGATTTCTCGAGACCTGGAGGCCTGGCCCCTTGAAGTACGTCCTCGCTGTCGCTCTTGCCCTTCCGCTGAATGCCATGGCCCAGGGCGTCTCCTCCGCGCCGCTGGCCGCGCCGGCGCATGACCTCTCCATGCTCGGCCTCTTCCTCCAGGCCGACTGGGTGGTGAAGGCGGTGATGGTCGCGTTGCTGCTGGCGAGCGTCTATGTCTGGGCCATCGCCTTCGAGAAGTTCACGGCGCTGAAGCGCGCCAAGCGCGAGGCCGATGAGTTCGAGGACCGCTTCTGGCGCGGCGGCAGCCTGGATGAGCTGTATCGCGCCCAGGGCGACAATCCCGCCCATCCCATGGCCTCGGTCTTCGTCGTCGGCATGCGCGAATGGCACGCGAGCACGGCCGCCGGCACGGGCGCGATGATGGTCGCTGGCACGCGCGAGCGTGTGGAGCGCGCCATGGCGGTGACCATCCAGCGCGAGATGGAGCGCCTCGAGAAGCGCATGACCTTCCTGGCATCCACCGGCTCGGCGGCACCCTTCGTTGGCCTCTTCGGCACGGTCTGGGGCATCATGAACAGCTTCGCCGCCATCGCGGGCATGCAGAATACGAGCCTCGCGGTCGTCGCCCCCGGCATCGCCGAGGCGCTGTTCGCGACCGCCATCGGCCTGGTCGCGGCCATTCCGGCGGTGCTGATCTACAACATGCTCGCCTCGCAGATGGGCCGCTTTGCCGGGCGGCTCGAGGGCTTTGCCTCCGAGTTCGGCGCCATCCTCGCGCGGCAGACCGAGGCAGCGGCCAACGCGCCGCGCGCCGCGGCGGCGGAATAAGGCCGTGGCCGGCCCCCTGATGAAGCGCGGCGCGGGCGCCCGCTACCGCCCTATGGCGGAGATCAACGTGACGCCCTTCGTGGACGTCATGCTGGTGCTGCTGATCATCTTCATGGTGGCCGCGCCGATGATGACCACGGGCGTCCCCGTGGACCTGCCCCGCACCACCGCCCAGCCGCTCAACCAGGAGCAGGAGCCACTGACCATCAGCGTGGACCCGCAGGGCCGCATCTTCCTGCAGGAGACGGAAGTGCCGCTGGAGGGCCTTGTCGCGCAGCTCCAGGCCATCGCCCGCAACCAGCCGGCCGGCGCCGCCCCCGGCAGCACCCAGGAGCGGCGGATCTTCGTCCGTGGCGACCGCGCCATCAGCTATGGCCGCGTGATGGAGGTGATGGGCACGATCAGCGCCGGTGGCTTCACCCGCGTGGCCCTCCTGGCCGAACAAGCGAACCCGACGGCGCGCCCCCCCGCCGCCCCGCCCACCAACCGGTCCGCTACCCCCCCGGCGCGAGGCCAGGCCCCGCGCTGAGCCATGGATGACGGGCGTTTCCGCCTCTGGGTCGGCGTCTCCTTCGCCGCGCATCTGCTGGCGCTGGTGCTGATCCTGTTCGAGCTGGCGCCCAAGCGCCTGCCCGAGCCGACGGAGCAGGCCTTTGCGGTGGAATTCGCGCCCGCCCAGCAGGCGCAGGGCGACACGCCTGCGCCACGCCCGGCCCCGCCCACGCCCGTGCCCGCCCCGCCGACGCCGGAGCCCACGCCGCCCGAGCCGCCGCGCAACGCGCCCGTCGCCCCACCGCCCCCGCCGCCCCCGCCG
>JAIYCD010000336.1 GCA_027488195.1 Acetobacteraceae bacterium | reverse complement strand
TGGCCGAGGTCGAGGTGAGCGAGCGCGACATCGAAGACGCCTATGCCGCCAATCGCGCCCGCTACGAGACGCCCGAGAAGCGCGAGGTCTTCCAGGCGCTGATGCAGGATGAGGCGGCGGCCCAGGCCATCGCCACCGCCTGGCAGCAGACCGCCGACTTCACCGCGATCGAGCAGGCGGCACGCGCGGCGGGCGGGTTGGCCACCTCGCTTGGCCTCTCCACCCGGGCCGAGCTGCCCGTGCCGGCGCTCGCCGAAGCCGCCTTCGCGCTGGCGCCCGGCGCCGTCTCGGCCCCCGTGCGCACGCCCTTCGGCTGGCATGTGCTGCGCGTCGGCACGATCGAGGCCGGCGCGCAGCGCAGCCTGGACGAGGTGCGCGGTGAACTCCGCGCCGAGATCCAGGCCGAGCGCGCGGCCGACCTCGCCTTCGATCGGGTGAACCGGGTGGAGGATGCGCTGGCCGGTGGTGCGAGCCTGGCCGAAGCCGCGCGCCGCTATTCGCTGGGCTATGTCGAGACGCGGCTGGACGCGACCGGCCGCGCGCCGGATGGGAGCGAAGTGGCGCTGCCGCTCGCCGCCACCGTGCGCCCGGCCGTGCTGCGCGCCATCTTCACCGCCGAGCGCGGCGCCGCCCCCCGCCTGCAGGAAGGCGAGTGGGGCTTCCTCGCCCTCGACGTCCGCGAGATCACGCCCCCCGCGCTGCGCCCGCTGGACACGGTGCGTGAGCAGGTGGTGGCGGGCTTCCTCGCCGCAGCCCGCCGCCGCTGGCAGGAGGAGCGCGCCGCCGCCCTGCTGGCCGCGACCCGCACGGGCCAGACGCTCGCCGTCGCCGCCCAGGCCGCGCAGATCAATGCCGAGGAGCTGGGCCCCTTCCCGCGCGAGGCCGGCGGCGGCAACCCCATGCCGCGTGACCTGCTCGCGCCGGTCTTCGAACTCGCGCCCAACGCCACGACCATGATCGAGCGCGCGCAATCCTTCGCGGTGATGCAGCTGCTCAGCGTGACGCCGGCCGATCTCTCGGGCCAGGCGGCGCAGATCGCGGCACTCCGCGGCGAGGCGGCCCAGGCGATGGCGGAGGATTTCGAGGCGCAATACCAGGCCGCACTCCGCACGCGGGCCAATGTGCGGATCAATCCGCGCCTGGTGGACCAGATGGCGGGCAATTGAGATGACGGGCTTCGCCGAATTCCGCGCGGGCTTCGAGGCCGGCCAATCCCAGCTGATCTGGCGCGAGCGCGTGGCCGATCTGGAAACGCCCGTCGGCAGTTTCCTCAAGATCGCGCATGGGCAGCCGCATTCCTTCCTGCTGGAAAGCGTCGAGGGTGGCGCCGCGCGCGGCCGCTTCTCGGCCATCGGCCTCGCACCCGACCTGATCTGGCGCTGCCGGGGCGGAGAGGCCGAGTGCAACACCCAGGCGCTGGCCGCACCCCATGCCTTCGTGCCCGAGGCGCTGCCGCCGCTGGAGGCGCTGGCCCAGCGCATCGCCGCCATCCGCATGACGCTGCCGCCGGGGCTGCCGGCCATCTGCGCCGGCCTGTTCGGCTATCTCGGCTATGACATGGTGCGCCAGATGGAGCGCCTGCCGGCCACCAACCCGGATGTGCTGGGCATCCCCGAGGCGGTGATGGTCCGACCCACGCTGGTCGCCGTCTTCGATCATGTGCGGGATGCGCTGACGCTGGTGACGCCCGTCTGGGCCGATTGCGGCCTGGATGCGGAGGCCGCCTGGGCACTCGCGCAATGCCGCCTGGATGAAGCCGAAGCCGCGCTGGACCGGCCCCTGCCCCGCCCGGCCCCGCCCGCGCGCCTGCCGTCGCCACCCGCGCCGACCTCGAACTTCACGCCCGAGGCCTATATGGCCGCCGTCGAGCGCGCCCGCGAATACATCCGCGCGGGCGACGCCTTCCAGATCGTCCCCAGCCAGCGCTTCTCGGCGCCCTTCGCGCTGCCGCCCTTCGCGCTCTATCGCGCGCTGCGCCGGATCAACCCGGCACCCTACCTCACCTTCTTCGATTTCGGCGGCTTCGCCACCGTCGGCGCCTCGCCCGAGATCCTGGTGAGCGTGAAGGAAGGCGAAGTCACCATCCGTCCCCTCGCCGGCACCCGCCGCCGGGGCGCGACACCGGAGGAAGACCTGGCGCTGGAGGCCGAACTGCTGGCCGACCCGAAGGAACGCGCGGAGCACCTCATGCTGCTCGACCTCGGCCGCAATGATGTGGGGCGTGTCGCCGCCATCGGCACGGTGAAGGTGACGGCGCAATTCCGCATCGAGCGCTATTCCCAGGTGATGCACATCGCCTCCGAGGTGCGCGGCCGGCTGCGCGCGGGGCTTTCCGCGCTGGATGCCTTGCAGGCGGGCTTCCCGGCCGGCACGCTTTCGGGCGCGCCCAAGGTGCGGGCGATGGAGATCATCGAGGAGCTGGAGCCCTCCAGGCGGGGGCTTTATGCCGGCGGCCTCGGCTATTTCGGCGTGGATGGCAACATGGATGTCTGCATCGCACTGCGCACCGCGCTGGTGAAGGAGGGCGTGCTGCACGTCCAGGCCGGCGCCGGCGTGGTGGCGGACAGCGACCCCCGCGCCGAGCATGAGGAATGCATCCAGAAGGCCAAGGCGCTGTTCCGCGCCGCCGAGGAAGCCGTGCGCTTCGCCGCCGGGGGGCGATAGCCAAGCATGCCCGCAAAGAAAATTCTGGCATCCGAATCGGCAGCAATGTGAAATTGGTGCATCCGGTTGTTGAGAGGAGCAGTTATGCAGCTCACCCCGCGCATGTCCGTGGCTCTGTCTGGTCACGAGCTTCTGTATTGGGAGAAAGTAGCCGTCTCGTCCGGTATGTCGCTTCAGGACCTTGTGCTAACATCTCTCAGATTTTGGGCAGGTGCAAATTGGAGCAACGATCGGCAGCTTTGGTTGACGCTAGACGCCGGAGCGAGACCTGAAGCCTGCCGACCAATCTATGATCGGTCAGCCGGCGCTCCCGACGATAACTATACTAACTTCCTCAAGACCATTATACCAACCAAGTCCCCAGAACATCAAATATCACAATATATCCCAGGTGATATATGTACAAGCAAGAAGCAATTGACAGATAAAGAAGCGCTAAAGTCATTAGACTTACCACGCAGAGCCTTGAAAATCCATTAGCCTGATCCTTCCTATCCCACTCTTGCACTCGTCCGCCAAGATTATCTCTCCACAGCGCTGGATCAGTTATCTTTTGGTTTTTCTCTAGCCACTCTTCTCGAAACTTGGCGCTAGAAATTGGCTCGGGCGTGCAGACTGCCGCGACTATCGTCGCCAAACACCAAAAGACTGCCCCCAAGGTGCCGAGAACGGCGCCAAAAAAAATAGTGCCTTCAGCAGCAACAAAGCGTTGGATTGATCCCTCCCCTGACTGCCTACCCCAGGTCAAAAGCGGAACGGCTGCCAATACAAACACAGCGAGGATACTACCTATCGGCAAAGCACCCAACACAACCCTGATCCGAGTCCAGGGAGGCAATAACTTACCGACGCTTTGTCTCATTTATTGACCTCAAATAGGCTGATCGGACGGCAAAGCCATGCTCAGAACCGAAATCAGTGTAGGCTTCACGCGAATTCACGAGAGCGACGATCGCCTTCATGATTCCAATTTCTTTATGCCGACGCTGCCTATTATTCATTTCGGGACAATATTTCCGAACGAGCGCTCGAACTCCCTTCGCGACATCGTCCTCTGACACATAAATTTGATGCGCTTGTTCAGGGATGTCCCAACCATGGCCATAATACTCATTATGATGATATAACGCGATGGCAATTTCTGGATTGACGTGCCGATTAAGGAAAGTCCGAACCACAACGGTCAAGCTTTCAACTTCTTCCTTCATGAGTCGACCGTACATGTACATGGCGCGACTGGTGACTTTGTTCAAAATAGCCGAATCGACTAAGAGTTCCTTGTCCGCCATGAAGCTAGGCGAAACACCGTCGGGAATGGCATCAGGGTTCATTTTTTCGTTCCGAACCTATCTCTCTCGCAACCTATCCCATAGCAAGAAATCCGACTGTCTTCAAGATATGCAACCAGTGTTAAATTTGGCTTCTTGGCACACCCACTGCTTCCGCTTGCCGACCCCGCCCGGGCGCGCGAGAATCCCCCGATGCAAGACGCCCTGACCGCCCTCCTGGATGAATACGAGACCGGCTTCGCCATCGGCGTGATGGGCGCCATCGGCGAGTTCATCCGCGACGAGGGGGAGGCGGTTGCCGCGACACCGCTCGGCCGCCTGACCGCGCGGGGCGGCATCGCCATCCGGCTCAATCGCGCCGAACCGCGCCTCATCGCCTGGGAAGAACCCTCGACCGATCCGCGCCTCTGGAAGCAGGCGGCCGCCCTGATCCTGCCGGAAGAGGAGGCGGCGATCGGCGGCAACGCCGTCGTCACCGAACTCGGCCCCGACAACCAGGCGCTGCGCGAGGAGGATCGCACGGCCGAGCTCTTCGACATGGGCGTGGGCTTCGCGCATCTGCGCGCCTGCGTCCGCACGGCGGACCCGGCCCTGATCCGCGTGCTGCGCGATTCCTGCGGCATGCCCCTGCTGGATGCGGCCAACCCGGCCGCCATGGCCATCATCCACCAGTCGCCGCATCGCGTCTTCGTCTCGAAGCTCGCGCGGATCGAGGTGTTCCAGCCCATCCCGCCGCCCGATGGCCGCTCGCCCGAGGGGCCGCACACGCATCTCCTGCCCAAGCTGCTCGGCACGGGCCGCGCCCATGCGGCCACCAGCCCCATCCCCGAGGGCTGGGTCAGCGCGCTCGACATCTTCCCCGCCCATCCGCTGCGCACGCCGATGCTGGAACCGCGCCCCTTCGACGCCGCGCGCCACGCCGCCTTCCAGGCGCTGCTGGCCCGCTTCGGCCTGCCCGAGATGCTGGCCGCCAAGGCCGCCGCGCGCGAAACCGGCGCGGAAGCGGGCGAGGACCGCCACAGCCGGGGTGCGGCCCGCGTCGCGCTCCGCCAGATGGCGGCCGAAGCCGGCGCTTGACCGAGGGGGCGGGGCACGGGCAGGTTCCGCCCATGCTCCTCCTCATCGACAATTACGACAGCTTCACCTTCAACCTGTATCACTTCCTGGGCGATCTGGGGGGCGAGCCGGTGGTGCGCCGCAATGACGCGCTCTCGGTGCAGGATGTCTTTGCCCTGCGGCCCGATGCGGTGGTGCTCTCGCCCGGACCCTGCACGCCGAACGAAGCGGGCATCTGCCTCCCGCTGATCGCCGCCTGCGCCGAGGCGAAGCTGCCCCTGATGGGCGTCTGCCTGGGCCACCAGGCCATCGGCCAGAGCTTCGGCGGCCAGGTGATCCGCGCGCCGGAGCCGGTGCATGGCAAGGTCTGGGATGTGCTGCATGAAGGCCGCGGCGTCTTCGCCGGCCTCCCCTCCCCCTTCCGCGCCACGCGCTACCATTCGCTCATCGTCGAGCGCGCGACCCTGCCGGCCGAGCTGGAGATCACGGCCGAGACGGAGGACGGGCTGATCATGGGCCTCAGCCACCGCGAATTGCCCATCCACGGCGTGCAATTCCACCCGGAGAGCATCGCCTCCGAGCATGGCCACGCGCTGTTGCGGAACTTCCTCGC
>JAIYCD010000065.1 GCA_027488195.1 Acetobacteraceae bacterium | reverse complement strand
TGTCCTTCATCTTCACCTTGGCGATCTCGACCAGCTGGGTCTTCGTCACGCGCCCCACCATCGCGCCCTTGCCCGGCGTGGTGCTGCCCTTCTCGATCTTCGCGGCCTTCATCAGGAAATAGGTGTTCGGCGGCGTCTTGGTGATGAAGGAGAAGCTGCGGTCCGAATACGCGGTGATGACCACGGGCGTCGGCGTGCCCGGCTCCATCTGCTGCGTCGCCGCGTTGAATTCCTTCACGAACTGCATGATGTTCAGGCCGCGCTGACCGAGCGCGGGGCCGATGGGCGGCGAGGGGTTCGCCTTGCCGGCGGGCACCTGCAACTTGATGTAGCCGGCAATCTTCTTAGCCATGACAATCCAGTCCTCTCGATGTGGAGAGACCCGCGGTCCTGGCGGCCAGGGTGCAAGTCGTGCGCCCCAACCTCCCGCGTTTCTCTACGGCCGGAGGGCGCATGCCCCCCACCGGAGGGGTGCAGCTAGCGCGATGCGCCCCCCCTGTCCAGCCCCTCGGCATCAGGCCCGGCGTTCAGGCCGCCCGGATATTGCTCAGGAAGCTGTCCACCTCGCGCCGCAACCTGCCGGATTGCTGGGCCAACTCGGCGGATGCCCCCTGCAGATCCTGGGCCGAGCCGCCGGTCCGTTCGGCGCCCTCCATCATGCCCATGGCACTGCGCGACGCCTCCTGTGTGCCCTGCGAAGCTTCGGCCACGGCCCGCCCGATTTCGCGCGTGGCGGCGGCCTGCTGCTCCGAGGCCGCGGCCACCTGGGCGGTGGTGGCGTTCAACTCCTCTATGGTGCGCCCAATGGCCGCGATGGCGTCCACCGTGCGCGTCGTCTCCGTCTGCATCGCCATGATCTGCTGGCCGATCTGCTCGGTCGCGCGCGCGGTCTGCGCGGCCAGGCTCTTCACCTCGCTCGCCACCACGGCGAAGCCCTTGCCGGCATCGCCGGCACGCGCCGCCTCGATCGTGGCATTCAGCGCCAGCAGGTTGGTTTGGCCGGCGATGTCGCTGATCAGACGGACGACCTCGCCGATCTTGCTCGCCGCGTCAGCCAGGCTGCGGACCGTCCCATCCGTCTCCCGTGCGGAATCGGCAGCGCGGCTGGTGATGGATGCCGTGTGCCGTACCTGCTGCGCCACCTCGGCGATCGAGGCTGCCAACTCCTCGGAAGAGGCCGCGACGGTCTGCACATTCGCGCTCGCCTGCTCGGCCGCCGAGGCCACGGTCGAGGCCTGCCGGGTGCCGTCCTGCGCCGTCTCGGCCATGGCGGAAGCCGTCGCGGAAAGCTCGGTGGCGGCGCTGGAGACGGTTTGCAGCACCTCACCGGCCTCGGCCTCGAAGTTCTTCACCAGGGCATCGATGCGCTGCGCCCGCTCGGCCTGGATCCGGGCCTCGGCCAGTTGCGCGGCGGCCAGGCGATCCGCCTCCCGCAGCCCGTCGCGGCAGGTGTCCAGGGCGCGGGCCATGGCGCCGAGTTCGTCCTTGTCGGCCGCTTCCTTCAGCACGAAATCGTAGTCGCGCTGCGCCAGGCGATCCAGCGCGGCGGAGATGTTGGCCACCCGCGTGGTGATGGCACGGCCCAGCATGACCGCGATGAGGCCGCCCAGCACCAGGGCGGCGCCGAGGACGCCCAGCAGGACGCGCAGGCCGAAATCCCCCGCGGCGGATGCGCCGTCGGCCGCCGCGAAGGCGGCCCGCTCATTGATCGCCACAAGCTCGGCCAAGCCCTCCGTGACGCGCGCCACCGTCGTGCGTGCCTCAGCCACGATCGCGTCCAGGCGCGCGGTGTCATTGGCGCGCAGCGCCTCGACCATCTGCCGGTTGAGGGAAAGATAATCCCGCAGCGCCGCCTCGACGCCAGGGAACACGCGGATCTCATCCGGATGCGCCACCAAGGGGCGGTAGAGTTCCAGTTGCGGTCCGATCCGGGACGCGAGGCGCGGTAGCCGCTCCAAGGCGGCGGCACGCGCCGCCGGCTCCGCGGATATCATGGCCGAGAGTTCGGCACGCCTGAGCTCCATCACGCGCGTGCTGAGCGCCGAGACCGCCGTCACCGAGGGCAACCAGTTGCGACGGATATCCTCCCCCCGCTGGTTCATGTCCCGCATGGCGAGAGCCGAGACCACGGCAAGAATGACCGTGAGCAGCAGCAGCGCGCCAACCCCGGCGCGCAGCTTGTTGGACAGGGACAGATTGGAAAACATGGCAAAAATCCCTCCAGGGGGGTTGGCGTGGCGGGAAGTCCCGGCGTGTTTCAACCATCCCACGACGATGGTTTACGAGGCATGACCGCAACCAGGGCGCGGGGGCAGTTTCCTATGCCGCGTCCAGCCGGTCTGCGGGCTGCTTGGGAAGCGCGGCGAAAAGCGGTGGCAATTGCTCGGCCGGCATGGGCCGGCCCAGCAGCCAGCCCTGCCCCATGTCGCACCCCAGGCGCGTCAGGAAATCGACGTCGAGCTGCTCCTCGATCCCCTCGGCCACCACCGGCAGCCCGAGGCTCTCGCCCAGGCCGATGATGGCGGCGACGATCTTGCGCGCCCCCGTGTCTGAGGCCATGGCGCGAACGAAGCCATTATCCACCTTGATCACATCGAAGGGCAGCGCCTGCAATTCCCGAAGACCGGAATGCCCGGTCCCGAAATCATCGAGCGCCAGCCGCACGCCCATCGCCTTCAGCTCGGACAGCATGGCGTGGCCCTGGCGCAGGTCGCCCAACAGGGCGCCTTCGGTCAGCTCGAGCTGGAGGCGCTCGGCCGCGAGGCCGGTCTCCTCCAGGATGGATGCCACCTGACGTGGGAGGTCGGCCTCGGTCAGGTGCAGCGGCGAGAGGTTGAAGGAGAGTGTGAGAGGCGCGCTCCAGGCGGCCGCGTCCCGGCACGCAATCCGCAGCAGGTGGTGGGTCACTGGCACGATAAGCCCGTTCGCCTCGGCGATCGGGATGAATTCGGTGGGCGAGACGAAGCCGCGCACCAAATGCGGCCAGCGCGCCAGCGCCTCGAAACCCAGCAGCGCGCCGGTGGCGAGCTGCCGGATGGGTTGATAGTGGCAGGTCAGAGCATCCTGGGCCAGCGCCTCGCGCAGTTCGGCCTCCAGGCGCATGGCACCCCGCCGCTTGCCCAGGCGCGGGTCCATCTCGGGCGTGAAGCGGCGGAAACGGCCACGGCCCTCCGCCTTGGCGCGGTACAGCGCGGAATCCGCCCGGCGCATCAACTCCGCCGCATCGGCGGCATCCTCCGGCGCCAGGGCGACGCCCAGGCTGAGCCCGACCCGCACCTGCACCGCGGTGCCCCCTGCCCCCGCCCCGTCCGGATGCAGGGTGAAGGGCACGCGGACCACGCCCATCAGGCGCTTGGCGGCATCCTCGGCCGCGCCATCGGGGTCGGCGGGGTCGAGCAGCAGCATGAGCGCGAATTCGTCGCCGCCCAGCCGGGCTGCGATCCCTTGGCGCGCCACCTCGCGATCCAGCCGGTGGGCGATCTGCTTCAGCAATTCATCGCCCGCGCCATGGCCGTAGGTGTCGTTCACCGGCTTGAAGCCGTCGAGATCGGCCAGCGCCAGCATGATCGGCGCGCCGCTGGCCCAGGCCTCGGCGAATTCCTCGCTCTCCAGCGCCTCGGTCAGGCCGCGCCGATTGCGGATTCCGGTCAGCGGGTCGCGCATCGCCATGTCCCGCGTGGCTTCCTCGGCCTGGCGGAAGCGGCGCAGGCGGCGGCGCAGCAGCTGCAGGCCGAGCGCGCCGAGCGCGAGGCTGGCGCCGACCGAAATGAAGCCCACCGTCCAGAACTGTGCCGCCGCCTCCCCGTAGATCGGCCGCTTGTCCCACGCGATGCTGACGCGGCCGACAAGAGCGCCATCAGCGCCGATCGCGGTGCGGGAAATGACGGTGATGCGCGCCCCAGGCGGGAGGGCATCGGGCTGCCACCAGCCGGCCCGCGCCGGAAAGTCGCTGCGCGCCCATTCATGCACGACGAGGCCGTCGCTGCGCTCGAAGCGGGCAGCCATCAGCGCCGGGTTGCGGGCGGCGATGGGCAGCAGCGTCGCATCCAGCGTGGGGCCGCGGTTGAAGCGCAGCGCGGGGGCCGCCATGCTCGTCAGCAGCTCGGTCTGGGCGGTCGCGGCGTCGCGCGCGCGCAGCAATTCGCGCCGCAGCATCCCATCCGTGACGAAATGTGAGCCCAGCAGCTCCGCCACCACCAGGCAGATGGCGGCCATCAGTGCAAAGCGCGCATCCAGCGCGCTGCGTCCACGCGCCGCCATCACACCGTCCCCAGGAAGGGTTGGAGCAGCTGCCAGAGGCTGCCATCCGCCTCCAGCGCCGCATGCGCCTCCCGCAGCGCCGTGAGCGGGACATCGTCGGTGTCGCGGTTGAGGGCCAGCCAGACGGTTTGGGTGAAGATCGGCCGGCCCAGCTGCGCTTCTCGGTCAAGCTGCCCGCGCATCATGGGCAGCTCGCAGAACCAGGCCGAGACCTCGCGCGCGCGAAGCGCCGCCAGCGCTTCCGATCGACCCGGCATGGGCACGAGGTTGGTGAAGCCACGCCCCCGCAGATAGGCGTCGTGCAGGCCGCCAGCGAGCACAGCGATGCGCGGCAGCCCCATGGCTTCCCCCAGCGTGTTCGGCGCATGCAGCCTGAGCGTCGCGAAGCCGTGCGGATCATCGAAGAGCGCGACCGCCCAAAGAAAGCGCTCTTCCCGGGTGGGAGTGCGGGGCAGCGGGGCGATGGCCGTCCCCGGCACCGCCGCCGCCCGCGCCTCGGCCTGGGGCCAGGGCAGGAAGCGGAACACCACCTGCAGCCCCACCATGCGGAACATCTCGGCCGCCAGGGTGAGCACGAAGCCCGGCTCCGGTCCCTCGGCGAGGGCATAGGGGCGGTGGTCGGCCGTCACCAGCTCGATCACGCCGCGCGCATGCACGGGGGGCGCGGCCAGGAGAAGGGGCGAGCCGATCAGCGCGCGGCGACGCATGGAGAAATCCTGCAGGACATGACAGGGCCAGGAAACACCGCCCCAGGTTAATTCCTGCTTGACGTGTCTCACCGTGCGAAGCCGCGCACGGATTTTCATTCAATGCCGTGTGCCTCCACCTCGCGCGACGACTGGACGTGCCGTCCGGCCCGCCGCATCCTGCACCACGTGTCCTCCGCCGCTCCGTCGCGAATCCTGCGCGGCATCGCCTTCATGCTGACGGCGGGCCTGCTCTTCCCGGTCATGGGCGGCTTCGCCAAGCTGCTGGGGCAGGATTACTCCTCCCTGCAGATCAGCTGGGCGCGCGCCTTTGGCCACATCCTGTTCCTCTCGGCGCTTTTCATGCCGCGCATGGGGTGGGCGCTGTTCCGGACACGGCGGCCGGGGCTGCAGCTGTTCCGCTCAGCCATGCTGTTCACCTCGAATCTCAATTTCTTCTACGCCATCAGCTTCATTCCGCTGGCCAAGGCCGCCGCCATCAGCCTGGCCGCCCCGCTGATCGTGGCACTCCTGGCCTGGCCGATGCTGGGCGAGCGCACGACGCGCGGGCGGGTCGTGGCACTCCTCATCGGCTTCCTGGGCGTGCTGGTGGTGATCCGGCCGGGCACGGCGTTGTTCCACTGGGCCTCGGTCTTCGTGCTGATCAGCGCCACGGCCTATGGCGTCTACCAGATCCTGACGCGGCGCATTGCGGGCATCGACCCGCCCGAGACCTCGGCGCTGTACTCGGCCTTCGTCGGCGGCTTCGGCATGTTCCTGGTGCTGCCCTTCGTCTGGATCGCGCCGGCTTCCCTGCTCGATGTCGGGCTGTTCTGCGGGGTGGCGATCCTGGGGGCGCTGGGGCATTACTGTGTGGCGCGGGCCTTCGGCTATGCGCCGGCCAATGTCCTCTCGCCCTTCCAGTATTTCCAGCTGCTGGGCTCGGTGGCCGTGGGCTGGCTGCTCTTCAGTGAATTCCCGGATGCGATGACCTGGGTGGGTGCGGCCATCATCGCCGGCGCCGGGCTCTATATCGGCTGGAGCCAGGCGCGCCGGAACTGAGCGGCACGGTGGATATCTATGTCAACATGTCGAAGCTGGGCGGCGAGGATGCGGCCGAACCCGGCCCTGCCCTGGTGGGCGAGGGCATGCGCATCACGGGTGACCCGGAAAGCCTGATCATGCTGGGCGATCCGTCGCCCTTCATCAACCTGGATGACGAGAAGCCGCAGGATGCGGCAGCGGCGGGCAGTTCCGGCGCCGGGCGCCGCGCAAAGTCACGCTGAACGACCAGCGCGGCTGACTGGAAAGCCGGTGCCCCGCGAGGGGCGCCGGCTTTTTCGTGTTCAGAGCTTCTCGACCTGACCGTATTCGAGTTCGACCGGCGTCGAGCGGCCGAAGATGGAGACGCTCACCTTCAGGCGGCCCTTCTCCTCGTCCACTTCCTCGACCGTGCCGTTGAAGCTGGTGAAGGGGCCGTCCGAGACGCGGACCTGCTCGCCCACCTCGAAGAGGACGGCGGGGCGGCGGGGCTTCTCTGCGCCCTCCACCATGGCGTTCACGATTCGCATCGCTTCCGCCTCGGTGATCGGCTGGGGCTTGTTACGCGCGCCCAGGAAGCCCGTGACCTTGGGCGTGTCCCGCACCAGGTGCCAAGTGTCGTCGGTCATTTCCATCTTCACCAGGACATAGCCAGGGAAGAACTTCCGTTCGGCATCCACCTTCTGGCCGCGCCGGACTTCCACCACCTGCTCGGTGGGAACCAGGATATCCTCGATCCGGTCCGCGAGACCCGACTGGGCGGCCTGCGCGCGGATCTGCTCGGCGATCTTCTTCTCGAAGCTCGAATAGACATGCACGACATACCAACGCTTATCGGCCATCGGCCAGAACCTCGCTTCACAATCCGGCGCCCTGGGGCGCGGTCAAAACCCGTTAAACGTTAGAGCCTGATCGCTTTTGGTGGAATCGCCAAAAGCATGAATCAGCCTCTCGACAAGGCTCTAGAACCCGAAGATCCAGCTCATCGCGAGCTGGATGATCTGGTCCACCACCAGGAAGAATACCGCCGCCAGCGACGACAGGGCCAGGACGAGGCCGGTCGTGATCAGCGTCTCACGCCGCGAAGGCCAGGTGACCTTCGCGACTTCCTGACGCACTTCCCGGGTGAATTGGACGGGATCGATCTTGGCCAAAATTCCGGTTTCCTGCTTTAGCGCCGCTCGGCGTGCCCCCTGAAAGCATGTCGGCGGCCGTCTTGCAACGTGCCAGCCACATCGCGGGGGGTGGGCGCCACGCGGGCGGCGCCTGATACGAGAGGAAAGTGGCAGGGGCGGAGGGTCTCGAACCCACAACCTCCGGTTTTGGAGACCGGCACTCTAGCCAATTGAGCTACGCCCCTGCATGGGACGGGGCAGCGATCACGCGCCACCCCGGCCCGAACTCTGATTGCCGCAGGCCGGAGCCCGCGTCAACGCAGTTACTTCGCGATGCTGGCGACGACGCCGGCGCCGACGGTGCGGCCACCCTCGCGGATCGCGAAGCGCAGCCCCTCATCCATCGCGATCGGCGCGATCAGCTCGACATCCATCGAGACAT
>JAIYCD010000319.1 GCA_027488195.1 Acetobacteraceae bacterium | reverse complement strand
GGCCGTGTCTCGGCCGGCGCCGCCGTTCAGAACATCCTGCCCCGCGCCGCCGCGCAGCAGGTCGTTCCCGGCTCCGCCCGAAAGCTGGTCATTGCCGTCAGCACCGTCGAGCAGGTCGTTGCCATCGCCGCCCGAGAGCACATCCTGCCCCGCGCCGCCGAGCAACTGGTCATTCCCCGCTCCGCCCGAGAGCTGGTCATTGCCGTCGCCGCCATCGAGCGTGTCGTCGCCGTCGCCAGCGTCCAGGATGTCCTGCCCGGCGCCGCCGAGCAGCAGGTCATTGCCCAGGCCGCCCGAGAGCTGGTCATTGCCGTCGCCGCCATCGAGCGTATCGTCGCCGGCGCCGCCGTCCAGGATGTCCTGCCCGGCCTCGCCCAGCAGGAGATCAGCCCCATTGCCGCCGAAGAGCTGGTCGTTGCCGGACCCGCCGCGCAGAATGTCATCTGCGAAGCCGCCGATCAGGGTGTCCTGCCCCGCAAAGCCAATCAGTTCCAGCTCGCGGAAGGGATCGTCGATCGGCCCCACCAGGCGGTCGGATCTGGAGCTTCCCAGCAGCTGCAGGCGGGTCATGGCGAAGCCTCTCAAAAGCGGTAATTTCTTAGTGATTTATTAACCACTGAGAGGCGCAAGGCAAAGAAAATCCTCAAAACTGCGCTATTCAAGGAAAAAGGCGTAACGCGCCACGGTTGTAGATCCGTGGCGCGAGAACCGCTTGGCGGGTTGTACTACTCTTTGAGTTCAACCCAGCGGAGGTACGGGCGATCCGCTTTCCACCCCTGGGGAAAGCGCTTCGCGGCGTCCTCGTCGGACAGCGAGGGCACGATGATGGCGCGCTCTCCCGCCTGCCAGTTCACCGGCGTGGCCACCTTGTGCTTGTCGGTCAGCTGCAGACTGTCGATGACGCGCAGCACCTCGTGGAAGTTGCGGCCTGTGCTCGGCGGGTAGGTCAGCGTCAGGCGCACCTTCCGCGCCGGGTCCAGCACATACACTGTGCGGACCGTGATGGAGGGATCAGCCTCGGGGTGGATCATGCCGTAGAGCTGCGAGACATGCTTCGACGGGTCGGCGATCATGGGGAAGTTCAGCGCCGTGCCCTGGGTCTGGCGGATGTCCTCGGCCCAGGCGTCATGCTTGTCGAGCGGGTCCACGCTGAGGCCGATCACCTTCACGCCGCGCTTGTCGAACTCCGGCTTGAGGCGCGCGGCCTCGCCCAGCTCGGGGGTGCAGACCGGCGTGAAGTCGCGCGGGTGCGAGAAGAAGACCACCCAGCTGTCCCTCGCCCAGTCGCTGAAGCGGATGGGGCCATCGGTGGTTTCGGCTTCGAAATCAGGGGCGATCTGCCCGAGCGTAAGTTGGGCACCGTATTGCAAAGTCATCATCCAATCTCCGTGAAGGCAGCGAGCGCGATCAGCGCGAAGGCCACCAGGGTCATGAGCGTTACATCCCAGGCGGGAAGCCAGGGTTCCTCAGGCAAATCCTGAACCGGCGGGGGCGGCTCGGGGGTTAAGAATTCGATATCCGCGGCTTGGTTCCATTCAGCCATGCGCATGGCGCAATCCTCCAAGGGCCTGCGGTGTGAGGGAGAGGCTCAGCGCCGCGACGGCGCCGATGATGATCAGGGTCGGCGTCGGCAGGGCGGCCCGCCGGGCCTCCAGCGTGCATTGGCCAAGGGTGCTGCGCAGCACCGCCTGGCCCGGCAGGCTAGCTTGCGAGATGAGCGCAACCGGCGTGGCAGCGGGAAGGCCGCCGGCCAGCAGGCGCAGCGCCAGCTCATCGAGGCGGGAAAGCGCCATGAAGGCGGCGATGGTGCCGCCCGCCTGCGCCAGCGCGCCCCAGTTCAGCTCGGGCAGCGCGCCCGTCTCATCATGCGCGGTCACAAAGGTGACGGCCGAGGCCATTCCACGATGCGTGATCGGGATTCCAGCCGCGGCCGGCGCCGCCATGCCGGCCGAGACGCCCGGGATGACGCGCCAGGGGATGCCGGCGGAAGCGCAGGCCAGCGCCTCCTCCCCACCGCGGCCGAAGGTGAATGGATCCCCGCCCTTGAGGCGCAGCACCCGCAGCCCGGCACGGGCGCCGCCGATGAGGCGGGCATTGATCTTGGCCTGCGGCACCGGGGCCGCGCCCTTGCGCTTGCCGACCGCCACGATCTCGGCCGAGCGGCGGGCGTGGCGCAGCGCGCTGCGCCCCGGCAGCGAGTCATGCAGGATCAGGTCCGCTTGACCCAAAGCCTGCACGGCACGCAGCGTCAACAGCTCCGGATCGCCTGGCCCGGCACCGCAGAGCCAGACCTCGCCCGGGGGAAACTGCGATCCGGCCAAGGCCGAGGATGATTGCACGGTCATTTTCGTATGATTCCCGAAAATCTGCTTGACGAAAACGTAGATAAATGCGGAAAGCATGTCCAGGGGTTTTACGACAGGATTTTGCAAAATGACGACGGGCAAGCCCAGCGGCGCCGAGACGATCAAGGCCACCAGCCTCGGCCTGCGCGGCCCCCTGGACGCCGAGTTACGCGCCGAGGCCGTCCAGGGCGGCCTCTCGGAGGCGGCCTATACACTGCTGAAATTCCACGGAACCTATGAGCAGTTCGACCGGGATACCGCGACCGCCCGCAAGCAGGCCGGCAGCGACAAGGACTGGTCCTTCATGGTCCGTGTCCGCGCCCCGGCCGGGCGGCTGACCGCCCGGCAATGGGTGGCGCTGGACGACCTGGCCGGGGCATTCGCGGATGGCACGCTGCGCCTCACCTCCCGCCAGGGCGTGCAATTTCACGGCATCCTGCGCGAGAATCTTCGCGCCTCGGTGGCGGTCATCCATGCAACGCTGCTGACCACGCTGGCCGCCTGCGGCGATGTGGTCCGCAACGTCATCACCTCACCTGCTCCCCGGCGCGACGCGATCCATGCGAAGCTCGAGGCGGAGGCCCGTCGCCTCTCGGACGCATTGCTGCCCAAGAGCCGCGCGCATCACGAGATCTTCCTGGGCGCGGAAGCCGCCGCCGAACCGGAGGAGGAGCCGCTCTACGGCCCCACCTACCTGCCCCGGAAATTCAAGATCGCCCTCATCCACCCCGACGACAACACGCCGGATGTGCTGGCCAATGACCTCGGCTTCGTCATGCATCCGGAGGGCTGGATCGTGACCATTGGCGGCGGCATGGGCATGACGCACAACAAGCCCGCCACCTTCCCCCGCCTGGCCGATCCCGTGGCGCTGATCGGCCCGGACGAGGTGCTGGAGGTGGCAGAGGCCGTGGTCCGCCTCTCGCGCGACCATGGCGACCGGAGCGACCGCAAGCATGCGCGCCTAAAATACGTGCTCGCGGAGCGTGGCGTGGAATGGGCGCGCGCCCGCCTCTCCGAGGATCTGGGCCGCCCGCTCCGCCCCGCGCCGCCGCTGCCGCGCCTCTCGGTGCCCGATCACCTGGGCTGGCACAGCCAGGGCGATGGCCGCTGGTGGCTTGGCCTGCACATCCCGGCCGGGCGCATCGCGGGTGGGCTGCGCGCCGCCCTGCGGGAGGCGGTGGCGCGGTTCGGCGTGAACCCCATCGCCACGCCGGGGCAGGACCTGCTGCTATCGGATGTGGCGGAAGCGGATCGCCCGGCCCTCGAAGCCCTGCTGCGCGCCAATGCCGTCCCCCTGCCCGAGGCCTTCACGCCCATCGCCCGCGCCATGATGGCATGCGTGGCACTGCCGACCTGCGGCCAGTCGCTCGCCGAGGGCGAGCGGGTGCGTCAGCCCATCCTGGAACAGGTTGAGCGGGAACTGAAAGGCCTCGGCCTGCTGGCCGAGCGCATCTCGCTGCGCCTCACCGGCTGCCCCAATGGCTGCGCCCGGCCCTATCAGGGCGATATCGGCGTGGTGGGCCGCGCGCCCGGGCTCTACACCCTGTTCGTGGGTGGGGATTTCGCCGGCACGCGCCTCAGCTTTCCTGTGGCCGACAAGGTCCCGATGGAGCAGGTCGGCGCCACCCTCGCTCCCCTGCTGGCGCATTGGGCGGCGTGGCGCGTCCCGGGCGAAGGCTTCGGCGATTTCTGCACGCGCGAGGGCGCCGATGCCTGTCGCGCGCTGGCCGGGGCCACGCTCGTCGCATGATGCCGCTGGTCTTCACCAAGGCCACGCCCACGCTGCTGGTGGGCCGCGGCCCGGCCTACGAAAAGCGGCGCGCCCTGCTGGAGGCGTCGGGCCTCGCCCTCACCCTGCATGCCGAACTGCCCGACGAAGCCACGCTGGACGCGGCACGCCTCGTCTTCGGCGCCGGCCTCGACGAGGCGGAGGGCGAGGCGCTGGCCGCCTCCGCCCGCGCGCGCCGCATCCCCGTCAACATCGAGGATGTGCCGCATCTGTGCGACGTGCATGTCCCGGCCCTGGTCCGGCGCGGCGACCTGCTGCTGAGCGTCTCCACCGGCGGCGGCGCGCCGGCCATGGCAGGCACCCTGCGCGCCTGGCTCGATCAGCGGTTCGGTCCCGAATGGGAGGCGCATCTGGACGCGCTGGCCGACCAACGCCAAGCGCTGCGCGCGGCGGGTGCGCCGCCGCCCGAGGTGATGCGGGCGCTCACCGCCCGCATCCGGGATTCAGGCTGGCTCGACTGCCCCTGCGCTGCCGGTCAGAAGCGGTAGCGGATCGCGGTGCTGATCACGAAGGGATTGATGTTCGCCTGCGCGCGCACGAAGCCGCTGTTCACGCTCACATCGGGCTGCATCAGGATCCATTTCGCGTCGAAGTTCAGCAACCAGTTGGGCGCGATCTCGTAATCCACGCCGATATTGGGCGCGACCCCGATGCTCGGATCGATCCGGACGCGGTTGATGCCCGCGGTCGGGTTGCCGCCATAGCCGTAGTAGAAGGTCGTGTTGAGGCCGACACCCACATAAGGGCTGATGCGTGATTGCGGCATCAGGTGGTACTGCACCGTCAACGTTGGCGGCAGCGCCCAAGCCGTGCCGAGATTGACCGTCCCCAGCGCCGAATTCGTCACTGTCAGCTTGTGCCGCGTCGTCGCCGCGATCAGGTTCAGCGCGATGTTCGGCGTGAAGAAATAAGTGCCGTCGAGCAGCGGGCTCGCCGCATTGCTGGCATTGGGCGTGCCGCCGATCACGCTGACACTGCCGCCATTGGTCGGCAGCACGCCGACCGCGCCGAAGCCGATCATGAAATCGCCCGTGCGCTTGCCGCGCAGCGGGCTCTCCTGCGCCATCGCGCCGCCACCAACCCCGGCCAGCAGCATCGCCGCTGCCGCGCATCTTCCCCAGAATCGCATTGCTTCTTCCTCTTCGCAGCCCCTCGCTGCCGAAGTGGGATCTACTGCACCGCAGGATTGCTGCATTGCGGTGCGTCAAGCTGGTCTGGGAAGCTTGCGCGCGGCAGCGGAGGCCTATTCCGCGCGGATCTGCGCGCGCTCCACCACCGTGCGCCAGCGCGCGATCTCCGCCTCCTGGAAGCGACGGAAGTCGGCGGCGCTGGAGGCGACCACATCCACGCCCAACTGGTTCAGCCGCTGGCGGCTTTCGGGGTGGCGCAGGCTCTCGATGCAGGCGGCCTCCAGCCGTGCGAGGATGGGTGCGGGCACGCCGGTGGGCGCCATCACAGCCTGCCAGGAGGTGACGACGAAATCGTCGATGCCGAGTTCACGCGCCGTCGGCACCTCGGGGATGGTCGGGTTGCGCTCGGCGCTCGTCACCATCACGGCGCGCAGCCGCCCGGCGGCGATATGCGGGGCGACCGTGCCGAGGTTCTGGAAGGTGAGCTGCACATCGCCCGCCAGCAGCGCCGTCGCGGCCGCCGCACCGCCCTGGTAGGGCACATGCGTCGCCTCCGTCCCCGTGCGCAGCTTCATCAGCTCCATCGTCAGATGCTCGGAGGAGCCGACGCCCGAGGTGGAATAGGAAGCGCGCGCGCCATTGGCCCTGAGCCAGGCGAGCGTGCCCGCGAAATCCGTGGCGGGCACCTGCTGCGGGTTGAGGATCAGGACATTGGGCATGGTGACGGCCAGCGTGATGGGTGCGAAATCGCGCACCGGATCATAGGGCAGGTTCGGCCGCAGCGCCTTGTTGATGGCGAAGACGCCGATCGAGCCGGTCATGATGGTGTGGCCATCGGCGGGCGCGCGGGCCATCGCCTGGGCCGCCACCGCGCCATTGGCGCCGGGCCGATTCTCCACCACCACCGTCTGCCCGAGCAGCCCGCCCAGCCGCGCCGCGATGACCCGGCCCGTGATGTCGGAAGGGCCACCCGCCACGAAGGGGATCATCATGGTGACGGGCCGTTGCGGCCAATCGGCCTGGGGCTGCGCGAGAGCGAGGCTCGGCAGGAAAGCGGGCGCGGCCAGGAGCGCTCGGCGATGGATCATTTGGGTTCCTCCAGTTTGGCCGCATCCTGCCGCGCCGGACCCGGCTTGTCCAAACAACCTGTACCCGTCATATCCGCGGCGTTACGGGAGCAGATATGAATGTCCATCGACCTCGAAATCGCCCGCGCCGCCACGCTGCGCCCCATCGGCGAGATCGCCGCCAAGGCCGGCATCCCGGCCGATGCGCTGGAGCCCTACGGCAAGTACAAGGCCAAGATCGGCCTCGATTTCGTGGCCCGCACCCGGCATGACCGCCCGCTCGGCAAGCTCGTCCTCGTCACCGGCATCAACCCGACGCCGGCCGGCGAGGGCAAGACGACGACGACGGTCGGCCTCGGCGATGCGCTGAACCACATCGGCAAGCGCGCGATGATCTGCCTGCGCGAACCCTCGCTCGGCCCCTGCTTCGGCGTGAAGGGCGGGGCGGCCGGCGGCGGCCATGCGCAGGTGGTGCCGATGGAGGACATCAACCTTCATTTCACCGGCGATTTCCACGCGATCACGGCGGCGAACAACCTGCTCGCCGCGATGATCGACAACCACATCTACTGGGGCAATGCGCTGGGCATCGATGCGCGCCGCATCACCTGGCGCCGCGCGCTCGACATGAATGACCGCGCGCTGCGCGGCATCGTGGGCTCGCTGGGCGGCACGGCCAACGGCTTCCCGCGCGAGGATGGCTTCGACATCGTCGTGGCGAGCGAGGTGATGGCGGCCTTCTGCCTCGCTTATGACGTGGCGGATCTGCAGACGCGCCTGGGCCGCATCATCGTGGCCTCCACGCGCGACGGGAAGCCCGTGACGGCGGCCGACCTCAAGGCGGATGGCGCGATGGCGGTGCTGCTGCGCGACGCGCTGGCGCCGAACCTCGTGCAGACGCTCGCGGGATCGCCCGCGCTGGTGCATGGCGGGCCCTTCGCCAATATCGCGCATGGCTGCAACTCTGTGATGGCGACGACGCTGGGGCTGCACCTCTCCGACGTGGTGGTGACGGAGGCGGGCTTCGGCGCGGATCTCGGCGCCGAGAAGTTCCTCGACATCAAGTGCCGCCTCGCGGGGCTCTCGCCCGATGCCTGCGTGATCGTCGCCACCATCCGCGCGCTGAAGATGCATGGCGGCGTGGCCAAGGCCGATCTGGGCCGCGAGGATGTGGGCGCCGTGAAGCGCGGCATCGCCAACCTCGCCCGCCATGTCGAGAACATCAAGAAATTCGGCCTGCCGCCGGTCGTGGCGCTGAACCGCTTCACCGCCGATACCGAGGCCGAGATCAAGGCGGTGCAGGATGCGATGGCCGCACTCGGCACCGAGGCGATCCTCTGCACCCATTGGTCCGACGGCGCGGCCGGCACGGTGGAGCTGGCGCATGCCGTGATGCGGCGCCTGGATGCGGGCGAGGCCGCCTTCCAGCCGCTCTACCCCGATGCCATGCCGCTCGCCGACAAGATCGGCACCATCGCCCGCGAGGTCTACCGCGCGCGCGATGTGGCGATCCCGGATTCGGTGCTGGCGAAGCTCAAGCGCTTCGAGGCGATGGGCTTCGGCAACGCGCCCATCTGCATCGCCAAGACGCAGTACAGTTTCTCCGCCGATCCCACGGCGCTGGGTGCCCCGGTGGACCATGTGCTGCCGGTGCGCGACGTGCGGCTGCTGGCGGGTGCGGGCTTCGTGGTGGCCATCACCGGCGACGTGATGACCATGCCGGGCCTGCCCCGCGTGCCAGCGGCCGAGACCATCCGGCTGGATGAGAGCGGGCGGATCGAGGGGCTGTTCTGAACCGGGCCTGATCGCCTTTGGTGGCATCACCAAAGGCGTCAATCAGCCTCGCAGCTCAAGCGAGGGCCGCCAGGGCGCGCTGACCAGGTGATAGCCTGCGGCATCGCGCCGCATGTGGCCAAAGCCTGGGAAGTCCATGTGCATGCCGGCCACCAGCAGCCGGTCCGCCACCGCCATGTCGAAGACACGGCGGCGGGTGGCGACGGCGGCGGCGGCATCCACGTCGAAGGCGATGCCCCATTCCGGGTGGCGCGTCTGCAAGGCGGGGAAGTGCACCATGTCGCCGAAGACCAGCAGCTGCGCGGGGCCGGAGGCGATGCGGTAGATGGTGTGCCCCGGAGTGTGGCCGAAAGCGTCGATGGAGGTGATGCCCGGGTTCACCTCCCGCCCGCCCGGCACGCGGCGGATGCGGCCGCGATAGGCGGCTTCCACCTGCTTCGCATAGGCAAAGCCGCCGCGTGAGCCCTGCGGCACGCGGTTGATGTTGCCCTCGTCGAACCAGAAGGCGGCCTCGACCTCGGGGATGATGAGTTCGGAGGCGGGGAACAGCGCGGCACCCTCGCGGCTGCACAGGCCGCCCGCATGGTCGCGGTGCATGTGGGTCAGCACCACGCTGTCGACCATCGCGGGCGTGACACCCATGGCGGCGAGGTTCGTGGGCAGCTGGCCCATGGTCGGCCCCAGCGCGTCGCCCGAACCCGTGTCGATCAGGGAGAGCCGGCCGCCGGCATTCACCAGGAAGGTGTTGAGCGCGCAGGGCACCGGGCCTTCGGTCGGCTGGAAGTTCTCGGCCAGGATGCGCCGCGCCTCGGCGAGGTTGGCCTCGCCAAACACGGCGGGCGGCAGGGCGATGCTGCCATCGCTGACGGCGGTCACCTCGATGTCGCCGATCTTGGTGCGATACAGGCTTGGGACCTGGCGGCCGACCATGGGCTGCGCAGCCTGAGCGAGGCCGCAGACAGCCAGGAGTGCGGGCGCGGCAAGCAGGGCGTGGCGACGTGGCAGGGACATGCGGGCTTCCTCCGTCGGCCGTTGCGCCGGCCTTGATGGCACGAGCCTAGGCGTGGTCCGCCACGTGGCGCAACGGAGGCGTAAGGACCGCAGCCCGTCCGCCCGGCCCGGTGGAGCGCGATGAGATGCGCCAACCGGTTCGACGCGCAGAAGAGCCCCTGCGCCTCTTTGCTCGCTGGCTTCACCACCCGCAAGAAGGGAACGGTCCGATCCAGCGTCTTGCCCTCCCCGAGGTCACGCAGGCAGAGGGCGGCGGTGACCGGGGTCATGACCGTGCCCCGGCTCAGCGCAGCCGGCAATCCGGCCCCATCAGCACGAGATGCGCCCCTGGCATCATGGCGTCGCCGCGAATGAGGGTCACCCGTGCATAAGCCGGGCGCGTGAAGATGGCGCGGCGCGCCACCCAGTCGAGGGTGCCGGGCGCGATGGCGATGGCGATGGGCCCGGCCTGTTCCGCCAGCGCGGCGTCGAGCGCAGGCAGGAAGGCGGCCTGGCAGACTCCCCCCTGATAGATGCGCCACTGGATGAGCGCGTTATTGGTCAGCATCAGCCCAGCCCCGACCGCGAGTGCAAACAGGGCGAGGCCGGCACGCCTTCGCCAAGCTTCCCTCGACAGCGCTGCCATCAGGAGCGCCAGGGGCAAGGCGGAGGCATAGAGGTAATGCGCTCCGGGTTCGCGCAGCGGCAGGACTGGCAGGAGGAATACGAAATAGGCGGCCACGTAAAGCGCTGCCAACCGCCAGCCGAACCAGCGCCCGGCCAGCGCCACCAGGCTCGCGTGCAGCAGGCCCGCCCCGAGAAAGGCGGGGAGCCCAAGCCGCCCCTGGCGGGGGAAATCCGTGAGATGCGGCAGGAACGGGAAGTTCCAGTAGCCCACGATCGAGCGGCCGAGGAAGCGGCCGGTCGGCGCGTAATATCCATCGCCTGTCCGCCCTTGGAGGGTCGCCTCGATGGCGGGCAGCCGAATGAGCAGGTAGGCGAGGACCGGCAGCGAGCCCAGCGCCAGCACCATGCCGACGCGCCGCCAGGACCATGCCTCACTCGGATTCAGCACCCGATGCGCAGCTGAAACCACCAGAAGCGCGAGCGGCAGGGTGGCCGCCGCCTCCTTGGAGAGGGCGGCTCCGGCGGCGGCTGCCAGCAGG
>JAIYCD010000013.1 GCA_027488195.1 Acetobacteraceae bacterium | reverse complement strand
GGGGCCGGGGCCTGGCCGAAGCCACGGACCGGCTGAAACGCTCCTGCCGCAAGCTGATCTGGCTCAATCCCCTGTTGAGATATGCCGGCTTCCAACCCAAATCACAGGGCATCAAGGCCATGCTGCCGCATGTCCATGAATTCCGCCCGGTCCATAACCTCGCGAGCCTGCGCGAACTGATCGAGGCATTGGGGGAGAAGAAGCGCAGATGACCGAGGATATCCTCTCCACCGCCGCCGCCTGGGCCGCCGAGGGCGAGCAGGTGGCACTCGCCACCGTGGTCGAGACCTGGGGCAGCAGCCCCCGCCCGGCCGGCTCCATGCTGGCCATCACGGCCTCGGGCCGCATGGCGGGTTCCGTCTCGGGCGGCTGCATCGAGGGGGCCGTCGCCGATGTGGCCAAGCAGGCCATGGCGGATGGCAAGCCGCAGCTGCTCGATTTCGGCATCTCCGATGAGCGGGCCTGGGAAGTGGGCCTGGCCTGTGGCGGCAAGCTCAAGGTCTTCGTGGAAAAACTCGGATGACGCCGGAACTCCTCGCCCGCCTCCAGGCGGCCCGCGCTGCCGGGCGCCCGGTCGTGCTGCTCACAAGGCTCTCCGATGGCGAACAGCATCTCTGGCCGGAGGATGCGCTGCCCGGCGCGCTGGCCGATGCCGCGCAACAGGCGCTGAATTCGGACCGCACGGCGACACTGCCGCAGGATGGCGAAAGCTGGTTCGTCCAGCCCTTCAACCCGCCCTTGCGCCTCATCATCGTGGGGGCCGTGCATGCCGGCCAGGCGCTGGCGCCGCTGGGTGCCGCCATGGGCTTCGCCGTCACCGTGATCGACCCGCGCGGCAGCTTCGCGACCGAGGAGCGCTTCCCCGGCGTCACGCTGAACCATGACTGGCCGGATGAGGCGATGGCGGCGCTGGCGCCGGATGCGCGCACCGCCATCGTGACGCTGACGCATGACCCGAAGCTGGATGACCCGGCGCTGGATGTCGGGCTGAAAAGCCCCGCCTTTTATGTCGGCGCGCTCGGGAGCAAGCGGACGCACGCCAAGCGCGTCGAGCGCCTCACGGAACTCGGCCATGACGCCGCCGCCATCGCGCGTATCGCGGCGCCCGTCGGCCTCGATATCGGCGCGGTCACGGCGCCGGAGATCGCGCTCTCCATCATCGCGCAGATCGTGGCGCGGCGACGCGGCAAATGATCTTTGGCCCCACGCCGCTGGACGAGGCCGAGGGTGCTATCCTCGCGCACAGCGTCCGCCTCAAGGACCGCGCCATCAAGAAGGGCACGGTGCTGGATGCGGCCGCCATTGCCGCCCTGCGCGCGGGCGGCCTCGGCGAGGTGATCGCCGCCCGGCTCGGCCAGGGCGACGTGCCGGAGGATGAGGCCGCAAGCCGCCTCGCGGACGCGCTTATGGCTCCGCTGATCGCCCGCAGCCGCGCCGCCACCGGCCGGGTGAACCTGCTGGCGGAGACGACCGGCCTGCTCACGGTGGATGCCGCCCTGGTGGACCGGCTGAACGCGCTGGATGAGAGCATCACGCTCGCCACCCTGCCGAATTTCAGTCTGGTGAGCCCCAAGGAGATGCTGGCCACGCTGAAGATCATCCCCTTCGCCGTGCCGGGCGCGGCACTCGGCGTTGCCGAGGTTCTGCTGCGCCAGCACCCGGTGCTGACGCTGCATCCCTTCCGCCCGCTCAAGGTGGGCCTGGTGCTGACCGAGCTGCCCGGCGTGAAGGAAAGCGTGATGGAGGGCGCCGTCGAGGTGACGGGCGCGCGCATCGAGGCACTGCTGGGCCGCCTCCTGCCGGTCGAGCGCGTGCGGCACGAGACCGGCGCCACCGCCGATGCGCTGCGCCGCCTGCTGCGGCAGGGGGCGGAGATGCTGCTGATCGCCGGCGCCTCGGCGACCGTGGACCGGCGCGATGTCGGCCCCGCCGCGATCGTGAAGGCGGGCGGGCGGATCGAGCATTTCGGCATGCCGGTCGATCCGGGCAATCTGATCTGCCTGGGATCGGTGGGCGAGGTTCCGGCGCTGGTGCTGCCTGGCTGCGCCCGCAGCCCGAAGCTCAATGGCTTCGACTGGGTGTTGCAGCGCCTCTTCGCGGGCCTCACCGTCCGCGCGCGGGACGTCATGAGCATGGGCGTGGGCGGGCTGCTGAAGGAGATCGAGACGCGGCCCCTGCCCCGCGCCAAGGCGCCGCAATCGGCCCCACCCGCCAGCGCGCCGCGCCGGCCGCGCCAGGTGGCCGGCCTAGTCCTCGCCGCCGGCCGCTCGCGCCGCATGGCGCCGCTCAACAAGCTGCTGGTGGCTGATGCCCAGGGCGTGGCCATGGTGACCCGCGTCGTGGACAATGTGCTGGCGAGCGGCGTGCGCCCCGTCCTCGTCGTCACCGGCCATGAGCGGGAACGGGTGGAGGAGGCGCTCTCGGGCCGCCCCATCCTCTTCGTTCATGCCGAGGATTATGCCGAGGGGCTTTCCGCCAGCCTCAAGGCCGGTCTCGCCGCCCTGCCGCC
>JAIYCD010000064.1 GCA_027488195.1 Acetobacteraceae bacterium | reverse complement strand
CTGGGGCGCCACTCCCGGCGGGGGGCGCGCGGGGGGCGGGGGGCTCTCCGCAGGGGGTGGGGCTTTCTGCGGGGCGGGCGGGGCCGCCGGCTGGCTCCCCGATTTGGCCAGCGCATCGGCCGCGATGCCGGCCAGCGCGCCCAGTGCCCGGCCGATCTGCCGCGTCTCGGCCTGGGTCATGCCGAAGGGGCCCGAGGCGCCGCGCCGGGTTGGGCTGGCCCGCCGGCGCGGCGGCTGGGCGGCGCCGCCCAGCACCGCGCCAAAGATGCGTCCGAGATCCATGATTCAGGGCACTCCTGCGGCGATGGCCTGCGCGAAGGCGCGGAACTCGGCCGCGCGCGGGCTGCGTGGGCGCCATGCCAGCGCGAGCGTCCGCGCCGGCACGACCTGCCCCGGCATATCCGCCAGCATGGGCCGGACCACAAGGCCCGTGCCGCCCAGCACGCCCCCCTCGACGGCCAGGCGCGGCAACACCGTCACCCCGAAGCCGCCCGCCACCATATGCACCAGCGTGTGCAGCGAGGTGGCGGCGAAGCCGCCGGCCGACATGCCACGAGGCAGGCCGCAGGCCTCCTCCGCCTGGGCGCGCAGGCAATGCCCGTCCTCCATCAGCAGCACCCGCTCGCCGGAGAGGGCGCCGAGCGGCACCTCGGCCAGCGCGGCCAGCCGGTGCTCGGGGGGCAGCGCCAGCAGGAAGGGGTCGGTCGCGATGGGCTCGATCTCGGCCGCCGCGCAGTCGCAAGGCAGGGCCAGCAGCAGCAGGTCGAGCCGCGCCTCGCCCAGCTGCGCCATCAGCCGCTCCGTCATCTCCTCGCGCAGGATGAGTTGCAGGCGCGGGAAGGTGGCGCGCAGCGCGGGCATCAGGCGCGGCAGCAGGAAGGGCGCGATGGTCGGAATGATGCCCAGGCGCAGCGTGCCCGAAAGCGGATCGCGCGCCGTGCTGACGGTCTCGGTCACCGCTTCCAGCGCCGCCAACGCCACCCGCGCCTGCTCCAGCACTTCGAGGCCGAGCGGGGTGAAGATCGGCCGCTTGGTCGCCCCGCGCTCGATCAGCGTCGCGTCCAGCTGCCGCTCCAGCGCCAGGATGCCGGCCGAAAGCGTGGATTGCGTGACGGCACAGGCCTGGGCCGCGCGTCCGAAATGCCCGTGCTCGGCGAGGGCCATGAGGTAGCGGAGCTGCTGGGGTGAGGGCAGGGTCATCCACTGCCACCCTTGGTCCCACCGGGCGTGGACGGTCAAGCGCGCCGCGCTGGACATCCGGCCCGCCGCGCATGCGATGATGCGGCGATGGACCAGGTCGCCCGCGACTGTGACGCGCTCGCCGCCGAATATGCCCGGCATGTGGCGGGCGAGCTCGCGCACAAACCGATGGACCGCGCCTGGCTGACGCAATTCGCGGGCGAGATGGAAGGGCGAGGCCTCGTGGCGGATCTCGGCTGCGGCCCGGGACATGTGGCCGGCTTCCGCGTTACGGACAACCTGGTGCGGGAGCCCTATCCCGAGGTCGAATACCCCTCCCGCCGCGCCTATGTGGCGGCGCGGGCCTGACTCATTCGGCCGCGACCGGTGCGGCCGACTTGCTCCAGAGCTCGGGCCGCAGTTCCTCCGGACGATTGGGGAACCACAGCGCGCAGGCCAGCGTGACGGAGGCGACACCCGCCAGCACCACCATGGCCAGCGCCATGTCACCCGTCGCCTCATGCAGGAAGCCGACCAGCGGCGAGGCGAGGGCCGCGCCCAGGAAGCCCACGGTGAAGCGGATGGAATAGAGCTTGGCCCGCAAGGGCGGCGCCACATAGCGCGCTGTCATCGTCTCATTCACCGTGACCTGGCCGAAGATGGCGGCGGCGACCATGGCTGAGACGGGCAGCACCGCCCAGCCATCGAGGAAGGAGAGCGCCAGCAGCCCCGGCACCTGCACGAAGGCGAGCGGCATGAAGACCGATTTCAGCGTCTTGCGATCGATCATCTGGCCAACCGTGTATTGCGTCACACCGCCGCAGATGGTGGCCAGGAAGGCGAGCAGCCCCACAACCGGCAGCAGGTCCGGATTATTCGCCAGCCGCTCCTGCATCAGCTTGGGCAGCAGCAGCGTATAGGCGTTGAAGACGAGGCCCGAGACGGTCGCGATCATCAGGAGCGAAATCACGGCGCGGCGCACGACATCGGCGGGGATGACCGGGAAGGGGCGGGTCTGGACGCCGGCTTTCTTCGCGTCGAAGGGCGGCTCACGCAGATAGAGGAGGCCGACCGCCATGCAGATCAGGCCCGGCACCACGAAGGCGTAGCGCCAGCCGAATTGCGCGGCGAGGAAGGCCGTCACCACCGGTGCCAGCGCCACGCCCAAATTCCCGAAGACCCCGTTGATGCCCATGGCGCGGCCCACCCGGTCACCCCCCGCCTCGGCGATGATGGCGGTGCCGATCGGGTGATAGATGGCGGAGAAGGCGCCCATCATGGCCAGCGCCATGGCCAGGCCCCAGGGGCCCGCTACCAGCCCGGCCAAGGCCATGCCGGCGCCCGAGCCCAGGAAGAAGGCGCCCATCATCGCCTTGCGGCCGAAGCGGTCGGCCAGCCAGCCCATCGGCAGCGCGCCCAGCCCATAGAGCACGAACATGGCGGTGCCCAGAGCGAGGATCGGCCCATACTCGGTGCCGAATGCGGCCTCATCCTGCTGCACCATGGCCAGCACCGCGGTGGCCAGCACCAGCAGCCCGTAATGGGTGAAGCTGTGGGCGGCATTGATGAAGCAGACCTGGCGCGTGGCGGGAGACATCGGCATTTCCTTTCCGGCGCTGGCAGGCTAGCCTGTCTGTCCAGCAACGCCAGGACGATCCATGTCGCAGATCGGCCAAAACCTCCGAACCATCGCCCAGGAGCAGGTGGACCGGCCCCTTGCCGCCTTCGCCCGCGACTATGCCGAGGGCGAGGCGACCGGCTGGCACGCCCATGCCCGCGCGCAGCTGCTTTATGCGACCCAGGGGGTCATGCGCGTGGCCACCCCGGCCGCGGATTTCGTGGTGCCGCCCGGTCGCGCCCTCTGGGTGCCGGCAGGCCTCGGCCACGAGGTCCGCACCGAGGGCCGCGTCGCCATGCGCGCCCTGTTCTTCCGGGCCGATGCGGCCCGGGTGGGGGAGGCCGCGCCGGCCGTGCTCGGTGTCTCGGCGCTGCTGCGCGAATTGATCCTGGCCGCCTGCGCCGAACCGCTGGAATGGGACGAGGCTGGGCGCGGCGGGCATGTCGCGGCCCTGATCGCGGAGGAGGTGGCGCGCGCGCCCCGCCTGCCCTTCGGCGTGCCGGCGCTGCGTGACCCGCGGCTGCGGCGGCTGGCCGAAGCCCTGGCGGCGGCCCCCGCCAGCGACCTCAGCCTGGAGGAATGGGCGGCGCGCTGCGGCGCCAGTGCGCGCACCCTCGCCCGGCTTTTCCAGGCCGAAACCGGGATGGGCTTCGCGCGTTGGCGGCAGGCGCTGCGCCTGACGGAAGCCGCGGCCCTGCTGGCCCAAGGCGCAACACCCGCCCGGGCGGCGGCGGCCGTCGGCTATGCCAGCGCGCCAGCCTTCGGCGCGGCCTTCCGCGCCGCTTTCGGAATCACCCCGGGCGAGGCCAGGTAAAGGACCCCCATGGACCCGATGATCCGCTGGGGCATCCGCCTCGCCCAATGGTTCCGCCATCCGCCCTCGCGCCAGCGGGTGATCATCATGGCGGTGGTGCTGGCCTTCTGCGTGGCGCTGGTGCTGGTGGAGCGCTTCATCGGCTGGCCCGCCTGGGCAACGCTGGGCAACCACCCGCCGCGCGTCGTCCGGCACTGAGTCCTACTCGCCGCCGGGCGGCCCGTAGAACATCACCCAGACGCCGAGATCCTCGGAGAACTCCTCGAAGCGATGCGGCACCCGGGCGGGCACGAAAAGCGCATCGCCAGGCCCGAAAGGCAGCCGCTCCGCGCCGCGCCGGAACCAGCCCGTTCCGGTGACGACCACATAGACCTCATCCTGGTCATGCGGGGCCTGCGCATCGGCGCCGCGCGGGGCGTACCAACGCAGCTGCAGGCTGCCCTGGCCGAAGATGCGGGCCGAGGCGCGGCCCGGCTCCAGGGGCGTGGCCATCGCCTCCGCGAGCGGGAAGACGAAGCGGCTCACCCGAGGCCGAGCACGTCATTCATGGAATACAGGCCGGGCGCCTTGCCCTTCAGCCATTGCGCGGCGCGCACCGCGCCGGTCGCATAGGCGCGGCGGTCGAAGCTGCGATGGGTGAGCGCGATATGCTCGGACCCGGCGGCAAAGAGCAGCGTGTGCTCGCCCACGACCTGGCCGCCACGCAGCGCCGCGAAGCCGATGGTGCCGGTGCCGCGCGCGCCGGTATGGCCGTCCCGCCCGGATTCGCGCCCCGCCTCCTCCAGCGTGGTGCCGCGCCCGCGCGCCACGGCGCGGCCCATGGCGATGGCCGTGCCCGAGGGCGCATCCACCTTCTGGCGGTGATGCATCTCCACGATCTCGGCGTCGTATTGCGTGCCCGGCAGGGCGGCGGCCAGCTTCTCGGCCATGGCGATGACGAGGTTCACGCCGGTTGCGAAATTGGCGGCATAGACGATGGGGGCGCGCTTCGCGGCTTCGGCCACCGCCGCTTCCTCCTCGGCCGAGAGGCCGGAGGAGCCGAGGACCAGCCCGCGGCCCAGCTCGGCCGCGAGCGCGGCGTGCAGGGGTGCCGAATGGGCGTGGGTGAAGTCGATCACCACCTCGCTCGCCGCGAAGAGGGCGCGGGGGTCATCGCCCCGCCCGGTACCGCCGGCGAGGGTGCAGCCCGCGGCCGCCACCTCCTCGGCCAGGAGCTTGCCCATGCGGCCGGCGATGCCGGCAATGCCGATCTGTGTCATGGCCGTCTCATGCCATGCCAGTGCCGGATCATCCAGGGCGAATGAGCCAGAAGAGCAGCGCCAGCGCCCAGAGCGCGACGGCCATCACCGCCACGCGCTCGGCATGCCAGGCGAGGCGCGCGCGCAGCACGGCGGCGATCTGGGTGCGGTTCACCTCGGCGCTCAGCCAGTTGGGCGGCACGCCCGCGCCGCGCAGCATGGCATAGACCTCGGTGTGGCGAATGTTCCGGCGCGGCGCGCGCCAGGCCGAGAAGACGAGGCCCGCGGCCAGCAGGGCCACGATCTCGGCGCCCGTGCGGAAGGCCAGCACCGGGTCGAAGGAGAGCGAGATCATCACTGTCACCGCCGCGAGGCCGACAAAGGCGCAGGCGCGGCGGATGGAGATGTCGGCGAAGGCGTCCAGGCGGTCCATGCGGGTTCTCCCGAAAGGAGAACGCCATCGTACACGCAGGCGTTGCGGTCAGCGCAAGCCGAACAGCACCAGCAGCACAGCGGTGCCGAGCCAGACCCACATGGCATTGGTGAGGGACAGGCCCAGCCGCTCGGCGATGCCGGCCGGCAGCGCCGAGAGCAGCAGCGTGCCGGTCGAGACCATGAGGCTCGCGCCATAGAAGATGGTCTCGCGCGTGGCCGGCATCATCTCCGGCATCCAGACCGGATGGAGGTGCCAGACCACCGGCAACATGGGCGAGATGAAGCCATTGATGAGGCAGACGGCGACGATGGTGACGAAGAGGCCTTGCGGGGTCATGGCGCCACTCCGGGGGCGAGGCGAGGCGCCCAGCCGGCCGAGATCATGAAAATGCCGAAGACCAGGCGCAGGCCAAACAGCCAGCACATCGCCACCAGCGGCAGGTACATGGGCGCCACATAGCTCGGCACCATGCGGGCGGCGGACCAGACGGCCCAGTCGCTCAACACGCGAAAGCCGCGCCAGATGTAGTTCGTGCTCTCATAGGGCAGGAAGAAGCTCATCATGAAGCGGCCGATGCAGGCCCAGGCCGTCAGCGCCAGCGTGTAGGTGACGAGCCAGAAGGGCAGATGCCCGAAGACGAAATGCGGCTGTTCCATGGGTCCTGGCGGGGCGAAGGGTGCTCAAAAAGATGGGGCGGCCGCGCTGCCGCGGCCGCCCCTGTTACCCGAAAACCGGGGTCTTGTTTACTCCACCGCCTCGCGACGGTCGGCGAGGCGAACCCCACCGCGCGGGATGCGGATGTCTTCCACGAAGTTCTGCATCGCCTGAGACGGGGCGGTGGTGAACTTCGAGACCAGGTAGATGGTCAGGAAGGAGAGCGGCACGCCAAAGACGCCGCCCGAGATGTTGTTCAGGCCCCAGAGGCGCCCGACCACGCGGCCACGCAGGACCACATGGTCCGTCGGCAGCCCGCTTCCGGCCCAGAGCGAGCCGAACCAGGCCAGCGAGCCGTCCTGGATCGCCGAGGCATTGGCGACGAGGCCGGCGGCATAGGCCTTGAGCTCCGCCGAGGCCAGCGGCAAGGCGGCCGTGGCGGTGGCGGCGCGCAGGATCGCCTCCTTGGTGCCGAACACTTCCATGAAGTGCAGGCCGAAGAACTCGGACCAGATCAGGTAGAAGAAGGTCACGAGGTAACCCACGGCCATGCCCCAGCAGGCGGCGGCATTGGTCGTCTTCTTGTACCACACGCCCATCACCAGCGCGGCGAACAGGCCGGCGGCGGCGATGGAGAAGGCCCAGGCGACGAGGAACAGGATGTCCGCGCCCATGGAGCCCGCCGTCCAGGCCGCGGCAACCGCCACGATCAGGAGCAGCACGCGGGAGATGATCAGGCGCTTGGCCGTCGGCGCGTCGCGGTTGATCATCTTGTAGTAGACGTCGTGGCTGAGCGCATTGGCGAGCGCCAGCAGCAGGCCATCGGCGGTGGAGAGCGCGGCGGCGAGGCCACCGGCCGCCACCAGGCCCGCGATCACGTAAGGCAGGCCCGCGATCTCAGGCGTGGCGAGCACGACCACATCCGGGTGGATGCGGAAATCACCCCATTGCACGATGCCATCGCGGTTCACGTCCACGATGTTCACCCAAGGCGTGCCGTAGGGGCTGATGATCTGCCAGTTCTTGATCCACTCCGGCAGGCTCGCGATCGGCTGGCCGATCACGGTCTGGTAGATTTCCAGCTTGCCGAAGGCGGCATAGGCCGGCGCCGTGAAGTAGAGCAGGAAGATGAAGAACAGCGACCAGGCGACCGAGGCGCGGGCTTCGCGCACCGAAGGCGTGGTGAAGTAGCGCATCAGCACGTGCGGCAGGGCCGCGGTGCCGACCATGAGGCAGAAGATCAGCGCGAAGAAGTTGACCGCCGCATTCATGCTGAACTGGCCGTTCGCACCGATGAAGGGCGAGGTGTGCCAGCCGGTGACACCCGGTGGCGGCGTCATGCCGGCCGCGCGGAAGCCCTGCTCCAGCACCTCGATGCGCTCAAGCGCCAGCCCGTACATGAGCTGCGGGATGGGCACGCCCGAGATCTTCACCGACATCAGGATCGCCGGGATCAGGTAGGCGATGATGAGGATGATGTACTGCGCCACCTGCGTCCAGGTGACGGCGCGCATGCCGCCCAGCATCGAGCAGACCAGGATGCCGGCGAGGCCGAGGAACACCGCCGTGAGGAAGGACACTTCCAGGAAGCGCTGGGTGATGATGCCCACGCCCACGATCTGCGCCACGACGTACACGAAGGAGGCGGTGATCAGGACGATGACGCCGATGGAGCGCGCCCAGTTGCCGCCGAAGCGCGCACCCAGGAAGTCCGGCACGGTGTACTGGCCGAACTTGCGCAGGTAAGGCGCCAGCAGGATGGCGACGAGCATGTAGCCGCCGGTCCAGCCCAGGATGAAGGCGAGGCCGCCATAGCCGAGCGCATAGAGGCTGCCCGCCATGCCGATGAAGCTCGCGGCCGACATCCAGTCTGAGCCGGTGGCCATGCCGTTGTAGATGGCTGGGACACGCCGCCCCGCCACATAGTATTCGGAAGCAACCTGGGTCCGGCTGATGATGCCGATATAAGCATAGACGCCGATCGTCAGGAAGACGAACAAGTATCCGATGATGCGGTCCGGCACGCCCATCTGCTCGAGAATGCCGAGCAGCACGACGAAGAAGGCGAAGCCGCCCGTATAACCGACATAGATCTTGTTCAGATTGGCAATGAAGGGGTCTTTCGCCCCGGTGGCGTCAGCCATTTACGCGTCCTCCTGCACGCCGAACTCTTCGTCGATCTCGTTCTGGCGCTTGGCGAACCAGAAAAGGGCAACGACGAAGATGATCAGGCTACCCTGTGCGGCCATATAAAAGCCCAAGGGGAAGCCGAAGATATGGATCGGGTTCAGCGTCTGCGCGAACAAATGCACGCCGAAGCCGGCCACGAACCAGATGGCGAGCACGGTCCACATCAGGTTCGAGGTCTTTTTCCAGTAGGCTTGAGCGGTGACGGGATCCACCGCCGCCGTGGTGGCGGATTCCGGCTCGGGGCCGGACTCAACTAAGGGCATGGTTATCTCCTCCCGGCGCGGGTTTCCGACCCACGACCTGCACTTTGTCATCTAGCGAAGCAATCTCCGCCTGATTAGTTAACAATGGTTAATGTTTAATCCCATGGAAAGGCTGTGGCATTCGAGCCATACCGCCCGCCACCCGGAGTGTAGCCCTTGGCCCTTCTCGACTTTTTCCGCCGCCGCCGTGATGCATCCCCCGCCGCGCTCGGGGGGTTTCTGCGCGCCCAGGCCGCCTATGTCGCGCAGAAGACGGTGCTGGACTATTGCCGCGTGAAGGCCGGGCGGAGCGAGAAGCAGCTCTTCAGCGACCCGGATTTCCAGGCGGCACTCGCGCATTGCCGCTGGCAGGTCTTCTTCGCCGCGCTCGGCGACGTCACCGCCCTCGTCGAGGCGCATCTGCGGCCGCACGCCAAGGGCGCCGAGGACATTCTGCGGGAAGCGCTGGTCAGGCTGCACCAGGCCGCCCTCGACGCCGAGCCGCCGCCGGCCGCCGAGGCCCAGGCGGCGGCGGATGCGCGCGAGGGCCTGCCGCACCACCTGGCGAGCCTGCAGCTGGAGCCGCCCTTCCCCGCGCATCGCCTGCCGCTGCTGGCGGAGCCCGTGCTCTTCGCGACGCTGCCCGTTCATCCCGAGCAGCGGCAAGGCGAAAGCCTCGCCATCAAGGGGGCGTTGCGCTTCCAGATGGTGAGCACCCAGCAGGAGCTGGAGCTTCGTTTCGATGCCGCTGAAACAGCTCGCAATCTCTTGAATTGACTTTAATTTTTGCAGCACAGCAATGCAATGAATTACACTTTCAGCACGTCACCTTAATTTGATCCAACGCAAGGTGTGCGCGACAACCAACCTGTTCTGTTTCAGACATCGCATTGCTGTTCGCCGCGCGCGGCCAGCTGCCTGTTCGTATAAAAAAGAAAGGGTTGGGAATGGCTTCAGCAACAGTCGCGGCATCGGCGCCAAAGCCGATGACGCCCGAGGAGAAGAAGGTCATCCTGGCCTCCTCCCTCGGCACCGTCTTCGAGTGGTATGACTTCTATCTCTACGGCTCGCTCGCCGCCGTCATCGGGGTCAAGTTCTTCTCGATGTATGACGAGACCACGCGCAACGTCTTCGCGCTCCTCGCCTTCGCCGCCGGCTTCCTGGTCCGCCCCTTCGGCGCATTGGTTTTCGGTCGCCTGGGTGACCTGGTCGGCCGCAAATACACCTTCCTCGTCACGATCGTGATCATGGGCGCCTCGACATTCATCGTCGGCATCATGCCCACCTCGGACCAGATCGGCATCCTGGCGCCCATCGGCCTCATCATCCTGCGCATGCTCCAGGGCCTGGCGCTGGGCGGCGAGTATGGCGGTGCGGCGACCTATGTGGCCGAGCATGCGCCCAACGGACGCCGCGGCTTCTACACAAGCTTCATCCAGATCACGGCGACGGCGGGCCTCTTCCTCTCGCTGCTGGTGATCTTGGGCACCCGCTCCATCCTGGGCGAGGCCGCCTTCGCCGATTGGGGCTGGCGCGTGCCCTTCCTGCTCTCGCTGGCGCTCCTGGCCATCTCGGTCTGGATCCGCATGCAGATGCAGGAAAGCCCCGCTTTCCAGAAGATGAAGGACGAGGGCAAGGTCTCCAAGGCGCCGCTGGGCGAGGCCTTCGGCCAGTGGAAGAACGCCAAGATCGCGCTCTTCGCGCTGCTCGGCCTCGTCATGGGCCAGGCTGTCGTCTGGTACACGGGCCAGTTCTACGCGCTGTTCTTCATCGGCTCCGTGCTGAAGGTGGACGGCTTCACCACCAACATGCTGATCGCCTGGTCGCTCATCCTGGGCTCGGGCGGCTTCGTGCTGTTCGGCTGGCTCTCGGACAAGATCGGCCGCAAGCCGATCATCCTGGGCGGCTGCCTGATCGCAGCGCTGACCTACTTCCCGCTGTTCCACCTGATCAGCGCG
>JAIYCD010000029.1 GCA_027488195.1 Acetobacteraceae bacterium | reverse complement strand
CGGCGGTTGGTGGCCTCGGTCACGCGGTAATGCACGATGGCGCCATTCTCGCCCGCGCCGGAGATGGCGGGGAAGCTCTCGGCGACGAAGCCGGCCACGCGGCGCCGCTCATCCAGCAGATGCGCCGCGGCGGAGATCTCGGTGAGGCCCCCGCCCGGCGCCTGCTCCGCGAACCAGGCGAGGAAATTCGCGACGGCCACGGCATCGCGGCGATGCGCGTTGCGGGCGCCCTGCTGCTCGGTGGCGTTCTTCGCGGCGCGGGGCAGGCGCGTCGGGTCCTCGCCCGCGATCACCCGCGCACCGGCCTCGCGCAGCGTGGCGGCGAACCAGGCGGGCGTGGCGTCCGCATCGAGGCGCACCGTCTTGCCCGACCATTCGGCCAGCGCGCGGGGCAGGTTGCCGCGCGGCTCGATGGAGACGCGATTGCCCAGATGCGCGCGCGTCGCCTCCGGCACGCGCTCCGGCGCGTGCAGGAACATCCGCACCGAGGCATCGGCGCCGAGCAGCGCGAAGGCGAGCGGCATGGGGGTATGGGCCAGGTCGGCGCCGCGCAGGTTCAGCAGCCAGGCGACGGAGTGGGAATCGGCCAGCAGCGCCGCGTCCTCGCCCGCCTCGCGAAGCTGGGCCGCGGCGGCCTCGCGCTTCGCCTCGGCGCTTTCGCCCGCGAGGTCGAGGCCATGCGGCAGCACGGCGGCGGCGGGCGGCGCCGGGCGATCCGCCCAGATGGCGTCGAGCGGGTTGGGGGAGAGCGGCTTCAGCGTCACGCCGCTCAGGCGCTTCAGGAAGGCCTCGCTGTGCAGCCAGGGATCATAGCCGATGGTGAGGCCACCCGCATGCGCGCGCAGCCAGGCCTCGGGCGGCTCTTCGGTCAGGTGGCGGCGTTCCCAGAGGGCGCAATCCGTCTCGGCCACCACCTGGGTGGTGTAGCGGCCATCGGTGAAGACCGCGGCGCGGTCGGCCAGCACGATGGCAAGGCCGGCGCTGCCGGTGAAGCCGGTGAGCCAGGCCAGGCGCTCGCCCGAGGCCGGCACATATTCGCCCAGATGCTCGTCCGAGCGGGGGATGAGGAACCCGTCCACCCCAGCCCCGGCCAGGGCGCGGCGAAGGGCGGCGAGGCGTTCGGGACGGCTTAACATCGTCTCAGTCCTGTCATTAAAACATGTGTCCACAATATGGCATGCGCTGAACGCATGTCCGAGTGACAAGCTTCGCACAACCTGTCCGGGCCGCAATCCCCTAGATCATGCCCAGCCGGGCGGAGAAGCCGCCCACCCACAACAGGACCAGAGATCATGAACCGCATCACCTCAGCCGAAGCCGCGCTGCTGATGCCGACCGCCCCGCGCAACGTCGAGGCCGAGCGCATCGAAGCCATCATCGCCGAAGCGCGCCAGGCGCGCGACGCCGCGCTGGCCGCGCGCATCACCGGCTTCTTTCACAGCCTGCGCGCCGCGCTGACCGCCATCCGCACCCGCCGCGAGACCATCGAGCAGCTGCGCGCCCTGAGCGACCGCGAGCTGGCCGATATCGGCCTGACGCGCGGCAACATCACGGCCACCGCCGCCGCCGCCACGCCGCTCCCGGCGAATGACACGGCGGATACCCGCCACGCGGCGTAAGCCTCGGGGCCGCCTCGCCCGCTTGGGGCGGGCGGCCTTGCCGGGTGGGCTCCCGACGGGCCCACCCGAACTCCATGCGTTGCTGGCATGTCGGACCCGGCGCAACCCCCGCTTGTGCATCGCTGACCGCTTTGGTCTGCTTTCCTGATGCCAGCTGCCGCCCCTTCCGCCCGCACCATCCTCTGGGTCGCGATCATCGCGGCGGCGGCCACCTCCAGCCTCGCCATGGGCATCCGCCAGACCTTCGGCCTGCTGCTGCTGCCCCTTTCGGCCGAGCATGGCGTGGCCCCCTGGGCCTTTGGCCTGGCCGTCGCCCTGCACAATCTGACCTGGGGGCTGGCGCAGCCAGTCTCAGGCTCGATGGCTGACAAATACGGCTCGGGCCGGGTCATGGCCTTTGGCGGGGTCTTCTACCTGATCGGCTGCGGCTTGCCGGCGCTCATGCCCTCCAACCTTATGGTGCTGGTGGGCATTGGCTTCTTCTCCGGGCTCGGCGTCGCCTGTGCCGGCACGGGCTTGGCCTTGGCGGCGATCGGCCGCCTCGCGCCGCCCGAGAAGCGGGGCGAATACATCGGCATCGCCAGCGCGGGCGGCAGCCTGGGCCAGGCGGCCATGGTGCCCATCACCTTCTCCGCCATTGGCGGCTTCGGCGCGGCGGGCGCGCTGGCCATGCTGGCCATCTCCGCCGTGCTGATCATCCCCATCGCCCGCAACATCGAGTGGCGCCCCGCGCCGCGCAGCGGCCCACCCGCCGCCGGCCTCATGGGCCTGCCCGGCCTGGCCCGCCGCTCGCTCGCCGACCGGGATTTCGCGCTGCTGACGGGCGGCTTCTTCGCCTGCGGCTTCCAGCTCGCCTTCCTGACGACGCATCTACCGTCGCATATCGCCCTCTGCGGCCAGCCGGCGGCGCTGGGGATGATGGTCATGATGATGATCGGGCTGTTCAACATCCCCGGCTCCTGGTTCTGCGGCTGGCTTTCCACCCGCATCAAGCCGGAGACCGGGCTGGGCTGGATCTATCTGGTCCGCACGCTCGCCATTGCCGCCTTCGCCATCGCTCCGCCCAGCGAATGGGGCACCATCCTCTTCGCCGCCGTGATGGGCTTCGTCTGGCTGGGCACGGTGCCGCTGACCTCGGCCGCCATCGCGCGGCGCTTTGGCGTGGGTGATCTGGGCGCGCTTTATGGCGTATGCTTCTTCAGCCACCAGATCGGCGGCTTCCTCGGCGCCGGCTCGGGCGCGGTGCTGATGGCCTGGACCGGCAGCTACGCCGCCTTCTGGCCGGTCATGATCGTGGTCGGGATCACCGCCAGCGTGCTCAACTGGATGGCCAAGGCCCCCGGCGCGCGCCCCACCCTTGCAACGGCGGGTTGATCCGCCCCAAATGGGGTGAAATCACACCACTCCGGGACCCCTCGCCGCCATGATCGACCCCTTCGGGCGTCATATCAGCTACCTCCGCGTGTCCGTGACGGATCGCTGCGATTTGCGCTGCGTCTATTGCATGGCGGAGGACATGACCTTCCTCCCCAAATCCGAGGTGCTGACGCTGGAGGAACTGGAGCGGCTCTGCGGCACCTTCATCGACCTCGGCGTGCGCAAGCTGCGGCTGACGGGGGGCGAGCCCCTGGTCCGCAAGAACGTCATGTCCTTGGTGCGCGGGCTCGGCGCGCGCATCGGTTCCGGGCTGGATGAGCTGACGCTCACCACCAATGGCACGCAGCTGACGAAATACGCGGAGGAGCTGGCCGCCGCTGGCGTGCGCCGCATCAATGTCTCGATGGATACGCTGGACCCCGCCGCCTTCAAGGCCGCGACCCGCTGGGGCGAGCTGGACAAGGTGATGGACGGCATCTTCGCCGCCAAATCCGCCGGCCTGCATGTGAAGATCAACGCCGTGGCGCTGAAGAGCGTGAACGAGCATGAGTTCGACCGCATGCTGGCCTGGTGCGGCGAGCATGGCTTCGACCTCTGCCTGATCGAGACCATGCCGCTCGGCGAGATCAATGAGGATCGCACGGACCAGTTCCTGCCGCTCAGCCTGGTGCGCGCCCGGCTCAAGCAAAACTGGACTCTGGCCGAGAGCAGCCACAGCACCGGCGGCCCCGCGCGCTATTACGACGTGGCCGAGACCGGCACGCGCCTCGGCTTCATCACGCCGATGACGCACAACTTCTGCGAGAGCTGCAATCGCGTGCGGCTCACCTGCACCGGCACGCTCTACATGTGCCTGGGCCAGGAGGATGCGGCCGATCTGCGCGCGCCGCTGCGCGACCCCGAACTTGGCGAGGCAGGCCTGCGCGCCGCCATCGCGGAGGCCATCACCCGCAAGCCGAAAGGGCATGATTTCGTGATTGACCGCAGGCGGGCCGCCCCCGCACTGGCCCGCCACATGAGCGTGACCGGCGGCTGATGCTGAACGACCTCGCGACGCGCCTGACCCTGCCGGGCCTGCCGGAATGGACCGGGCTGGTGGCGCTCCTCATCCTTCTGCTGCTGGCGGTCTGTTTGCTGGTGATGCCCTTCTCGGTCTTCGGCGTGAAGGGGCGGCTCGATTCCATCGAGGCGCAGCTGGATGACCTGCGCGCGGAATTGCGGATGATGGCCGCCCGCCAGCCCGAAGCCCGGCGCGAGGCCTGGGAAGCCACCCCCAACATCCCCGAGCCCTACTCCGCCCCGCCCACCCCCGGCCGGGCCGAGCCGCGCATCTCCTGGCCGCGCCAGCCTTGAGGCTCGGCCGCCGCGCTGCCGCGCTGGCCTTATTCCTGCCGCCGGCGGTCCTGGTGCAGCCGGCCCTGGTGCAGCCGGCCCTGGTGCAGCCGGCCCGCGCACAACCGGCGGTGGATCACAAGCAGGGCGTCCTCGCCCACCTCGCACCACAGATCGGCACCACCAACACGCCCCTTGTGCTGAACGACCCCGCGGTGCGCCGCATCCTCTCGGCCCTTCTGGGCGAGCCTGGGCTGCGCCTGCTGGTGACCAACCTCCAACTCGCCGCCCCCATCGCCTTCGACGGCACCGCGCTCGTGCTGCGCGGCGCCCGGCAGGATGGGGTGGGCGAGCAGGAGGCCTTCCTCTCGATCCGTCCGCGTGATGGGATGATGGAGGTCGCGATCCTCACGGGCGGCCGCGTGCGTTTTGTCTCCCAGCGCCCCTCGGGCGAGCGGAGCGAGATGCTCGAACCGCAACTCCTGCGCTGGGGCGTCGGCCGCGGCGTCCCGCTCGATGAACGGCGCATCCCGCCCGCCGCAAGATAGGCCCCGCCATGCGCATCTCCGCGATCCAGATGAACCAGACCAGCGACAAGCAGGCCAATCTCGACCAGGCGCAGCGCCTGATCGAGGGCGCGCTGGCGGCCGACCGGCCGGACATGATCACCCTGCCCGAGACCTGGACCAATCTGGGCGGCGGGCGCGAGGCGCGGGCGGCGGCAGCGGAGGTTCTGCCCGAGCCCGGCGGCACGGGGGGGGCCGCCTATGAATTCCTGCGCGGCATCGCGAAGACCGCCGGCATCCATGTGCATGGCGGCTCGATCATCGAGCAGGGTTCGGAGAAGTTCTTCAACACCACGCTCGTCTTCGGCCCCAGCGGCACGGAAATCGCGCGCTACCGGAAGATCCACCTCTTCGACATCACGGGCCCCGACGGCACCGGCTATCGCGAGAGCGCGCTCTATGGCGCAGGGAGCGAGCTGGTCACCTTCGAGGCGGGCGGGCTGAAGTTCGGCTGCACCATCTGCTACGACATGCGCTTCCCCGAGCAATATCTCGCACTGCGGCGCGCGGGAGCGGAGGCGATCTTCGTGCCCTCCAACTTCACGCTGATGACCGGCAAGGATCATTGGGAGGTGCTGCTGCGCGCGCGTGCCATCGAGACGCAATGCTGGATCATCGCCGCCGCCTCCTGGGGCGCCTATGAGGAGCGTGGGGCGACGCGCCAGGTCTATGGCCATTCGCTGATCGCCGACCCCTGGGGGCATGTGGTGGCCAAGGCGAGCGATGGCGTGGGCTGGACGACGGCGCGACTGGATCCGGCCGTGACGGCCAAGGTCCGGCGGGACATGCCCGTGCTCGAACACCGGCGGCTCGCGTGACCGCCTTTGGTCACGAAGCGCCGGGGGCGCGCAGATCATGAAGATCGCCTTCCTCGCCTCCACCTCGAAGCCAGCCCAGGCGGCGCTCCTGCGCCTTGTGGCACTCTATGGCGACACGCCGCCCATCGAGGCGGATTTCATCGTGGTGCTGGGCGGCGATGGCATGATGCTGGAGACGCAGCACCGCTTCCTCGGCCGCAACGCGCCGATCTTCGGGATGAATCGCGGCAGCGTCGGCTTCCTGATGAATCCCTGGCGCGAGGAGGATCTGCCCGCGCGGCTCCTCGCCGCCCAGGCCGCGCATCTGCACCCCTTGCGCATGCGCGCCCATTCCGCGACGGGCACGCATGCCGCGCTCGCCATCAACGAGGTCTCGCTGCTGCGCGAGCAGCGCCAGGCGGCCAAGCTGCGCATCCTGGTGGATGGCAAGGAACGCCTGCCGGAGCTGATCTGCGACGGCATCCTGATCTCCACGCCGGCCGGCAGCACGGCCTACAACCTCTCGGCGCATGGCCCGATCGTGCCGCTCGATGCGCGGCTGCTGCCGCTCACGCCCATCTCGGCCTTCCGGCCACGGCGCTGGCGCGGCGCGCTGCTGCCCTCCACGGCGCGGGTGGTGTTCGAGGTGCTGGAGCCCGAGAAGCGCCCCGTCTCGGCGACGGCCGACTACACCGAGGTGCGTGACGTCCGCCGCGTCGAGGTGCGGGAGGATCGCAGCATCACCATGACCATGCTGTTCGACCCCGACCGCAGCCTGTCGGAGCGGATCATCGCCGAGCAGTTCACGGTGTAGCCGTCACGCGGGGGTATTGCAGCAGCAGGATCTCGGCCCCTTCCGGCCCCGCCTCGGCCTGGAAGGCGGCCTCGTCCGGCGGCACGAAGAGCGCGCTGAGGCGGCCCAGCACCGTGCCCTCATGCGTGATCGACCCGGTGGTCACGAGCAGGCTCTGCCCCACCCCACGCGAAGGCTCGGGCGCGGCGAGGCGCCCATGCGGCGGGATGCGGAGCATGAGGATGGCGAGGCCGTCCGGCTCGCCCAGCACCATTTCCGTCACCGCCTCGCGCCGCGCCGCCAGCGCCTCTGGCGTGCTGGGCAGGACAGGGTCGGCCAGCACATAGCGCTTCGGGCCACGCGCCATGCGCGCCTTGGCGGCCGGCAGGAATTGCGCGCCCGTGCCATCCGCGCTGGCGCGCAGCGTGAAGTATTTGAGGCCCCCTTCGCCAGGTGTGATCGGGCCATAGGCGGTGCTGGCGCCGGCGAAATGCGCCATGATGGGCTGCACCGCATGCCGGCCGATGGCGCCGCCGCCCTCCACCACCACCTGGAACTGGTCCACGAAGTGGAAATGCGGGTGCACCACCGCATTCATTTCCTGTTCGACCAGGAAAGCCTGGGGCGGCCGTGCCTCGCCCGGTGCCGGCGGCCTATACTCCAGCGCGCCCATGGCCTTCGGGTCCACCGAGTTCGAGCCCTTGGGCGAGGGCGGCGGGCCGAAGTAATCCGAGCGCCAGAGCAACCCGCCCTCGGGTGCCACGCGCGAAAACCGGGTGCTGGCCGCGGCCTCGGCCGCTGTGGCGTAGATCATGGCGTTTCCCCATCTTGAGCCTGGCCATTTGGCAGTTGCCAGGACAAATCCTACCCTCCCATACTGTGACGAGAGAAACAGGCTGGATGCAAGGCCGAGACTGGGGGAATCCATGGAAAGCTACGGACAAATCCGGCGCGCATTGCTCGCCGCCCCCATGCTGGCGCTGGCGGGGCGGGCAGAGGCGCAGGCCTGGCCGGCACGGCCCATCCGCATCCTCGTGGGTTTCCCGCCGGGCCAGGCGACGGACACCATCGCGCGGCTGCTGGCCGAACGGCTCGGCGAGAATCCCGGCTGGTCCATGCTGATCGAAAACCGGCCGGGCCAGGGTGGCAGCCTTGCCGCCGCCGCCGCCGCGCAGGCGGCACCCGATGGCCACACCCTGCTGCTCTCGGCCACCGCGCCGCTCGCCACCAATCCGAACCTCTATTCCAATATCGGCTATGATCCCGTGCGCGATTTCGCGCCGATCAGCCTGGTCGCGAACCTGCCCTTCGTGCTGCTGGTGAACGCCAATTCCACCGCGCGCAGCCCGGCCGAGTTGGTCGCCATGGCGCGCGCGCGGCCGGGCCAGGTCACCTTCGGGACGCCCGGCAACGGAACCACCGCGCATCTGATCACGATGATGTTCTCCCGCGCGGCCGGCGGGCTCGACATGACGCATGTGCCCTATCGCGGCGGGCCGCAGGTGCTGACGGACCTGCTGGCCGGGCGCATCGATTTCATGTTCGAGACGGAGGTCTTCTCGCTGCCGCATATCCAGTCGGGGCGCGTGCGCGCCCTGGCGCTGACCACGGCCAACCGCTCGGACCGCCAGCCCGACTTGCCGACGCTCGGCCAGAGCGGCATGCCGGGCTTCGACGCCGCGGCCTGGCTGGGCATGGTCGCACCCACGGGGACGCCCGCGCCCATCATCCTGCGCATCAACCAGGAACTCCATCGCATCCTGGCCGAGCCCGCGATGCGCGAGCGCCTCAGCGGCCTCGGCGCGCAGGTGCTGACCAGCACGCCCGAGCAATTCGCGACCTTCATCCGCAGCGAGGGCGTGAAGTGGGGCAACGCCATTCGCGAGAACAACGTGCGGCTGGATTAGAGCGGCCCTGCGAGAGGGCTTTGCCCTCTCGCGCTCTCCCACCAAGAAACTCGTTTCTTGGACCTTCGACTCAGAGCGGTGCGAGGCGCCCCGGGTTCCTCTCCACCAGGATGGGCCGGACGAGGCGGCCGAAGCGCTCGGCCTCCTCGTCATGCAGGTAGCCCGAGAGGCAGAAGCTGTGGCAGCCGATCTCGATGAAGCGCTGGATGACGTCCGCGCATTGCACGGGGCTGCCGACAATCGCGACCCCCGCCCCCTGCCGCGCGCGCGCCAAGCCCGCCCAGAGGTTGGGCGCGATCAGCCCGCCCGTCTCCGCGAGCAGCGCCTGCACGCGCTGATTGGCCACCGAATTGGCGATATTGGCACGGACCGCCGCGCTGCGCTCCTCGCCCACATCGCGCACCAGCTCATGCGCGGCGGCCCAGGCCTCCTCCTCCGTCTCGCGGCAGATGATCTGCAGCCGCATGCCGAAGCCGAGTGCCTCGCCGCGCCCCTGCCCTTCCGCCATGCCGCGGATCTCGCCCATCTGTTCCGCGATGGTCTCCGGCCGGTCGCCCCAGAAGAGATGGACATCGGCGTGCGCGGCCGAAATCTCCCAGGCCTGGCGTGAGCCGCCGCCCAGGTAGAAGCGGGGATGCGGCTGTTGCAGGGGGGGAGGGATCACGCGCGCGCCGCGCAGCGTATGGAACTTGCCCTCCCAGTCCAGCGGCGCCTCGGCGGTCCAGAGCGCCTTCATGATGGCGACCTCCTCCGCCATCAGCGCGTAGCGATCCTCCTTGCCGTAGCGGATGCCATCTGCCGCGTTCTCCGATTCCGACTGTCCGGCGATGAGGTTCACCGCGATACGCCCGCCCGTCAGCTGGTCGAAGGTCGTCACCATCTTCGCCAGCATCACCGGGTTGATGTAGCCCGGGCGGGCCGCCACCAGCATGCGGATGGAGCTGGAGCGCCCCGCCATGAAGGCGGTGGTCACCCAGGCCTCCCAGCAGGGGATGGCGACGGGCACCAGCAGGTATTCGAAGCCTGCACCCTCGGCCGCGTTCACCACGCGGTCGAACATCGCGGTGCCGGAGGGCACCACATTCGGCCCTTCGGCATAGCTCGTGGTGTCGCCGTTGGTGGGAAGATACCAACCGAATTCCAGCGCCCTCATGCCTCGAGCAGCGCCTCGACCGCCGCGCTGATCGCGAGCAGGCGCTGATCGCCCATCGCCTCGCCCATCAGCATGAGGCCGACCGGCGCTTCGCCCGGCACATGGCAGGGGATGCTGATGGCGCAGCGATCCAGGAAATTCGCGATGGTGGTGTTGCGCAGCAGCAGCAGGTTGATGCGGTTGTAGTCGCCCTCCTCCGCCACCTCGGCGATGGCGGGCGGCACCAGCGGCACGGTCGGGCAGATGATGGCGTCATAGGGCGCGGTGCGGGGCGCCACGGCCGCGATCACCTCTGCGCGGGCCTGCACCACGTCCAGGTATTCGGCGGCGCTCATGTGCTCGCCGCGGGCGATGCGCTTGAGGATGCGCGGATCATAGCGCGGCCCCTCGCTCGCGATCAGGTGGCGATGCCAGGCATAGGCCTCCGAGGCGGTGAGGCCGCCCTTGGCGTTGATCTGCGGCATGCGGTCCAGCTCGGGCAGGGTCACATCCTCGAGCTTCACGCCCGCCGCCTCCAGCCGCGCCAGGGTGCGCGCGTAGTCCCGCGCCACCTGGCCTTCCATCCCCTCCTCCACGATATTGTTCAACACGCCGAAGCGCAGGCCGGAGAGGTTCACCTCGGGCAATTCGCCGGGCGTTTCGGCACCCGCGATGATCGCATCCAGCGTGTGGCAGCAGCCGACAGAGCGCGCCAGAGGCCCCACGGAATCGAGCGAGGGCGAGAGCGGCAGCACGCCCGTGATGGGCACGCGCCGCGCCGTCGGCTTGAAGCCCACCACGCCGTTCAGCGCGGCCGGGATGCGACAGGAACCGCCCGTGTCGGTGCCGAGGCCGCCGAAGCCCATGCCATCCGCCGCGGCCACGCCGGCCCCCGAGGAGGAGCCGCCCGGCAGCCTTCCCGTGGCACGATCCCAGGGGCTGGAAGGCGTGCCGTAATGCGGGTTCACGCCAAGGCCGGAGAAGGCGAATTCCGTCATGTTGGTGCGGCCCAGCACGACGAAGCCCTGGCGGTTCAACCGCTCGATCACCGGCGCGGGGACCGTTGCGGGCTTGGCGCCATCCCGCGCGACGGAGCCCGCCCGCGTGACCTGCCCCGCCTCGTCGAACAGATCCTTCACGGTGATGGGGATGCCGGCGAAGCGGCTGGGGGCACGGCCGGCCAGGCGCAGCTGATCCATGGCCAGCGCCTGGTCCCGCGCGGCCTTGGCGTGGATCGCGGTGAAGACGCGCGGCCCCTCGCCCTCCGCCGCGCGGGCCAGCGCTTCCTCGACCAGGGCGATCGCGGTGATGCGGCCGGTTTCGAGGGCGATCGCCGCATGGGCGATGGTGGGATGGGCGTGGCGTGGCATCTGGCCGTCCTGCTGAATTTGCGACAGGCTGACTATGGAAGGACAACGCGCATGATGAAACCCATGGATCTGAAACCCATCCTCCTCACGGGGGCCTCCGGCGCCCTGGGCCGTATGCTGGCGCGAGAATTGACGGCGGTGGGCATGACGCTCCGCCTCACCGACATCGCGCCCTTTCCGGACGCCGTGCCATCCGGCGCCAGCTTCACCCGGGCCGACCTGAATGAGGGGCTGACCGTGGCGCGCCTCGCCGAGGGCTGCGGCGCCATCCTGCATTTCGGCGGCGTCTCGGTGGAGCAGCCCTTCGAGGAGATCCTCGGCCCCAACCTCCGCGGCCTGCATCACATCTACGAGGCGGCGCGGCGCGAGCAGGCGCGCGTGGTCTTCGCCAGCTCCAACCACACGATCGGCTTCCACGAGCAGGGGCAGAGCCTCGACCTCGACTGCCAGTTCCGGCCGGATGGCTTCTATGGCCTGTCGAAGGCCTATGGCGAGCTGATGGGCCGCCTCTACTGGGACAAGCATGGCGTCGAGAATGTGAACCTGCGCATCGGCACCTGCCTGCCCGAGCCGCGCGATGCGCGGGCGCTCTCCACCTGGCTCTCCTATCCGGATCTCGCCCGGCTGGTGCAGGCCTGCGTGGCGGCGCCGCGCACGGGCCATGCGGTGATCTGGGGCGCCTCGGCCAACCCGGCGAGCTGGTGGGCGAAGGATCATCGCGACCGGATCGGCTGGGCGCCGCAGGACACCGCCGAGGCGTATCGCGCGCAGCTGGAAGGGGTGCTGAACCCGAGCGAGGTGGGCCGCCGCCACCAGGGTGGCGCCTTCTGCGTGATGGACTACTCACGCCCGACGCCGCCGCCGCGCGACGCCTTCAGCCTGGATTAGTCAGCAGGGAGAGGGGATGGCCTGCAACTCGCCGAGCCGGCCATCCACAACGAACTCGCCGAAATCCATCTTGAGCTCATCGGCCACGCCGTTCTCGTAATAGCGCATGCTCACCTCATAGTCGGGCGTGGCCGCCCCGCCGCCCTGGCCCGTGGCGTTGCGTTCGAAGAAGGCGATGCGCATGCGCGCGCTGGACAGCGTGGAGAGCAACGGAAAATTCGCATTGGGCTGCGGCGCCAGCCACCCGCCGGAGATGATGGTCGTGGTGTCCTGCGCGCCATCGGCCGAAGTGCCGTCGAAGAGCGGCGCCACCAGGATGCGTTGGCCGGCGCGCGCGGCGGCCAGGCTGCGCAGCGTGTGAATCATCGGCAGGATTGTGCCGGGCGGCAGCTCCTCCTCCGTCGCGGCGGGCTCCTGGTAGCGGATGCGCCCGCCCTCGGGCGTGATCGTCGCATCCCCCGACACGCGCGAGGTGACGGCGCCGCCCGTCATTTGCGTGAGCGAGAAGCGGAGCGAGGAGCCGTCCTTCGCCTCCAGCGTCGCGTAGTCCGACGTGGTCTCGACCACATTGCCGTCGCGGTCGCCCACCAGCAGCGTGAAGCGCTGGCGCGAGGCCCAGGCGTCACAGGCGTCGATCACCTCGAAGAGCATGATGCCCTCGGCCTGCTCAATGCTGGCATTGTCCCGCACGCTGTCGAGCTTGAGCCGGTAGGCGGCGCGATGCGCCAGCATGTGCTCCGAGCCAGGCTCGGCGGCCAGGCCCGGAGATGCGGGGAGGAACCCGGCCATGAAAGCGGCGAGGGGGAGCCAGGCGAGGCGGCGGCGGAGGTTCATGCGGCGCAGCATAGCGCAGAATGGAACCGCCTGGAATCGCGCTCTTGGTAACGTTTCCTGTCAGGCGGAGAGGATCATCAGCCCATCCACCGCCACGCAGCCATCGGGGCGGCAGAGCAGCGGGTTGATCTCCGCCTCCTCCAGCCGGTCGCCCATCGCGGCCGCGAAGCCCGAGAACTGGGCGATGGCGGCGGCGATCTCCTGCACCGGCAGCTTGGCACTGCCGCGGAAGCCATCGAGCAGCGGGAAGGCCTTGAGGCTGCGCAGCATGGCCATCGCCCCCTCGGGCGAGACGGGGGCCACGTCGAGGGCCACATCCTTCCAGAGTTCGGCCTGCACGCCGCCCAGCCCCACCAGGACCATGACGCCGAATTGCGGATCGCGCCGCGCGCCCAGGATGAGCTCGACGCCGCGCGCCTCCATGCGCTGGACCAGCACGCCATCCACGCGCGCTTCCGGTGCATGCTTCGCGGCCCCCGCCATGATGCGGGCGAAGGCGGCGGTGACGGCGGCGGCATCGCCAAGGTTCAGCTCGACGCCGCCGACCTCGGTCTTGTGCGCCACGTCGGGGCTGTCGAGCTTGAGCACGACGGGGAAACCGAGCGCCTGGGCGGCGGCGGCGGCGGCGGCCGCATCCTTCGCGCGATGCTCGGCCACCACGGGCAGGCCCGCCGTGGCGAAGGCGGATTTCGCGGCGGCCTCCATCAGCGTGGCCGCACCGGGCGCGATGGCGGCGGCGGCGGCCTTGGCGCGGGCATCCACCGAGCCGCCCACGGGCTTCGGGTCATGCCGCTCGAACCAGAGGCTCAGCGCCTTCATCATCCGCCGCATGCTGCGGAACAGCACGAGGTTGGGGCTGACATCCACGGCCTCGGCGCCCGGGCCTTCCAGGCTCTCGGGGATCCAGGCGATGCAGATGGGCTTGCCGGTGGCGGCCGCCATCGGCTCCAGCGTCTTCATGCGCGTCGGCGTCGCTGTGGGGGCGGGGTTGTGATAGACCACGGGGAAGACGACGGTCGCGTATTGCTCGTCCTTGAGCATCGCGAGCATGCAATCCTCGAAGGATTTCGGGTTGGTCGCCACCTGCGCCGTGAGGTCGCAGGGGTTGCGCGGGCTGCCGAAATCCGGGATGGCCGAGCGCAGCACACGTTCGGTCTCGGGCGCCGGCTGGGGCAGCGGCAGCCCGGCGAATTCCGCGTGGTCGGCGGCCATGATCCCCGCGCCGCCCGAGGGCGTGACGATGCCCACGCCGCGCCCTTTCGGCGGCCCCGCCTTGGCGAAGAAGCCGGCGGTCTCCAGCAGCGCGTCGAAATCGCCCACCTCGAGCATGCCCGCACGCTTGAAGCCGGCGGACCAGGCCGCGCTGCTCCCGGCAAGCGAGCCGGTGTGCGAGGCCGCCGCCTTCGCGCCCACCTCGCCCCGCCCAAGCTTCAGCACGACGATGGTCTTGCCCATGCTCGCCGCCATCTCGCCCAGCAGGAAGAGGCGCCGCGCATCGCGCAGCCCCTCCACCGCCAGCGCGATGCTGCGGCATTCGGGAATGGTGAGCTGGAAGGCCGCGAGGTCGCAGACATCGAGGTCCGTCGCATTGCCCGCCGTCGTCATGTGGCACATGGCGAAGCCGCGCTCGGCCGCCTGCATCAGCGCATAGCCGAGCGCGCCCGACTGGCTGACGACGCCGACACCACCGGCGGGGGCCGTCATCTTCACATAGTCCGGCATGAAGGTGGCGCCGACGCGCTGGCGATGGTCCACAAAGCCCAGGCAATTGGCGCCGAGCAGCGGGAAGCCCATGCGCCGCGCCATCTCGCGCAGTTGCGCCTCTTCGACCGCGCGCTCGGGCAGGTCGGTCTCGCCATAGCCGGAGGCGTAGATCACCGCACCGCCGCCGCCCTTCTTGGCCAGCGCCTGGACGGCATCGCTGACACCCGGGCGCGGAAGCGCGATCACGGTCGAATCGGGCGCGCCGGGCAGGTCGGCGACGGAGGCGAAGCAGGGGCGGCCATGCAGCTCCTGCCCCGCGTATTTCGGGTTCACACACCAGACCGGGCCGTCGAAGTCCCGCATGTTCTGCACGGTGCGCGCGCCAAATCCCGTCGGCTCGGCCGAGACGCCCACCACGGCGAAGCTGCGCGGCGCCAGCAGGCGCGTGAGGCTGTTAGGGTCGCGCAAGGCTTCCACGCTGGACATCGGCTATTCGCTCCCTGTGATTTCGTTGGCCGCCATTCGGAAGCAGGCAGCGCGTTTCGACAAGCCCCCGCCCCTCACATCATCCCGGTCACGCGCGGCAGCCAGAGCGCGATGCCGGGAAAGACGACGACGAGCGCAAGGGCCACGAACATCGCGAGGATCATCCAGACCACCCAGGGGATGGTGCTCTCCATCGTCACACCGGCGATGCGGCAACTCACCATCAGGTTCACCGCCATGGGCGGGGTGAACTGGCCGATGGCGATCTTCATGGTGAGGATCACGCCGAACCAGGTGAGGTCCCAGTCGAAGGCGCGGGCGATGGGGATCAGCACCGGCAGCAGGATGAGGAAGGTGGAGACGCCATCCAGGAACATGCCGATGAAGATCAGCGCCACCAT
>JAIYCD010000132.1 GCA_027488195.1 Acetobacteraceae bacterium | reverse complement strand
TGGGAGGCGCTTGGGGAGACGGGCCGCCTCGCCGCCGTCGCGCTGTTCTGCGTGGGCACGGCATCCGCCTTCGGCTGGCTGCTCGCCTTCTACAAGATCCCCGAGGCGCTGATGGCGGGTGTGGGCGCCTGGCAGATGGGGCCGGTGATGACGGGCTTCTTCATCGCCGGCGTCTTCCTGGTGGTGGGCTGCTTCCTGGATGCGATCCCGGCCATCATCATCGTGGGCGCCATCCTGCAGCCGATCGCCGAGGCCGCCGGGCTGCACCCGGTGCATTTCGCGATGATCGGCATCGTCTCGCTCGCCTTCGGGCTGGTGACGCCGCCTTACGGCCTCTGCCTGCTCATCACCTGCGCGGTGGCGGAAATGCGCGTCGTGGATGCGCTGAAGGATGTGGGCATCATGCTGCTGCCCATGCTGGGCGTGCTGGCGCTGCTGATCTTCTGGCCCGACATGGCGCTGCTGCTGCCGCGCCTGATCGAGCCTGATTTCCTCAAGTGAGGCGGCGGCCTCACTTGCGGGCCGTCTGCCACGGCAGGGGGCGGTCCTCGCAGGCGGGGAGCTTCAGGCGGTGCGCGAGGGCCAGGACCTCGCGCAGGATCTCGTGCTTCGCGGCGCGTTCCCGCGCCAGGCTGGATACGTTGAGGAAGGCGGTGAACTCCACCTCGATCCCATCGGGGCCGAGGCTGGTCGCGCCGGCCTGGGTCTTCTCCTTCACGACATCGTCGCGCGCATCGAGGATGGTGCGGATGCCAGCGATCAGCGCATCCACCTGCTCGGGCGTGCCGGTCCAGCCGACGGCGACCTTGCCCGTCGTCACGCGGTAGCGCCGCGTGCCGAGGTTGTTGATGGTGGCGTCGGCGAGCTTGCCGTTCGGCACGACCATCAGCGAATCCTCGTTGGTGCGCACGCGGGTGGAGCGGATGCCCACGCCCTCCACGATGCCGCGCACATCGCCCGCCAAGATGGCGTCGCCCTGCTTGAAGGGACGATCCACCAGCAGGATGCCGGCGCCGAAGACGTTGGACAGCGTCTCGCGCGAGGCGAAGGCGAAGGCGAGGCCGCCGACGCCGAGGCCGGCCACGATGCCGGTCACGGGAATGTGCATCGTGAGCGCCACGAAAACCGTCGCCCCCGCCACCAGCGCGACCTTGGCGGCGCCCGCGAGCAGCGAAACCATGATCTCATCCACCTGGGCGGCGGTGCGGCTCGCGGCCCGGCTCAGGCGCCCCGCGATGGCGTCCACGACGTGCCAGCCACCCCAGGCGATGGCGGCCGCGAGGGTGATGCTGAACACGCCCAGCAGCGCGCCCTCCACCATATCCGGCAGGCCGAGCCAGTGGCTGCCCGAGAGCCAGAGCGCGGAGGCCGTGGCCAGCCGCGCGGGCCAGGCGATCGCCCGCGCGTCGCGGCGCGGCACGCCCGCGAGCCAACCGAAGACCAGCATGGCCGGCCAGCTGGCGATCAAACCCAGCAACCAACCGAGCGCTATCGCGAGGAGCGTGCCTACGACCTGCCAGGCCTCGAGCGGGCCCAGCGAGACAAGCAAGGCGGGGACGGTCACGCCCACCCACCGGCGGATGGCGAAATACCCTTCCGGATCGGGCAGGGATTGCGCCGCTTCCGGGTCGGTCGGCATGGCTTCGAGCGCAGTCCAGAGGGTTCGCAGCGTCGCCACGCTGTCGTCCGTCAAGGCCCAGCGGGCAGTGGGCCCGGGCTCGCCCTGCCGCGCCACGGCCACGCGGCCCAGCGGATGCTCGAAATGGAGGTAGATCTGCGCCGAGGCCGGGTCGTCCGGCACCTCCTGCGGCAGCACTGGCCCGATGCGGGCCAGGACCTGGCGCAGATACTCGACGGCGAGCCGCCCCTCATGCGCCCGGATCGCCTCAGGCAAGGCGGAAAGGTCGAAGGCGGCGAGCCGCTGGGCCTCGTTGGCCTCCGGGTCGAACAGCGTCAGGAACACGTCCCGCGGGCTGCGCAGCGCGAAATGCGCGCCGGAGGCTTCCGCCGCCGGACGCGCGCTGCGCAGCGCGCGCACCTGCGCCGCGATTTCCTCGGGGGGCGGCATGACGATGGCCCAAAGCCCGTCGCGCCGGCGGAACTGGAGCTGGAACGTCGCATCCGTCCCGGCGCGCGGCAGGTTCACACTCACCACATCGCCCTCGGCCGAGTGACCCGGAATGGACCAGAGCCGGAAGGTGGCGAGGTCCACGGCCTCGGCCAGCGCCCGCACGCGGGCCAGCTTCTGGCCGCTGCGCAGGCGAGCGCCCTCCTCGCCGAAATCCGCGACGGCGAGCGCCGCGCCCCAGGCTTCCTCGTCGCGCAGGCGGGTGCGGTTGAAGCCGGTGAGGAAGGTGCGCATCGCGCGCCGCGGCGTTGCCTGGTCCACGGGGATGCGGGGCGCCGCATTCGTCACGCGCCCGCCGGTCCACCACTCGCCCGTGTCGAAGCGGCCCATGAAGGTCGCGCCGTCCTCCGACATGACGAAGAGGATGCGGCCGAAGCGGTCGCCCTCGATCCAGCGGCCATGCAGTTCCCGGCCGCGCACCTCCGCCTCGATCCGGCCGCCATAGAGCGGGTAGGTGCCGGTCACGCGGCCGTCCTGCTCCTGCAGGTCCAGCATCGCGCCACCGCCACGCCAGCGCGTATCCCAACTGCCCGTCCAGGACGCAGCCTGGGCGGCACCGCCGAGGATGGCGATGAGGAGGAAGAGAGCCGCGGCCAAGCCAGGGCGGATGAAGGCCAGCCTGTGCTGGCGGGGGAGCGGGTGTCCGTACACGGACACCCTATTCGTCGCGCGGGCGCCGCTGGTCAAGAACGCATCGGTTGCGGCCGCATGGCCGCCGACAGGTTAGCCGCGCCGGACCACGTAATCCCCGGCTTCCAACGCGGCCACGATCGCATCCGCCTGCGCGCGGTCCCGCACCTCGATCATCAGCTCCAGCTCGGCCGTCTGCACGGAGGGGGCGGCGAAGAGGCGCTGGTGGCTCACCTCGATCACATTGCCGCCGGCATCGGCCACGCGGGTCGCGATATCGGCCAGCACGCCGGGACGGTCGGGGATGTCGAGGTGCAGGCGCAGCAGGCGCCCATCGCGCAGCAGGTTGCGCAACAGCACATTGGAGAGAATGCGCGGGTCGATATTGCCGCCGCAGACCACGGTGCCGACATGCTTCCCCGCGAAGCGCTCGGGATAGGTGAGGAGCGCGGCGACGCCGGCCGCACCCGCACCCTCGGAGACGACCTTGGCCCCCTCGGCCAGCAGGGCGATGCCCTGCTCCACCGCGCGCTCGGGCACGACGAGGATCTCGACGCCGAGGCGGCGCAGGATTTCCAGCGGCAGCTCGCCGACATCACGCACGGCGATGCCCTCGGCGATGGTGGGGCCGCCCACCGATACGGGCTGGCCCGCCAGGCGCTGCCGCATGGCCTGGTAGCCCTCGACCTCCACGCCGAAGACGGGCAGGCCCGGCCGCAGCGCATGGGCGGCCACGGCGCAGCCGGTCACGAGGCCGCCGCCGCCGGTGGGCAAGATCAGCGCGTCGAGATCGGGCGCGTCCTCCAGCATTTCCAGCGCCATGGTGCCCTGGCCGGCGATCACGCCCGGGTCGTCATAGGGGTGGATGAAGGTCAGCCCCTCGCTGCGCGCCAGCTGGTGCGCATGGGCGGCCGCCTCGGCCAGCGTCTCGCCATGCAGCACCACGCGGGCGCCGAAGCCCTCGGTGCGCAGCACCTTGTTGGAGGGGGTGAAGCGCGGCATCACGATGGTGGAGGCGATGCCGAGCAGCGTGGAATGCCGCGCCACCGCCTGTGCATGGTTCCCAGCCGACATGGCGATGACGCCCGCCGCACGCTCGCGCTCCGAGAGCAGGGCCAGGCGGTTCGCCGCACCCCGCTCCTTGAAGGCGCCGGTGGCCTGGAGGTTGTCGAGCTTCAGTGAGACCCGCGCGCCGCAGGCATTGGAGACGGCAGGGTTCTCGATGCTGGGCGTGCGCAGCACGCGGCCATGGATGCGCGCGGCGGCCGCGCGGATATCCGCGAGCGAAAGCTGCATGGCCTAGTTGAAGGCGACCGCGGTGATCTCGACGGCGCGGGCGCCGCCCGGGGCCGGCACCTCCACGCTGTCGCCGACCTTCTTGCCCATCAGCGCCTTGGCCAGCGGCGAGGAAAGGGAGATCGAGCCCGTCTTCATGTCGGCCTCATACTGGCCGACGATCCGATAGGTCGTCTCCTTCTCGGATTCCTCGTCGATGATGGTCACCCGCGCGCCGAAGCGCACCTGGCTGCCCGTCATCTTGCTGACGTCGATCACCTCGACCGAGGGGATGATCGCTTCCAACTCGGCGAGCCGCCCTTCGATGAAGGATTGCCGCTCGCGCGCCGCATGGTACTCGGCGTTCTCCGAGAGGTCGCCATGCGCGCGCGCTTCCGCGATCGCCACGATGATCGCGGGGCGCTCCACGGACTTCAACTGCTTCAGTTCCTCTTCCAGCTTGGCCAGCCCCTCGGCGGTCATCGGGAACTTCTGCACGGCGGTGTCTTCCTTCGCGGCAATGACTCTCTCCCCGGCCAGTTCGTTGCGCATCACGCCGGGGAGGGAGCAAGAGGGAGGGGGCGGGATCGCCCCACCCTCACGGAATCAGTCTCAGAACGACGTAATAGAGTAGGATTGCAGGGGCGCTACATCAAGGGTTCCCGCACGCAGCGCCGCAATGGCACCCGCCGCGGCCCGGGCACCCGCGATGGTCGTGTAGTGCGGCACGCCCTGTGTGAGCGCCGAGCGACGGATGTCGAAGCTGTCGGACACGCTGCGCCCGCCGCCGGAGGTGTTGATCACCAGCTGGATCTCGCCGGACTTGATCGCGTCCACGCAATGCGGGCGGCCTTCCAGCACCTTGTTCACCAGCGTCACCTCGATTCCGGCTTCGCGCAAACGTGCCGCCGTGCCGCGGGTTGCCATGATCCGGAAGCCCATCTCGGCCAGGCGCCGGGCGATGCCGACGGCGGCCGCCTTGTCGTTTTCGCGGACCGAGATGAAGGCGGTGCCGCTTTCCGGCAGCTTCACGCCCGCCCCCATCTGGGACTTCAGGAAGGCGCGCTCGAAGCTGGTGTCGAGGCCCATCACCTCGCCGGTGGACTTCATCTCGGGGCCGAGCAGCACGTCCACGCCGGGGAAGCGGTTGAAGGGGAAGACCGCCTCCTTCACCGCCACATGCTTGGCCACCGCGTTGTCATCCAGGTTGAACTCCGCGAGCTTCGCACCCGCCATGACGCGTGCGCCGATCTTGGCGACGGCCACGCCCGTGGCCTTGGCCACGAAGGGCACGGTGCGGCTGGCGCGGGGGTTCACCTCGAGCACGTAGATCTCGCCATCCTTCACCGCATATTGCACGTTCATCAGGCCGCGCACCTTGAGCGCACGGGCCATGGCCTGGGTCTGCGCCTTCAGCTCGGTGATGATGGCGGGCGGCAGGGAATAGGGCGGGAGCGAGCAGGCAGAATCACCCGAATGGATGCCCGCTTCCTCGATGTGCTCCATCACGCCGGCCACATAGACTTCGCCATCGCTGTCGGCGATGCAGTCCACATCCACCTCGATCGCATCGGCCAGGTACTGGTCGATCAGGATAGGGTTCTCGCCGGAGACGCGCACCGCCTCGGCGCCGAAGCGGCGCAGCTGCTCGGCATTGTGGGCGATCTCCATGGCGCGGCCGCCGAGCACATAGGAGGGGCGGACGACGACGGGATAGCCGATGCGCGCGGCCTCCACCTCGGCCTCGTCCAGATTGCGGGCGATGCCGTTCTGCGGCTGCTGCAGGCCGAGGCCCTTGAGCATCTGCTGGAAGCGCTCCCGATCCTCCGCGATGTCGATGGCCTCGGCGGAGGTGCCGAGGATGGGGATGCCGGCCTTGTCCAGCGCCTGGCTGAGCTTCAGCGGCGTCTGCCCGCCATATTGCACGATGCAGCCGAGCAGTTTGCCCCCCTCCTGCTCGCGCCGGATGAGGGCGATCACATCCTCGGCCATCAGGGGTTCGAAATAGAGGCGGTCGGCCGTCTCGGGGTCGGTGGAGACGGTCTCGGGGTTGCAGTTCACCATGATGGTCTCGATGCCCGCTTCCTTCAGCGCGTAGCAGGCATGGACGCAGCAATAGTCGAACTCGATGCCCTGGCCGATGCGGTTCGGCCCGCCGCCCAGGATCACCACCTTGTTGCGCGCGGTGGGGCGGGATTCGCAGACGGGCGTGCCGAAGCCGCCCTCATAGGTCGAGTACATGTAGGGCGTGTCGGCGGCGAATTCGGCGGCGCAGGTGTCGATGCGCTTGTAGACCGGGTGCACGCCGAGCTTCTGCCGCGCGTCAAGGACGGCCGTCTCCGCCTGGCCGCTCAGCTTGGCCAGCTGCTTGTCGGAGAAGCCGAGCGCCTTGAGGCTGCGCATGCCCTGCGCCGTCTTCGGCAGGCCATTCGCCTGCACGCCGCGCTCGGCGATCACGATGCGCTCGATCTCGCGGATGAACCACGGGTCGAACTTGCAGGCGGCGTGAATCTCCTCCACCGGCACGCCGGCGCGCAGCGCCTGGGCCACGGTCAGCACGCGATCGGGGCGGGGGATGGCCAGCGAGGCGTGGAAGGCCTCGCGCGAGCCATCGCCGGGCGGCGCCTGCTCATCCAGGCCGGAGAGGCCGGTCTCCAGGCTGCGCAGGCCCTTCTGCAGGGCTTCGGCGAAGCTGCGGCCGATCGCCATCGCCTCGCCCACGCTCTTCATGCTGGTGGTGAGCGTGGCGGGCGTGCCGGGGAATTTCTCGAAGGTGAAGCGCGGGATCTTCACCACGACATAGTCGATCGTCGGCTCGAAGCTGGCCGGCGTCACCATGGTGATGTCGTTCTTGAGCTCATCCAGCGTGTAGCCGACGGCGAGCTTGGCCGCGATCTTCGCGATGGGGAAACCCGTCGCCTTGGAGGCGAGCGCCGAGGAACGCGAGACGCGCGGGTTCATCTCGATGACGACCATGCGGCCATCCTTCGGGTTGATGCCGAACTGCACATTGGAGCCGCCGGTATCCACGCCGATTTCGCGCAGGCAGGCGATGCTCGCATCGCGCATGCGCTGGTATTCCTTGTCGGTCAGCGTCAGCGCCGGCGCGATGGTCACGCTATCGCCGGTGTGCACGCCCATCGCGTCCAAATTCTCGATGGAGCAGACGATGATGCAATTATCCGCGCGGTCGCGGACCACTTCCATCTCGTATTCCTTCCAGCCCAGCACGCTCTCCTCGACCAGCACTTCGCTGGTCATGGAGGCGGCAAGGCCGGCGCCCACGATCTGCTCGAACTCCTCGCGGTTATAGGCGATGCCGCCGCCCGTGCCGCCGAGTGTGAAGCTGGGCCTGATAACACAAGGCAGGCCCACTTCCGCGAGGCCGGCCCAGGCCTCCTCCATCGTGTGCGCGATGGCGCTCTTCGGGCTTTCGATGCCGATCTTGGTCATCGCGTTGCGGAACTTCTGGCGGTCCTCCGCCTTGTCGATCACATCGGCCTTCGCGCCGATCAGCTCGCAGCCGTATTTCTCGAGCACGCCCGCCGCATCGAGCTTGAGCGCCGTGTTCAGCGCGGTCTGCCCGCCCATGGTGGGCAGCAGCGCATCCGGGCGCTCCTTCGCGATGATCTTCTCGACGATCTCCGGCGTGATCGGCTCGATATAGGTGGCATCCGCGAGGCCCGGATCGGTCATGATCGTGGCCGGGTTGGAGTTGACGAGGATGACGCGATACCCCTCCGCCCGCAGCGCCTTGCAGGCCTGCGCGCCGGAATAATCGAACTCACAGGCCTGGCCGATCACGATGGGGCCGGCGCCGATGATGAGGATCGAGGAGATGTCTGTGCGCTTGGGCATGAGGGACCTCAGGAGAAGGAAAAAGCCGGGGCGGGGCCGCCGGAAGGATCAGTCTTGCGCGCCGCGCCGGCGCCAGAGCAGCACCAGCGGCGTGATGATGTGGCCGGGCACCCAGAAGACGAACCAGGTGGTGTGCCAGGCGGCGGGGATCAGGAAGGTCAGCAGCCCGTGCAGCAGGATCAGCGAACCCGCCGCCGCCAGGATCGGGATCACGCCCGGCCGGCCCTTGGAGAGGCGGTTGGCCAGCAGCGTGACGACGAGGCCGGAATAGACCAGCCCCTGCACGATGATGAGGATCTGTTCCATCAGCGTTGCACCCCTTTGGATTCACGCCACGCGGAATACAGCAGCGCCGGCAGCAGGATCAGATGCGGCACGCCCCAGAAGGCGAGTGCCGTGACGACGTGGTCAGGCTCCAGGAAGAACATGGTCACGCCATGCACCGTGACCGAGATGGCGAAGGCGGTGAGGGCCGCGCGCATCGGCGGGAACATCTTCTTCAGCGCATGCGCCAGCCAGAAGAGCACGCCGCCGGAATACCCCAGCGCGAAGAGCGCGAAGACGAAGCCGTTCATCGCCCGAACACCTTCTTGCGATACCAGATCAGCCCGCCCGCGATGGCATGCGAAACTGCCACCAGCCCCACGACGTAGAGCGCGCCCGTGCCGGGAAAGACGAGATAGAGCAGCACGCCCATCAGCAGCATGGACAGGCCGAGCGCCTGCTCCAGCCGCGGCAGCATGCGGCCGAAGGCGGTGGTGGCGATGATGGCGACGAGCGTGCAGCCAGCCAGCAGCATCAGCACGACGATCAGGGTGACGATGAGTTCCATGTCAGCCGCGCGCCCCCGAGAAGCCTTCGCCGAAAGCAAGCTTCGCCGCGATCAGCGCCAGCGCCGCGCCCAGCACATAGCGCTGCACGGCGAGCCAGATCGGCCGCGTGCCGAGGAAGTGCGCCGTGCCGGCCGCACCCTTCACCAGGATGGCGTCAAACGCCGTGCAGACCGCGATCTGCACCGCGCCGAGGATGGCGCCTTGCAGGAAGACATGCCCGGCACTCGGGTCGAGGAAGGGCGGCAGCACGGCCACGTAGAACAGCGCCACTTTCGGGTTCAGCGCCGCCGTGGCGAAGCCCACGCTGAACAGCTTCGCATCCGATTCGGGCGGCATGCTGCGCGGCGCGAAAAGCGGCTCCGCCCCCGGCTTCACGCATTGCCAGGCGAGCCAGGCCAGGTAGATGGCGCCGCCGATGCGCAGCGCATCCCAGGCATAGGGGATGGCGAACAACGCCGCCGTGATGCCCGCCGCAGCGCAGAGCATGATGGCCAGCGAGCCCGCCTGGCAGCCGGCCAGCGACACCATCCCCGCCCGAGTCCCCTGCGCGAGGGAACGCGAGACAAGGTAGAGCATGTTCGGCCCGGGCGTGAGCGCCAGGCCGAGCGAGAGGGCGGCGAAGACCAGAAGGGTTTCGAGGGAGGGCATCAATCCTCCAAGAGCTTGCGCAGCATGTCTTCCGCGCTCTTCTTCGTGGCCGCGACGGCGCGCTCCAGCTCCTCGATCGCGCGCGTCGTCGGCACGATGCCGCGCCGGCGGATCTCGATGAGTTCCGCCGTGCTGAGCCGGTCCAGCGCCATCTCCAGCACGTTCATGCCGAACTGCTTGTTCTGGTCGCGCACGGGATGCGGCGAGAGGGCGCCGCGCAGCTTGTCCAGCGCCTCGCCATCGATGGGCCAGACATCGTCACGCCAGAGATGGTAAGCGGCGAGCAGCAGGAATTGCTCCGTCTCCAGCAGGGAGAGGGTGCGACGCGGCGCGAAGATGGGCGCCTCGATCTGCATGAATCCCGGCAGCGTCACATCCTCATCCCTGGCCATCAACCTTGAATCGAGTAGCCGCCATCCACGGCGATGGAGGTGCCGGTGATGTAGGCCGAAGCATCGGAGGCGTAGAAGGCCGCGATGCCCTCGAAATCCTCGGGCGTGCCCCAGCGGCCGGCGGGTGCCCGGGTGCGGACATTCTCATCGAGCTTCGGCATGTCCCGCCGCGCGCCGCGCGTGAGTGCGGTGTCGATCCAGCCGGGCAGCACGCAATTCACGGTGATGCCGTCCTTCGCCCAGGCGGTGGCCAGCGTCTTGGTGAGCTGCACCACGGCGCCCTTGGACGAGGAATAGGCCGCATGCAGCGGCATGCCGAAGATGGAGAGCATCGAGCCATTGTTGATGATGCGCCCCACGCCGCCCGCCTTCAGATGCGGATAGGCCGCCTGGGCCGCGAACATCGTGCTGGTCAGGTTGGTGTTCAGCACCGTGTGCCAATCGGCCAGCGAGGTCTCCTCGGGCCGCGAGCGGATATTGGTGCCGGCATTGTTCACGAGGATGTCGAGCCGTCCGAAGGTCGAAACCGTCGCCGCCACCATCGCCGTGATGGAATCCGGGTTGGTCACGTCCGCACTCACCGCCTCGGCGCGGGCGCCCAATGCGCGGAGTTCGGCAAGCGCCGCCTCGCTCTTCGCCGCATCGCGCCCGGCCAGCATGACGCTGGCGCCCGCGCGGGCCAGGCCGCGGGCAAAGCCCAGCCCGATGCCGCCATTGCCGCCGGTGACGAGCGCCACGCGCCCCTTGAGATCGAACATGTTCCGCTTCTCCCTGTGTTCAGGCCTTCGCCTGGGCCATCATCTCCACAAAGCGATGGAACAGGTAGTGGCTATCGGAAGGCCCGGGCGAGGCCTCGGGGTGGTACTGCACCGAGAAGCAACCAGGGCCCGCAATGCCCTCATTCGTGCCGTCGAAGAGGCTCACATGGGTGACGCGCACGCCCTCGGGCAGCGATTTCGGGTCGACCGCGAAGCCATGATTCTGGCTGGTGATCTCGACGCGGCCGGTGGCGAGGTCCTGTACCGGCTGGTTGGCGCCGCGATGGCCACGATCGAGCTTGAAGGTCTTGGCACCGAGCGCGAGGGCCAGCAGCTGGTGGCCGAGGCAGATGCCGAAGACCGGCACCTTCGCCGCCAGCACGCCCTGGATGGCGGGGACGGCATAGACGCCCGTCGCCGCCGGGTCGCCCGGGCCGTTCGAGAGGAACACGCCATCGGGCTTCTCGCGCAGGATGTCCTCGGCGGTGGCCGTGGCGGGCAGCACGGTCACATGGCAGCCGGCATCGGCCAGGCAGCGCAGGATGTTGCGCTTGGCGCCGTAATCCAGCGCCACCACGCGATGCGCGGGTGCCATCTGCTTGCCGAAGCCCTGGCCCCAGGACCAGCAGCTTTCATCCCAGGTATAGGCCTGGCGGGCGGTGACCTCCTTCGCGAGGTCCATCCCCTCCAGCCCCGGCCAGGCCTTGGCCTGGGCCAGCAGGGCGGGCACGTCGAAGCGGCCATCGGCGGGGAAGCTGATCACGCCATTGGGGGCGCCGCCATCGCGGATGCGCGCCGTCAGCGCCCGCGTGTCCAGGCCGCAAATGCCGGAAACGCCATGGCGCTTCAGCCAATCCTGCAGGTTCAGCGTGGCGCGGTAATTGGCGGGCTCGGTCACGTCCTGCTTGACGATCAGGCCGCGGGCGACGGGCGTCGCCGCCTCCATATCCTCGGCATTCGTGCCGACGATGCCGATATGCGGGAAGGTGAAATTGATGATCTGCCCGGCATAGGAGGGATCGGTCAGCGTCTCCTGATAGCCCGTCAGGCCCGTGTTGAAGCAGATCTCGGCCACCTCGGTGCCATGTGCGCCGAAGCCCCAGCCCCAATGCACGCTGCCATCATCGAGCACGAGGACGGCGGTGGCACCTTCGGGGGTTTGGTCGGGCATGGGGGCTTCCTGCGGGTTCGGTGCCGGGGATTGGGGCGCTGCGCTGGTGAGATCGGCGAGGGTGAGGCCGGTAGCGGCCAGCACGGCTGGCCAGTGCTTGGCCGGGATGGACTTGGCCTGGCGCCATTTGCGAATGGCCTCGGTGCCCACCTGGCATTGGGCGGCCGCGGCTTCGGCGCCCCCCATGAGGGCGAGGATGTCTTCCACGGTGCGCATGGGCTACAATATGTGGGAAATGACTTCCCAGGGCAAGGTGGAAGCCTCGGCTCTGGGAAAAACACTCCCGACTTCCCGTGTAAGGATTGACGCCATGGACCTTCGTAGCCGTTTCACAGCCGAATTGAAAACCGCCATGCTGGCGAAGGACGCGCCCACCGTGGGCACGCTGCGCATGATCACGGCCAAGCTGAAGGACATGGACATCGCCGCCCGCCCCGGCCCGCCGCTGGAGGACCCGGCCATCATCGCCATGCTGCGCGGCATGGCGAAGTCCCGCCGCGAATCGGTCGAGATGTACCGCCAGGGCAACCGCGAGGAACTCGCCGCCAAGGAGGAGGCCGAGATCCAGGTGATCGAGAGCTTCCTGCCGACGCAGATGGATGACGCGGCCCTGGCCGCCGCCGTCGCCGCCGCCGTGGCCGAGACGGGGGCCACCAGCGTGAAGGAGATGGGCAAGGTGATGGCCGTGCTGAAGGCCAAGCACGCGGCGAGCCTGGACATGGCGAAGGCCGGCCCGGCGGTGAAGGCCGCGTTGGGCGGGTAGTCAGAGCAGGCGGGGGCGGGTCAACTCCGGTTCCACCAGCTTACGGACGGCCGCCTCCCCCGCCGCCGCCACCCGCTCCGCGCCGATGGCGGCCAGCGGATCCGCGGCATTGCGCCAGGCCTTGTACTCATCCTCGTAGGGCAGCCCCATGCCCTCGGCGAGGAGATGCACCCAGTTCACCACGCGGATGCCGTGGTCCCGCTCCAGCCCGATCATCTCGCGGTGGCAGGAGTGGAAGATGGTGACCAGCGTATCCGCCCCCGTCTCGCGCATGGCGGCCAGCGTCGTCCGCTGCACATCGGCCAGCGCGCCCGGCACGCTGGCCAGCCCGAAGCACATGTAGCTCGGCGCGCGGTAAGGGTGATCCACCACCTCAACGCCGGGGATCATCCCCAGCAACTCCGGGATGATATCGTTCACCGGCACCCGGCCCTGAAAGCCCACATGCCGGTCCACGAAGATCCGGGCCGCCACGCGCTGCGTCAGCAGCGGCGCGAGGCGCGCGCGCTGCTCATGGATCGCCTCGCAGAGATGCTGGCTGTCGAAGTTCTGTTCCTTCGTCTGCCCCATGAAGTCGTCGAGATTGGCGTGGCAGGAGGGGCACCAGGTGATCACCCGCGGCGTGCCGCTGGCGGCGAATTTCTCCACGGTCCGGTCGGCCATGCCTTCCGCGATGCGCGGCGTGCTCTCCTTCGGGCTGCCGCAGCAGGCGCCGGGGCCACCGACGGGCGCGGCCTCCACCCCCACGGCTTCGAGGATGCGCTGGCTGAGGCGGATGATCTCGCCATGCCGCGTCATGTTGCAGCCATACCAAAAAGTGGTGGGCCAGAAGGTGCTCACAGCCATTCGCCCTGTTCCTTCTCGGTGAAAGACAGCCGCGCGAAGACCTTCACGCGGGACATGGTCTCGGCCGCGTCGCGCTTCGGAATCACGCCGCCCTCCTGCGCCTGCCACTTGGCGAGCCGCAGCATGAGCATGGGGTTCACCGCCTCGGGGCAGGCCTCGTTGCAGGAGCCCGAGCGGGTGCAGACGCTGATCCAGTTGCGCGCGGCCGCATCGCCGGCGCCACCGGTCAGCACATCCAGCACGCCAGCCACCGCCGCCTTCGCATCCGTCCCGCGCGCGTCGGCTGCATAGGGGATCATCGGGCAGGCCTCGAAACAGGCGCCGCATCGCGTGCAGGCCGCCAGCATGCGCGCGGTCTCGGCCGCACGCAGCGCCGACCAGTCCTCATGCGCTACCATCCGTTGATCCGGTCCCATGTGGCGATCACCTCGCGCGAGCCATCCACCACATGATAGCGGTCAAAGGCCGCCGCTGTCAGGCATGTATGATTGGGGGCCACGCGCAATTTCGTGCCGATGGGCAGCATGGGCGCGGGCACCGCCTCGCCATGCTCCTGATGGACGCGCGTCAGGATCGGTTCGCCCAGCGTATTGGCGCCATCCATGTCCAGCACCAGGCCGAAGCCGAAATCGCGCGGCGCCTTCTCCGTGCTGCGGTCCTTGCTCATGGCGAGCGCCCCGCTATCCAGCAGCAGCGCGCCGCGCGCGGGCTTCCGGCCGATCACGCTGGCCAGCACCGTCACCGCGATATCGCCCTCGGGGTGGGTGCCGAGCTGCGCCTGGAAGAGATCGCCGAACATATAGACGCCCGCGCGGATATCCGTGATGCCGTCCAGCCTTTCCGCATGCAGCGCGGTGGGCGAAGAGCCGAGGCTCACGATCTCCAGCGCGAAGCCGGCCTCGCGCAGCGCCTCCGCCGCGCGGACCACGCCCGCGCGCTCCAGCTCGGCGATGGCGGCCATCTCCGGGATGCTGCGCCCCCCATAGGAATGCCCCGCATGGGTGAAGACGCCGGCGAGCTTGCTGCCCAATGCCGCCGCGATGGCCCGCGCCTCATCCGGCGGCACGCCGCCGCGGCCCTCACCCACATCCACCTCGACCAGCGCGCGGATCTTGCCCGGGTGTGCGGCGATGGCCTGGGCGGCCTCCACATCATCCGTGATGACCTTCACATCCGCGCCATCAGCGTTCATCGCCGCCACCGCATCCAGCTTCTGCGGCGTGATGCCCACGGCATAGATCTGGTCCCGCCAGCCACCCTCGGCGAAGTAGCGCGCCTCGGCCAGCGTGCTGACGGTGATGGGTCCAAAATTCGGCGCGGCCAGCATCGCGACGTCGCGCGACTTCGCGGTCTTGAGGTGAGGCCGCAGCACCACGCCGGGATGCCGCGCGATGGCCCGCTGCATCATGGCCAGGTTGCGCTTGAGCACGCCGAGATCCAGCACCAAAGCCGGCGTCGTCAATTCATCGAGATTCATCGCGAGGCTTCCTGATCCAGCGGCAGCACGGGCCGGGGCAATTTCGTCCAGTCGAAGCGGGAAAGGATGGGCGAGGTGAGGCCCGGCGCATCCACCTCGACAATCTGCTCATGCGCGAAGAATTCATCGAAGCCCCCGCGGAAATGCCCGCGCGATTTCACCACGACGCAACGCGCGGCCCTCACATCGATGCCCAGATGCTCCAGGAAGGCCGGGTCCGCGCATTGCGTGCGCTGGCTGATCACCACCACGTCAATGCCGCCCAGGCGCAGCCAGGCGGTATCCCCCAGCTGCATCGCCGTGCCGGCGAAGATGCCGCGCCGCCCGGTGACCTGGCCGTTGGAGAGCGCGCGCACCTCGGCCTCGGCCGCGAAGGGGCGGCTGAAGGGGTCCTGCTCGGCCGCGCGGTTGAAGCGCGCCTCGAAGCTGGCGCCGACGCCCAATGCCTTGGCCTCCGCCACCAGGGCCGGGTCATGGATCACGCCGAAGACCGCACCCTGCACGCCCGCGCGATGGAAGGATTCCAGCAGCCACATCGTGTTGCCGCGTCCGCCGCCGCCGGGATTGTCGGCGACATCGGCAAAGGCCAGCGGCGTGGTGCTGGTGGCCGCGCGCTCGGTCGCTTCCTCCAGCGGGGTCAGCTTCGCCACGAAGCGGTCGCGCCGCGCCCAGGCGGCCTCGGCCAGCTCATCGGCCAGCGCATCGGCGGCACCCTGGTGGGTCGCGGTGACGATGGCGCACATGCCGTTGAAGGGCGTGTCGCCATAGGCGAAGCCCGCCATGACCGAGACATTCACGATGCGCGGATCGGCGGCACGCCGCTCCTGGCCGAGATTGATCACCTCCGCATAAGGCCCCTGCGCCGTGAGCAGGGAGACGGTGGGTGCGACAATGGGCAGGCGGCGATGCGCGCGGACGAAGCGCTCGCCCTTCAGCAGCCGGCGCATCAGGCCAGCGCTTTCCTCACCGCGCGCGCGCATATCCATGTGGGGGTTCGTCAGGTAGCCGACATAGGCGTCGTTCAGCGCGACATTGGCGTCGCTGACATTGGCGTGCAGGTCATAGGTGCAGATGAAGGGGATCTCGCCCAGCTCGGCCCGCACCAGCGCCTGCACGGCGCCCTCGGGGTCATCCAGCAGGGTGGTCAGCCCCGCGCCATGCATGACGCAGAAGGCGCCCTCGACTTGCCCACGGAGCGCGCGCAGCCCCACGCGCCATTCCTCCATCAGGCTCTCGAAGAAGGCGTGGTCCACAGGGCCATTGGGCTCGGCCATGGCGAGGGTGAGCGGGCGCGGCTGCCAGGGGCCGGTCGCGTCCATGGCGGTCACAAAACCGGGCATTTCGCCCAGCGCCTGGGGGCTCGGGCTGCGCGCATCCGTCACGATGGCCTCGCCGCGCAGCAGGCAGCGATAGGCGAAATCGGCCTCCGTCGCGATGGGTGCGAAGCGGTTGCACTCGATGGAAAAGCCGAGCAGGGCGATGCGCGGGCTCATACGGCCACCCCCAGCAATTCGGCATAGCGGGGCGTGGATTTCAGCCCGGTGCCGGTCAGCACCACCACCGTGCTCTCGCGTCCCGCGATCTTGCCGGAGGCGAGCAGCTTGCCGAAGGCGGCGGCGGCCTGGGCGCAGGTCGGCTCCACATAGACGCCGCGTTTCGCCAGCATCAGCGAAGCGTCCGCGATCTCGGCCTCGCTCAGCATCACGGCCCCGCCGCCGCTCTCGCGCATGGCGCGCAGGCATTCGGCTGTGCGCAGCGGCTGGGCAATGGCCGTGCCCTCCGCGATGGTGGGCTGCGCATCCACAGGGTCCAGCCCCAGCGCCGCGCGGGCGATGGGCGCGCAATTCGCCGGCTGGGCCGCGAAGATGCGCGGCAGCTTGCTGATCTGGCCCGCGCGCAGCAGTTCGGCGAAACCGATGTGAAGCCCGAGCACATTGGACCCCGCGCCGCAGGGGACGATCACATTGTCCGGCGCATTGAACCCGAAATCCTCCCAGAGTTCGTAAGCGAGGCTCTTGGTGCCTTGCAGGAAGAAGGGCTGCCAGTTGTGGCTGGCGTAGAAGATGCGCTCCGCCTCGCGCTCCGCCGCATCCGCGCAATCCTGGCGCGAGCCGGGCACGAGGGTGATGCTGGCCCCGGATGCGCGGCTCTGCACCGTCTTGGCCGGGCTGGTGCTGGCCGGCACGAAGATCGTGGCCGCCATCCCGCCCGCCGCCGCATAGGCGCTGACTGCCGCCCCGCCATTGCCCGAGGAATCCTCCAGCACCGAGGTCACCCCCTGCTCCCGCAGCAGCGAGAGCATCACCGAGGCGCCGCGGTCCTTGAAGCTGCCGGTCGGCATGAACCATTCGCACTTCAGGAGCGCCGTCCCGCCCGCCAGGTTCATCTCCACCAGCGGCGTGCAGCCCTCGCCCATGGAAATCGGCTTTTGCGGCAGGAAGGGCAGGGCGGCGGCGTAGCGCCAGATGCTGCGCACGCCCGAGGCGATGTCATCCCGGCCGATTCCCGGCAGGTCGGTCAGCAGGAGGGGGGCGCGGTCATCGCCGCACCAGCGCGGGGTTTCGAGCGGATAGGTGCGGCCCGAGCGCGGATCGAGATAGGAGGTCATGGCCGCCAGGGTTGCGCGCAAGCCCGCTTCGGGCAAGCCTCGCGCCCATGGAAAACGAACTTGCCCGCCTCGCGGCCGACCTCGTGCGGATGGACAGCCGCAGCCACCTCTCCAACATCGCGGTCGCCGAGCGGATCGAGGCCGAACTGGCCGGTTTCGAGATCGAGCGGCTGGATTACGTGGACGGTGCCGGCGTGGCGAAGCGCGCTTTGGTGGCCCATCGCGGCGGCCCGGGCGGCCTGGCGCTCTCCGGCCATATGGACACCGTCCCCGCCACCGGCTGGACGGACGACCCCTGGAGCGGCGCGATCCGCGACGGCGTGCTGCATGGCCTGGGCTCGGTGGACATGAAGGGCGCCGTCGCCGCCTGCGTCATGGCGGCCAAGGCGGCGCCCCGCGCCACGCTGCTGATCACGACCGATGAGGAAACCACGAAGCAGGGGGCGCGCATCATCGCCGGCCAGTCGAAGCTGGCGCAGAAGGCGGCCCTCGCCGGCATCGTGGTGGCCGAGCCCACCAGCCTGATCCCCGTGCGCGGCCACCGCGCCCATATCGCCTTCACCGCGACGGCCGAGGGGGTGCAGGCGCATTCCTCCACCGGCAAGGGGCTGAACGCCAATTGGGCGCTGATCCCCTTCCTGGTGGAAGTGAAGGCGATGTTCGAGCGGCTGCGCAGCGACCCGGCACTTCAGGACACCGCCTATGACCCGGTCTTCAGTGACTTCAACCTGGTGGTGGATAATCACGGCACCGCGGTGAACGTGACCGTCGCGAAAGCCACCGCCCGCATCAAGTTCCGCTACAGCCACAAGATCGACCCCGCGCCCGTGCTGACCGCGATGCGCGAGGCGGCGCGGGCCAACGGCCTGATGCTGGAGGAAGCGCATGAGGGCCACCCGCCCGAATTGCCGGCCGACCATCCGCTGATCCGCCGAGCATCCGCCATCACGAACGAGGCCCCGCGCACCGCGCCCTATGGCACCGATGCCTCCGAGCTCCAGGCCATCGCCCCCTGCGTGGTGCTGGGGCCTGGCCCGATCGAGACGGCGCATACGCCGCATGAATGCGTGGCGCTGGATCAGCTGAACCGCGCCGTGCCCATCTTCCAGAGCCTTCTGGCGAATTAGAAAAAGACCTCCGAGGAAACGAACAACATGGATTTCTCTTCGCTCGACCCGGTGGTCAATCCGCGGTCCATCGCGATCATCGGCGCCTCCGACGAACCCGTGCGCATCGGCGGCCGCCCGATTTCCTACATGCTGCAAAGGGGTTTCAAGGGCGCGATCTACCCGGTGAACCCCAAGCGGCCAACGGTGCAGGGCCTGACCAGCTACGCCGACGTCAACAGCCTGCCCGAGGTGCCCGATGTCGCCATCGTGGCGGTGCCGAGTGCGGCGGCGCTCCAGGCCGTGGAGGATCTGGGCCGGCGCGGCTGCAAGGGCGCCATCGTCTTCACCGCCGGCTTCGCCGAGATGGATGCCGGCGGCGCCGCCGCGCAGGATGTGATGGTGGCGAGCGCGCGCAAGCACGGCATGCGGCTGCTGGGCCCCAACTGCCTCGGCCTGTTCAACTCCGCCATCAATTTCTACGCGACGTTTTCCGCGAGCTTCGAAAGCGGCTGGCCGATGCCCGGCCGCATCGGCATCGCCTCGCAATCCGGCGCCTATGGCACGCATCTCTACTCCATCGCGCGCGACCGCGAGATCGGTACGCAGATCTGCATCACGACAGGCAACGAGGCCGAGGTGACGCTGAGCGACGTGCTGGGCTGGATGGCGCAAAGCCCCGATGTGGACGTGATCGCCGCCTATGCCGAGGGCATCCGCGAGGGCGACCGCTTCCTCGCTGCCCTCGACCTCGCACGCCGGAACCGCAAGCCCATCGTGATGATGAAGGTGGGCCGCAGCGCGCTGGGCCAGGCGGCCGCGCAGTCGCACACGGCCAGCATCGCGGGCGATGACGCGGTGACGGATGCGGTGCTGCAGGAATTCGGCGTGGTCCGCGCCCGCAACACGGAGGAGCTGCTGGATATCGCCTATGCGGCCACGAAGAAGATCTATCCCGTGCGCAACACGCTGGGCGTGGTGACGGTCTCCGGCGGGGCGGGCGTGCTGATCTCCGACGTCGCGGAATCCATTGGTTTCGAGATGCCGGAAATGCCGCAGCCGGCGCAGGACCGGCTGCGCGGCTTCGTGCCCTTCTGCGCGCCGCGCAACCCCGTGGATTGCACGGCCCAGGCCATCAACCAGACCGAACTCATCGGCGAATTCGCCAAGGCGATGGTGGTGGATGGCGGCTACACCTCCTGCCTCGGCTTCTTCACGCAGGTGGGCGCGTCGAAGTCGGTGGCACCCAAGCTGCGCGCGCAGATGAAGGCCGTGGCGGACCAGCACCAGGACCGGCTCTGGGCGCTCTCCATCATCGCGCCGCGCGACATGATCCGCGAATATGAGAAGGACGGGTTCCTGATCTTCGAGGACCCGACGCGCGCCGTGGTGGCGCTCCACGCCATGGGCCGCTTCGGCGAGGCCTTCGCCCGCCTGGCGCCGCCCGCACCCGCCCTGCCGCAGGTGAGCCTGCCGGCCACCACGCCGACCGAGGCCGAAGGCAAGCGCATCCTGGCCCTGGCCGGCATCCCCGCCGTGCCCGAGCGCGCCTGCGCCGATGTGGAATCCGCCGTCGCCGCCGCCCGCGAATTCGGCTTCCCCGTGGTGATGAAGATCCTGAGCCCCGACATCCTGCACAAGAGCGAGATCGGCGGCGTGCTGCTCGACATCGCGAGCGAGGCCGCGGTGCGTGAGGGTTATGCCACGCTCCTCGCCCGCGCTGCCGAACGCGCGCCGGGTGCGCGCATCGAGGGCGTGCTGGTGGCGAAGCAGATCAAGGGCGCCGTCGAAATGGCGCTCGGCCTGCTGCGCGACCCGGTCTTCGGCCCCGTCGCCATGGTGGGCCTGGGCGGCATCTTCATCGAGGTGCTGAAGGACGTGACCTTCCGCCGCTGCCCCTTCGGCGTCACGGAAGCGGAGGCGATGATCCGCGGCCTCAAGGGCTTTGCCTTGCTGGATGGCGTTCGCGGCCGGCCCAAGGCCGATGTGAAGGCCCTGGCGCAGGCCCTGGCGAATCTCTCCACCTTCGCCGTCGCCGCCGGGCCGCGCCTGCTCTCGGTGGACATCAACCCGCTGCTGGTCCTGCCGGAAGGCGAGGGCGCCTTCGCCGCCGATGCCGTGCTGGAGATCGGGGAATGATCGTCGCCGAGAAGCTGCTCGCCTATCCCATCCCGGAAATCCGGCAGGATCTGCGCTGGCAGGATGTGGCGCTCTACAACCTCTCCATCGGGCTGGGTCAGGACCCGATGGACCTCCGCCAACTCCCCTTCACCTATGAACCGGGCCTCACCGCCATGCCCTCCATGGCGGTCGTGCTCGGCTATCCCGGCTTCTGGATCAAGGCGCCGGATACGGGGGTGGATTGGGTCCGGGTCGTGCATGGCGAACAATCCCTGACCCTGCACCGCCCGCTGCCCGTGAGCGGCGAGGTGATCGGCACCTCGCGCGTCACCGGCCTGGTGGATCGCGGTCCCGGCAAGGGTGCCCTCATCTATTCCGAGCGCGTGATCCGCGATGCCACGACGGGCGAGAAGCTCGCGACCGTGGCGATGACCACCTTCGCCCGCGGCGATGGCGGCTTCGGCGGCCCCGCTGGCCCGGTGAAGGCTCCGCACCCCGAGGCGGAAGGCACGCCCGACCTCACGCTCGACCTGCCCACGCGCCCCGAGCAGGCCGCCTATTACCGCCTGAATGGCGATTTCAACCCGCTGCACATCGACCCCGAAGTCGCCAGCAAGGCCGGCTTCCCGCGCCCCATCCTGCATGGGCTCTGCACCTTCGGCGTGGTCTGCCACGCGCTGATGAAGGGCCTTTGCGACTACGACACGGCCCGCTTCGGCACGATGGATCTGCGCTTCTCCTCGCCGGTCTATCCGGGGGAGACGATCCGCACCGAAATCTGGCATCGTCCCGGGGGTGCGGCCTTCCGCGCCCGCGTCGTGGAGCGGGATGTGGTCGTCGTCAGCAACGGCGCCTTCCGCTTCGCCTGAGGAACCCTGCCATGCAGCCCATCCCCCGCATCGCCGAATTCCACGCCGAGATGACGGAGTGGCGGCGCGACTTCCACGCCCATCCCGAGATCGGCTTCGAGGAAGTCCGCACCAGCGGGATCGTGGCCGAGAAGCTGCAATCCTGGGGGATCGAGGTCGAGCGCGGCTTCGGCAAGACCGGCCTCGTCGGCGTCATCCGCGGCAAGCGGCCGGGCAACCGCACGCTGGGCCTGCGCGCCGACATGGACGCGCTGCCCATGCCGGAGCTGAACGAATTCGCCCATCGGAGCACCATCCCCAACCGCATGCATGCCTGCGGCCATGACGGCCACACCACCATGCTCCTGGGCGCCGCCCGCTACCTCGCCGAGACGCGCAACTTCTCCGGCACCGTCCACCTGATCTTCCAGCCGGCCGAGGAGGGGCTGACGGGTGCGGCCGAAATGCTGCGCGATGGCCTTTTTGAGAAATATCCCTGCGACCAGGTCTATGGCATCCACAATGCCTATGACCTGCCGCTCGGCACCGCCGCGATCCGCCCCGGCACGGTGCTGGCGGCCGTGGATTATTTCGACCTGACGCTGACCGGCCGCAGCTGCCACGCGGCCCAGCCGCATCGGGGCCTCGACCCGCTGCCTTGCGCGGTGCAGGTCTATACCGCCCTGCAAAACCTGGTGAGCCGCCGGATGGACCCGCATGAGACGGTGGTGCTCTCCATCGGCCAGTTCCAGGCCGGCACCTCGCAGATCGTCATCCCCGAGACGGTGCTGATGCGCGGCACCATCCGCACGCTGAAGCCCACGACCCGCCGCGCGATGGATGAGCTGTTCCACCAGACCGTCCAGGGCATCGCCGCCGCCCATGGCGTGGAGGTCAGCCTCGACTACCGCCGCTCCTACCCGCCCACCATCAACACGGTGGAGGAAGCCTCCGCCTTCGAGGCCGCGGCGCGGGACGTGGTGGGGGATGACCTCATCATGACCAACCTTCCCTCTCTCACGGCCGGCGAGGATTTCGCCTATTATCTGGAGAAGGCCCCTGGCGCCTTCATGCTCCTGGGCCAGATGACGCCCGAGCATGGCAATGTGCCGGTGCATCACGGCCGCTATGACTTCAACGACGCGCTGCTGCCGATCGGCGCCAGCTGCTTCGCCCGCCTGGTGGAGCAGCAGCTGGGCCACGGCTGACCTGAGGGAGATCCAAGTGACGACGGTCCATGACTTCACCGCCAGGCTCGGCAACGGCACGGAGCAGAGCCTCTCCGCCTATGCCGGCAAGGCTTTGCTCATCGTCAACGTCGCCTCGAAATGCGGCTTCACCCCGCAATACAAGGGCCTCCAGGCGCTGCAGGAGGAATACGGCCCGCGCGGCTTCGAGGTGCTGGCCTTCCCCTGCAACCAGTTCGGCGCGCAGGAACCCGGCACCGATGCCGAGATCGCGAGCTTCTGCGACACCAGCTACCGCACCACCTTCCCGATCTTCTCCAAGATCGCGGTGAACGGGGCCGAGGCGCACCCGCTCTATGGATTTCTCAAGAAGCAGAAGGGCGGGATCCTCGGCGACGGCATCAAGTGGAACTTCACCAAGTTCCTGGTGGACAAGCAGGGCAACGTCGTCTCGCGCCACGCCCCCACCACCAAGCCCGAGGCGCTGAAGCGCGAGATCGAGGCCTTGCTGTAGGGCTTCCCCTTCCGGCCCCCGCCACCCCATATGCCGCCCATGGACCTCGATTTCACCGAAGACGAGCTGCACCGCTATTCCCGCCATATCCTGCTGAAGGAGGTGGGCGCCATCGGCCAGGCGCGGCTGCGCCAGGCGCGGGTGCTGGTGGTGGGGGCGGGCGGCCTCGGCTCACCGCTCGCGCTCTATCTGGCGGCGGCCGGCGTCGGCACGATCGGCCTCGTGGATCATGACCACCTCGAACTCTCCAACCTCCAGCGCCAGGTGGCGCACAGCACCGCCCGCCTCGGGCAGAACAAGACCGACAGCGCGGCCGAGGCCCTGCGTGGCCTGAACCCCGAGGTGCGGCTCGAACTGCACACCCGCCGCATGGACCGCGCGGCGGCGGAGGAACTGATCCCCCGCTACGACGTGATCTGCGACGGCACCGATAATTTCGAGACGCGCTTTCTGCTGGGCGATGCCTGCCACCTCTTCGGCAAGCCGCTGGTCAGCGCCGCCGTGCTGCGCTTCGAGGGGCAGCTCTCGGTCTTCCGCGCGCATGAGGGCGCGCCGCATCCCTGCCACCGCTGCCTCAACCCTGAGATGCCGCCGGAAGGCCTGGTCCCCACCTGCTCCCAGGCGGGCGTGCTGGGCGCCGTGGTCGGCGTCATGGGCACGCTCCAGGCGACGGAAGTCCTGAAGGTGATCCTCGGCATCGGCGAGGACATGTCCGGCCGCCTGCTGCTCTGGGATGCGCTGGATGCGCGCTTCCGCACCGTGAAGCTCCGGCGCGACCCGGCCTGCGCCCTGTGTGGCGAGGCCGCCAGCATCCATGATCTTTCGGCGCATGGGCCATGAACGCGCTCGGCCTGCTGCTGATCTCGGGTGGGCATGAGCGGGCGCATTACGCGCTGATGCTGGCCACCGCGGCCGCCTCGCTCGGCCGGAAGGTCACGCTCTTCGCCACCAATGGCGGGTGTCGGCTGCTGCTCAAGGCCGCCCCGCTCGAGCATGACCCGCGCGAGGCGGAGTTGGCCCGCGCCGGCGTCGCCACCATCACCACCCTGATGGAGGCCGCCCGCGCCCTGGAAATCCGCTGCATCGCCTGCGAGGCGGGGCTGAAGGCCGAGGGGCTGGAGGATGAGGCGCTGGCCCCGGGGACCGAGCTGGCCGGCATCGTGACCTTCCTGGGCGCGGTGGGCGGCGGCCAGGTGATTTCGCTGTGAGGCTTGACCCGGCGCGGGCGGGCTTGGCATCCAAAGGGGTGATGTACGCCCGCCTGACCCTCGCCGCGATTTGCGTCCTCGCCCTCGCGGGCGGGGCGACCGCGCAGTCGAGCCTGGGCGGGCAAGGGAGCGTGCCGCCGCCGCGCCCCGCCGCCGCTGCCCCCGCTTCCCCATCCAGCAGCACCCCGCGCCCCGCCGCCCGGCCACCCCAGGGCAATGCCCCGCGCCCGGCCCAGGGTCAGGCGGCCAGGCCCCCGCAAAGCGGCACGGCGGCGCGCCCCAACACGGCGCAGCGCCAGCCGCCCACCGCCGCCCAGCGCCAGCAGGCCCAGCAGCGCCGCGCCGCCGCGGCCACAGCCGCTGCCGCC
>JAIYCD010000082.1 GCA_027488195.1 Acetobacteraceae bacterium | reverse complement strand
CCGGCGCCGGCATTGTGGAAGCGGCGCAGCAGCGCCCAGACGAAGCGCGGCGGAATGCCGGTGCGCGCCTTCACATATTCGGCGAAGCGGGTGTGGAAGCTGGTGGTGAAGCGCCAGCCGCGCTCGGCGCAGATGGCGCGCGCCGCCATGCCGAGCGGGCCTTCCGTGGCGATATGCACCGCCTCGGGCCGGGCCTCGACCATCATGCGGCGCAGGGCGGCGCGCGGCCGGAAGGCCAGGCGGATTTCGGCATAGCCCGGCATGGGGAAATTGCGGAAGCGATCGGGCCCGATCACCTCCACCACATCGCCCAGTGCGGTCAGCTCGGCACTCAGCCCCTCGATGGCGCGCACCACGCCATTCACCTGCGGCCGCCAGGCGTCGGAGACGATCAGCAACCTCATTCGGCGGCAAGCACCTGGGGCCGCTTCAGGCGGAGTTCCTGCCAGTCCAGCAATTCGAAACGCCCATCGGCGTGTTCCACCAGCGCGGTGCAGCTCTCCACCCAGTCGCCCGCATTCATGTAGAGCATGCCGCGCACCATGCGCATCTCGGCATGGTGGATATGGCCGCAGATCACGCCGTCCAGCCCGCGCCGCCGCGCCTCGCCGGTCAGGGCCGTCTCAAAGCGATCCACCGTCTTCACCGCCTCCTTCACCTGGCGCTTCAGCCATTGCGAGAGCGACCAGTAGGAATAGCCGAGCCGCCGCCGCACCACATTGAACCAGCGGTTCAGATGCAGCGCCATGGCATAGGCGCGGTCACCCAGATGGGCGAGGAACTTTATGTGGCGGATCACGCCGTCGAATTCATCCCCATGCATCACGAGGAAGCGCCGGCCATCGGCGCCAACATGCACCGCCTCGGCCGCCAGGGTGATGCCGGCGATCTCGAGGCCGATCCACTCACGGAACATCTCGTCATGATTGCCGGGTATGAAGGTGACGCGCACGCCGCGCCGCGCCTGCGCGAAGATGGCGCGCAGCACGGCATCGAACTCTGGCGTCCAGTACCAGGTTTTTCGCAGGCGCCAGCCATCGATCACATCGCCCACCAGATAGAGCTGATCACATTCGAGCTGTTCGAGGAATTCGAGCAGGAGATCGGCCCGCGCGCCTGGCGTGCCGAGATGGAAATCCGAGATGAAGGCGCTGCGCAGCCGTGCTGGCCCATCCTCGGCATGCGCAATCTCCATAGCCGCCGCGCCCCCGCCTGTCGGTCAGGCTTAGGAAAGGCGGCGCGAATCGTCAAGAAATCGCTGATCTCATGGTCTGACCGGGGCAGAGGGTCTACTCCGCCGCGGTCAGCAACCCGGGGGCATCCCGGTCCGGCAGCTCCCGGCCGGGCTCGCGGCTGACGAGTTCGGCGCGGAAGGCCGCCGCACAGGCCGGCCAGGAAAAACCCTCGGCCTGGGTGCGGGCGGCGCTGCGCGGCACGTCGAGGGCCGCGAGGCAGGCGCGGCGCAGATCCTCATCCAGGACGCCGCCCGGCCCCACCACGTCGAGCGGCCCCATCACCGGATAGGCCGCGACCGGCGTGCCGCAGGCCATGGCCTCCAGCAGGACCAGGCCGAAAGTGTCGGTGCGCGAGGGGAAGACCATGACATCGGCGCCGCGATAGGCCTGCGCCAGTTCCTCACCAAGGCGCCAGCCGGCGAAATGCACCGAGGGGTGGCGGGCCTGCAGCGAGGCGCGCTGCGGCCCGTCGCCCACCACGACCTTGGTGCCTGGCAGGTCGAGATCGAGAAAAGCCGTGATGTTCTTCTCGATGGCGACACGCCCGGCATAGAGGAAGATCGGCCGGGGCAATCCCTGCCAGGCATCGCGCGCGCCTTCCCGGAACAGGGTGAGGTCCACGCCCCGCGTCCAGGGCAGCACGCGGCGAAAACCCCGGCTGCGCAACTCCTCCTGCAGGCTGGGCGTGGCGGCGAAGGTGCCGGCGCCGGAATTGTGGAAGCGGCGCAGCAAAGTCCAGATCACACCGGGCGGAATGCCGGTGCGTGCGGTGATGTATTCGGCGAAACGGGTGTGGAAGCTGGTGGTGAAGCGCCAGCCGTGACGCGCCGCGATGGCCCGCGCCGCGATGCCAAGCGGCCCCTCGGTCGCCACATGCAGCGCATCCGGCCGCATCGCCAGCAGCATGGCTTCCAGGGCCGGCCGGGGTCGGAAGGCCAGCCGGATATCGGCATAGCCCGGCATGGCGAAGTTCTTGAAGCGGTCCGGTCCAATCACCTCGACCGTGTCACCCAGCGCGGTCAACTCGGCGGAGACGCGCTCCAGCGTGCGCACCACGCCATTGACCTGCGGGCGCCAGGCATCGGAGATGATGACGAGCTTCATCAGCCGGGATCGCTCACGCGGGCAGGACCTCGCGGAAGCGCTCGGGCGCGCGCTGCATGGCCGCCCAGTCGATCAGCTCGAAGCGGCCATCGGGATGTTCCACCAGGGCGGTGCAGCTTTCCACCCAATCGCCGTCATTCATGTACATGACGCCGTTCACCATGCGCATCTCGGCATGGTGGATATGGCCGCAGATCACGCCATCCAGGCCGCGCCGCCGCGCCTCGCCGGCAAGGGCCACCTCGAAGCGGTCAATCGCCTTCACCGCCTCCTTCACCTGGCGTTTGAGCCACTGCGACAGCGACCAGTAGGGGTAGCCGAGCTTGCGGCGGGCCAGGTTGAACCAGCGGTTCAGCACCAATGCCGTGTCATAGGCCCAGTCGCCGAGATAGGCGAGGAACTTGGCGTAGCGGATCACGCCGTCGAACTCGTCACCATGGATGACGAGGAAGCGGCGGCCATCGGCGCCCTCATGCACCGCCTCGCGCCGCAGCTTCACGCCGGCCACATCGAGGCCAAGCCATTCGCGGAACATCTCGTCGTGATTGCCGGGGATGTAGGTGACCTCCGCGCCGCGCTCCGCATGGTCCAGCACGGCGCGCAGCACCGCGTCGAACTCGGCCTGCCAGTACCAGGTCTTGCGCAGGCGCCAGCCATCGATGACGTCGCCCACCAGATAGAGCTGCTCGCATTCCACCCGGGCCAGGAAGTCGAGCAGCATGTCCGCGCGGGCACCCCTTGTGCCGAGATGGATGTCCGAGACGAAGACGCTGCGGACCCGGATCTTCCGGTCACGAGGTGGCATCAGGGAAGCTCCGTATTGCCCATGGTGCCGGAATGGGTGGGAAAGCGCCGGGTTGCACGTGAATCTTCGATGACCCCCGCGCGCCATGCATGTCTCCGCGCCGACACGGAACGGACCGCGAATCGCCTCGGAGCGCGTGTTATGGGACGGGCTTCCCCGAATTCGCCCCGCGTGGTGGCATGGCGCGAATCGAGGAGGATTTCATGACCATCGGCTTTCGCATCCGCCCCATCGCCGCGCGCGTGGCGCCCGCCATCATCCAGCGCGCGGCGAAGGTGCCCGCCGCCAATATCGGCGATGTGATGAACCGCCTGCAGTCGCTCAGCGGCACCTTTCATTCCTATGGCGGGCGCAAGCGGCTGGTGGGCCCGGCCTTCACCGTGAAGGCGCGCTCGGGCGACAACCTGCTGCTGCACCGCGCGGTGGACATGGCGAACCCCGGCGACATCATCGTCTGCGACGGCAATGGCGACCTTTCGGTGGCGCTGATGGGCGACCTGATGCTCGGCCACGCGACCAAGCGCGGCGTGGGCGGCGTGGTGCTGGACGGCGCGGTGCGCGACGTGGCCTCGCTCGCGAAGATGGACCTCGGCGTCTGGGCGCGCGGCCATACGCCGGCCGGCCCCTGGAAGGAAGGCCCGGGCGAGATCGGCACGCCGATCTCCTGCGGTGGCCAGGTGGTGATGCCGGGCGACCTGATCTGCTGCGACGAGGATGGCGTGGTGGTGGTGCCGATGGAGGAGGCCGAGGCGGTGATCGCGGCGGCCGAGGCGCACCAGGCCAAGGAGATCAAGGCCGAGCAGGACATCCAGGCCGGCCGCTGGCCGCGCGACTGGGTGGTGGCGAGCCTGCGCGAGAAGGGCTGCGAGGGGGCCTGACCGCCCGCGTCTGATCGTCCCCGGCGCAGCTGGGGGCGTGAATCAGCCGCGCGGCGCGTCTGATCGTCCCCGGCGCAGCTGGGGGCGTGAATCAGCCGCCCGGCAAGCTATTTCGCGGTGGCGGCCAGCCAGCCGCCGCCCGCGACGAGCACCAGGGCCATGGCCACATTCCAGGTGAAGGCGCCCGCGCCGGCCGCGATCAGCAGCAGGGTCGAGGCCACCGGCACGCCATAGGCGAGTGTGCCGAGCAGGCGCGGATCACCCCGCTTCATGCCGAGATCCCACAGGAAGAAGGCCGCCCCCACCGGCCCGAGGCCGAGCAGCAGCGCCGCCAGCGCCTGGCGCGCATCGGGCATCACGCTCGGCTCGAAGACCAGGTGCGCCAATAGCGCCAGCACGGCCGAGCCCGCGCAGAACCCCGCCACGGCACTGGTCGGCACCTCAAGGAGACGCCGCGCCGTCACGGAATAGAGCGCCCAGACAAAGGCGCAGCCAATGGCGCAGAGGAAGCCGAACCAGGCCTCGGCGGGGAAGCGCGCGCCGCCGCCCAGCAGGAGGGCACAGCCGGCGAAGCCCAGCGCCACACCGGCCAGCCGCCGCGGCCCCAGCCGCAGCCCGAGGATGGGCGCCGAGAGCAGCACGATCAGCAGCGGCCAGAGATAGTTCAGCAGATTGGCTTCCACCGCCGGCGCGAAGGCGAGGGCCGCGAAATACAGCGCGTGGTAGCCGAACAACCCGCCCACCCCATGCGCCCAGACCAAAGGCGGCTGCCGCAGCGCGCCCAGCTCGCCCCGCCTGGCCACGACGCCGAGGCCCAGCACCGAGGCGACGGCGAAGCTCATCGCCGTCAGTTGCAGCGGCGGCAGCCCCGCCGCGAGCCGGGAGAGCAGCGCAAGAAAGGCCCAGAGCAACAGCGCGCCGATACCAGCGAGCGTCGCATTCACTGGAATTGCGGATCCACCGGAACGCGCAGCGCCTCGGCCAGGCGGTTGGTCTCGGCCGCCATGGCGATCACGGCGAGCAATTCGCCATGCATCGCGTCATCCATCCCCTTGGCCCGCGCGGCCGCGGTGTGCGAGGCGACGCAGTAGTTGCAGCCCGCCGTGGCGCTGACGGCGAGATACAGCATCTCCTTCACGAGGGGATCGAGCGCGCCGGGCGCCATCACCTGCTTCAGGTTCTCCCAGATGCGCGCCAGCGTCGGCGGATGCACCGCCAGCGCCTTCCAGAAGTTGTTCACATCCGGCACGCCGCGCGTGGCCTTGATGTCGTCGAAGACGGCGCGGACCTCGGGCGAGGCATCCGCATATTCGATGAGCCGGCTCATTCGGGCTTCGGGAGCGGCTTGTAGGGCAAGGGCGCGAAGCGCGTCGGGAAGAAGCGCATCTTCTGCCACACGCCGTTCTGCACATAGGGGTCGTCGGCCCACCAGGCGCGGGCCGCCTCCTCGGTCGGGTGGCGGGTGATGGCGATGGAGCCCAGCATTTCGCCCTTGGGCCCGAGCAGCGCGCCGCCGCAGGCCAGCACGCCCTCCTCGGCGCAGCGCATCACGCGCTCCATATGCGGCTGCCGCACGGCGAGGCGTTTCTCCACGCTGTTCTCCGCATCCTCGGCGATCACCACGCAATGCGTCATGCCCGAGGGCGTGGGACCCGAGGGCAGCGGCTGGTAGTGCATGGGCGCGATGCGATAGGGCCGCATCTGGTAGCTGAGCCAGACGCCGTCCCGCGCGAAGGGCTCCTCCAGCAGGTATTCGCGGGCACCCACCTCATCCTCGTCGTTCAGGATCATGATGGAGCCGGCCGCCGTGCCATCGGCGCGGAACAGCGGCACGGCCAGGTGCAGCCGCCCGGCCGCGACCCAACGGGTGATCACCTCCAGATGGCGGTCCCGCACGGCGGCGCGGCGCGCCGGCGCGCCGGCATCCTCGCCATCCCAACCCAGGATCACATAACCCATCGCGCTTGCCTCCCTGCTGCGGGCCCGATGGTCGCGGCTTGGGCGCGTTCGGGCAATGGGGGGCGCGGGTTCACAACGGGGGCGAAGCGGGGCAGAAGCGGGCCCGGGTTTCTGGGGCCTGAGGAATGTCTCTCCGTTGGGACGTGGTGCTGGCCATTCTCGGCATGGCACTCGCCACCTACCTGCTGCGCGCGGGCGGCTATGCCCTGCTGCGTGCCTTCCGCCCGCCGCCCTTCGTGACCGCCATGCTGGGCCACATGCCCGGCTGCATCTTCGTGGCCTTCGTGACGCCCGCGCTGGTCACGGGCGGCTGGCCGAGCCTGCTGGCGGCCGCCGCCGTCACCGGCATCATGATCGGCACGCGCAGCTATATCCTCGCGATCCTGGGCGGTGTGGCCGTCATCTGGCTGTCGCGGCTGGCATGACGGGTTGGGCCGCCGCCTTCACCGCGGCGAAGAGCGGGATGCCGGCCGCGTCGCAATGCTGCTTCACGCGGCGGTTCAGCTCGCGCCCCACGGCCCAGCGCCGGGCCGGCGGCGTCATGACGCGGGCGCGCAGGATCACGCCCGCATCGGTCATCTTGTCCACGCCCAGCACCTCGAGCGGCGCCAGCAATTGCGGCGCCCAGGCCTCGTCCTCGCGCATGCTCTCGCCCACCTGGCGCAGCATCATCACCGCCTGGTCGGTATCGGCCGTGTAGTCCAGCGCGAGATCCAGCACGGCATAGCCGAAGTCGCGCGTCTGGTTGGTCACCGTCGTCACCGCGCTGAACGGCACGATATGGACCGAGCCATCCACCGCGCGCAGCCGGATGGAGCGGATGGACAGCTCCTCCACCGTGCCTGACAGCCCGCCCACGGTGATGGTGTCGCCCACCGCCACCGCATCCTCCAGCAGCAGGAAGATGCCGGTGATGACGTCGCGCACCAGCGTCTGGCTGCCGAAGCCGACGGCGAGGCCGAGCACGCCGGCACCCGCCAGCAGGGGTGCGACGTTGATGCCGATCTCGGTCAGGAACGTCAGCCCCACGATGACGATGAGCAGCGCGCCGAGTGCCGTGCGCAGCATGGGCAGCAGCGTCCGCACCCGGGCCGAGCGCGCGGCCGATCCATCCTTGGGCAGGCGCGCCAGGTGCCGCTGGATGGCGGCATTCGCCCCCTCCCAGATCAGCAGCGCGACCACCACCGTGATGCCGATGCTGGTGGCCCCCGAGATCAGCCGCCCGCCCCAGCGCCCGGTGCCGAACCAGGCGAGCGAGTTCAGCCCCCAGACCTCCAGCAGCAGCACGATGCCGACGGCGCTGACCACAGCCGAGACCAGCATGCGCAGAGCTGGCAGATAGCGGTTGGCGCGGTCCTCCAGCCCCGGAAAGCGGACCGCCAGTTCCGTGCTGATGCGGAAGAGGCGGTCCAGCAGGCGCCGCGTCCCTTCATCCAGCAGCTTGGCGCCCACGATGATGGCGATGGTGGCGAGCGAGGCCTCGGCCAGGCGCTCGAAGCCGCGGTCGATCTCCAGCGCCCAGACCGTCCAGGCGGCGAGCAGCCAGAGGATCACCACCACATGCCAGGCCTCGGCCAGGCGCGAGCGGGCGGCGCGCATCACCATGCGGCTGCGCGCGGGCACGTCGCCGGGCTCGAGGTCCGGCGCATCGAGCAGTTGCGCCACGGCCGCCCGGTTCTGCAGCACGATCAGCGCCACCAGCAGCGAGAGCACGAGCAGGCCGAGCCGCCAGATGCTCTCATAGGCGCCCTGCGGCAGGCCAAACAGCATCGCGACCTCGGCCGTCGCGTAGAAGGTGACGCCGGTCAGCGCCAGGCGGCGGATCCACAGCGTGGCATAGGCCGCCGTCTCGTCGTCGCAGCGGATCAGCCTCAGGCGGGTCTGCCCCGGCGCGAAGACCAGGCGGCCGGCCGCCATCACCGCGCGGGCGGCCATGTAGGCGAAGGTCACGGCCTCCATCACCAGCCGGTTGGAGGGCCAGATGGAGAAGGTGCCGATGATGGAGAGCGCCGCCGCGCCGAAGCCCAGGATGGGCACGAGGTCGAGCCCGAGATGGCCGAGCATGTAGGGCAGCCGGCGCAGCCCCTGCATGCGCCCCTGCACGGCGAGGCCGCGATCCTCCAGCCAGGCATTGGGGCGGCGGATGAGCAGGCGCATCAGCCGCTCGGTCGCCATGCCCGCGAGCAGCACGACGACGAGCTTCCAGCCCAGCGCCCAGACCTGGGATTGCAGCTGCTCATCCGTGACCAGGCGCTCGAACCAGGCGCGGATGAGCGTGAGTTCGGCGGCGACGGAGAGCGTGGTCCAGGCATGGACAAGGAAGGTGCCGATGCGGCTGGCGATGCCGACCACGATGTCGGCGGGGGCGGAGATCACTTCCTCGGGCGTGGGCGGAGCCGCCTCGGGTGCCGCGGGCGCGCCGGTTGTGGCCTCCAGCGCGCGGACCAGCGCGCCGCGGCGGGCGTCGTCGCGCAGGATGTCGAGCAGCGTGGCCAGCTCGGGCGTCGCGGGCGCGGCCGGGGCGGCGGCGGCCGGGGCGGCGGCGGCGGGTGGAGCTGCTGGGGCCGG
>JAIYCD010000178.1 GCA_027488195.1 Acetobacteraceae bacterium | reverse complement strand
GCGCGCTTCCTCGGCGTCGTCGCCGGCCGCTGCGAGGGCGACCCGACGAGTGCGCGCGAGGCGGTACCGGATTACGAGGCGGCGCTGACGGGCGACCTGCGCGGCATGCGCATGGCGGTGGTCGAGCCCTGGTTCCTGGATGACATCGAGGAGCCGGTGGCCCGCGCCTTCGAGGCGGCGATCCGCACGCTCCAGGGCCTCGGCGTGCGCACGGAGATGATCAGCCCGGCCTCGATGCATGGCATCGTGACCTATACGGCCGTCGTCTCTCGCGTGGAGGGGGCCACCATCCACCAGCGCTGGATGCGCGAATGTCCCGGCGACTACGCGACGCATCTCTCGGCGCGGATCTATGGCGGCTATGCCATCCCGGGCACGGCCTATCTCGAGGCGCTCTCGCGCCGCGGCCCGCTGCTGCGCGCTTTCTGCGCCGAGGCGCTGACCGGCTTCGATGCGGTGCTGACGCCCACGCTGCGCACCCGCGTGCCGACGCGCGCCGAGACGGATATCGATGCAGACCCCGAGAACTGGGCGCGCTTCATGGGGCTCTCGGCCAATACGCGCCCCTTCAATTATCTGGGCCTGCCCACGATCAGCGTTCCCGCGGGCTTCGATGATCGCGGCCTGCCGGTGGGGCTGCAGATCGCGACCAGGCCCTTCGGCGAGGCGCGGCTGCTGCGCATCGCCGACGCTTTCCAGCGCGAGACGGATTGGCATCGGCGAAATCCTCTGCCGTGACGCGGCTCGGGATCGGCTTCATGTGCAAGCCCCCGGTGGCGGGCTTGAGCAAGACGCGGCTGGCCGCTTTGGTCGGCGCGGAGCGCGCGGCGGCCTTGGCGCGCGCCTTCCTGCTCGACAGCGCCGCCATCGCCCGCCAGCTCGCCACGCGGGAGCACGCGGCGCTGACCGCCTTCCACGCGCCCGATGATGCCGGCGCCGCCATGGCCGCGCTGCTGCCCGGCTGGGCGCTGGCGCCGCAGGGCGAGGGCGACCTCGGCGCGCGGATGGGGCATGCGGTGGAGCGGCTCTTCGCCGATGGCGCAGGGCGCGCGCTCCTGCTTGGCGCCGATGCGCCAACGCTGCCGCCCGCGCTGCTGGAGCTCCTGCTGGCTGCGCTGCGCGACGGCGCCGATGCTGCGGTGATCCCGGCCCTGGATGGCGGCTACTGCGCCATCGCCTTCGCGCGTCCCCTGCCGGAATTGCTCGACGCCATGCCCTGGTCCACGCCCGCGCTGCTGGCGGCGACGCAGGCGCGCGCGGCCGAGACCGGCTTGCGCCTCGATATGCTGCAAGCCTGGCATGACGTGGACGAAGCGGGCGATCTCGAGCTGCTGCGCCTCACCTTGGACGGCGCGCGGCCGCCCGGATGCTCGCCGCTGCCCTCCTTCCGCGCGAGTGCGACAAGGGCCGCGCTACAGGCGTGAGTGCAGCCAATGGGCGGTGGCGGCGGTGCGCGCATCCTGGTGCGCCTGGCCGATCAGCTGCGCGCCGAAGGGCATGCCCTCCACCGCCATCACCGGCAGCGTGACGCAGGGCACGCCCAGCGCCGAGGTCGCGGCATTGGCCGCGATATCGCCGGTGGGCCGCGGGTCTTGTGTGTCATCCGGATCCCAGACCGGCGCGATGCCGGGCGCCGCGGGCGCGATCAGCGCATCCACAACGGGGGCGAGGCGCGCCATGGCCGTGCGCATCTCCTCGCGCGTGGCCAGCGCGGCGCGATAATCCTCGGCGGTCAGCGCCTCGGAAGCGCGCAGCCTTGCGATGGCGCGCGCGCTGAGGCCACCGGGATGGTTGGCCTCCAGGTTCAGGAGCGCCCAGCGATTCTCGAAGCCCACGATCACCGCCGTCACCGCCTTGCCCTGGGCCGCGATGCGCTCCAGCGCGGCCAGCGCCGGGTGGTCGGTCAGGACGGGGATGCCCAGCGCGCGGATGCGTTCCAGCAGCGCCTCGAAGGCCTCTCGTTCAGCGGGGCGGAGCATGGCCCAGGCCTCGGTCTTCAGCAGGCCGAGCGTCTGCGGGCGCGCGGGATGCGGCGGCGTGTCGGGACCGACCAGGCCCAGCGTGCCGGGATCGCCGCCCGCGCGCTTGGCGATCTCGATGGCGACCTGCCACATGTCCTCGTAGCTGTTGGCGTGGATTCCGGCCGTGCTCTGGCTGGAGCCCTGGCGCTCGCCGCGATGGATGCCGCCCTGAGTCGGCTTGAGCGCCACGTTCCCGCAGAAGGCGGCCGGCCGGATGATGGAGCCGCCCACCTGCGTGCCGATGGCGGCCGGCACCATGCCCGCGGCCACGGCCGCCGCCGAGCCTGAGGAGGAGCCGCCCGGCGTGCGGGTGGCATCCCAGGGGTTCTTGGTCGGCCCCGGCTCGCTCTGGCCGAGTTCGGTGGTGACGGTCTTGCCGAGGATGATGGCGCCCGCCTGCTTCAGCGCCTGGATCATCGCGGAATCGCGGCGGGGGAAGTTGCCGGCATAGGCGGCGCAGCCCATCTGCGTCGGGAAGTCGCGCGTTTCGATCAGGTCCTTGATGCCGATGGGCATGCCGTCGATGGTCGAGAGCGGCGCGCCGGCGGCCCAGCGCGCGCTGCTGTCATCGGCCTGCTGGCGCGCGAAGTCGGGGTCGTACACGACGAAGGCGCGCAATTCCTCCTCGCGCGCCGCAATGACGCCGAGGCAGCGCTCCAGATAGGCGCGCGGCGTGTCGCGGCCCTCACGGAAGCCGGCGGTCGCGTCGTGCCAGGTGAGGCCCGCGGCGGTCCTGGGATGGTAGCTCGGCATTCAGTGGATCTCCGGCTCGGGCGTTGCTTCGCCGCGCTCCAGGAAGTCGAGGTCGCAGCCAGTATCGGCCTGGCCGACCGTGCGTTGATACAGCGCGGTCCAGCCGCGCTGCTGGGGCGCCACGCGCGGCGTCCAGGTGGCGCGGCGCTTCGCCAGTTCCGCCTCGCCCACCAGCAGGTCGATCCGCCGCGCCGCGACGTCGAGGCTGATCATGTCGCCATCGCGCACCAAAGCGAGCGGACCGCCCAAGGCCGCCTCGGGCGCCACATGCAGCACGCAGGTGCCGTAGCTCGTGCCCGACATGCGCGCATCGGAGACGCGCACCATGTCGCGCACACCCTGGGCCAGCAGCTTCTTCGGAATGGGCATCATGCCCCATTCGGGGAAGCCCGGCCCGCCTTGCGGGCCCGCCTGGCGCAGGACGAGGACGCTGTCGGCGGTCACGTTCAGCGCCGGGTCGTCGAGGCGCGCATCGAGGTCGTTGTAATCCTCGAAGACCACGGCGGGGCCGGTGTGGCGCAGCTTCTCCGGGCTGGCCGCGCTGTGCTTGATCACGGCGCCATCGGGGGCGAGGGAACCGCGCAGGATGGCGACGCCGCCCTCGGGATAGAAGGGATGGTCGAGCCCGCGGATCACGTCGCGGTCATAGACCTCCGCCCCCTCGATCTGCGCGCCAAGCGTGCCGTTCACGGTCACGGCATCGAGCGCCAGATGCGGCGCGAGCGTGGCCAGGAAGCCGCGGCTGCCGCCGGCATAGAAGAAATCCTCCATGAGGTGCGTGTCGCCATTCGGGCGCAGGTTGGCGATCAGCGGCACGCGCGCGCTGATGGCGTCGAAGCGCTCCAGGTCCATCGCGATCCCCGCGCGGCGCGCGATGGCGATGAGGTGCGGGATGGCGTTGGTCGAGCCACCAAAGGCCATGGTCGCGGCAACGGCATTGTCGAGGCTGCGCTGGTCCAGCAGCTTCGTGATCGTCAGGTCTTCCCAGACCATGCCGACAATGCGCGAACCGGCCGCCGCCGCCATGCGCGGATGCGCGGAATCCACGGCCGGGATGCTGGCGGCACCTGGCAGCGTCAGGCCGAGCGCCTCGGCCGCGATGGCCATGGTGCTGGCTGTGCCCGCCGTCATGCAGGTTCCGGCGGAGCGGCTGAGGCCCGCCTCCATCTCGTTCCAGTCGCCCTGGGTGATGTTGCCCGCCCGGAGCTCGGAATAATACTTCCAGACATCGCTGCCCGAGCCGAGCTTCTTGCCGCGCCAATTGCCGCGCAGCATGGGCCCTGCCGGGATGTAGATCGCCGGGATGCCCATGCTGATGGCGCCCATGATGAGCGCGGGCCCGGTCTTGTCGCAGCCGCCCATCAGCACGAGGCCATCGAGTGGGAGGGAGCGCGCGATCTCCTCCGTCTCCATCGCCAGGAAGTTGCGGTAGAGCATGGTGGAGGGCTTCTGGAACACCTCCGGCAGCGCCATGGCCGGGATTTCCATGGGCACGCCGCCGGCCTGCCAGACGCCGCGTTTCACATCCTGCGCGCGCTCCCTGAAATGGCCGTGGCAATGCATCAGATCCGACCAGGTGTTGATGATGCCGATGATCGGCTTGCCCCGGAATTCCGGCTGGCCGAAGCCGAGCTGCATCAGGCGCGAACGGTGATTCGCGCTGCGCATGGTCTCGACGCCGAACCAGCGGTGGCTGCGGAGGTCCTCGGGCTTCATTTTCATCAGCGCGGGGCCATTCGGAGGGCGCCATCCAGGCGAATGGTCTCGCCATTCAGATAGGCGTTCTCCACGATGCTCATGGCGAGCTTCGCGTATTCATCCGGGCTGCCGAGCCGGTGCGGGTTGGGCACGCCGGCCGCGAGCGAGGCCTTGATGGGATCGGAGAGGCGCTGAAGCATGGGCGTGTCGAAAATGCCCGGCGCGATGGTGCAGACGCGGATGCCCTTGCTGGCCAGGTCGCGCGCCGCCACGACGGTCATGCCGATGACGCCCGCCTTGGAGGAGGCATAGGGAATCTGGCCGATCTGCCCCTCGATGCCGGCGATGGAGGCGGTGAGGATGCAGACCCCGCGCTCACCCTCCACGGCATCGGTCTTCGCCATCGCGGCGGCGGCCAGGCGCAGCGCGTTGAAGCTGCCGGTCAGGTTCACGCGGATGATCGCCTCGTACTGCGCCAGGCTGCCGGGCGTGCCGTCCTTCTCCAGGATGCGCAGCGCGCCACCGCGGCCCGCGCAATGCACCAGCACACGCACCGGGCCCATC
>JAIYCD010000193.1 GCA_027488195.1 Acetobacteraceae bacterium | reverse complement strand
GACGACAAGCCGATGCGGCAGGATTGGGTGATGCGCGGCTTCCGGCAATTCGACGCGCCGGTCTCGCTCGTGCTGACCTATGACCGCGCGCTGGACCCGGGTGCGGTCGTGCATTTCGACCTGGGCGCGCTGAGCTACGGCATCTGCCTCGCCGCCTGGGATCGTGGCCTTGGCACGGTGGTGAATGGCCAGGGCATCATGCGCTCCGAGATCGTGCGCGAAGAGGCGCGGATCCCGGAGGACCAGGTGATCATGACCTGCATCGCGCTCGGCTATCCCGAAGACGCCTTCCCCGCGAACGGCGTCACCGCCGACCGCGAGCCCAACGAAAACTTCCTGCGCTTCGTCGGCTTCGACGACTAAGTCCTGGGGTCTGGGGCCTTTCGGCCCCAGCCGCCGGAGGCCCTGTTCTTCGTCAGGCCCCCGGTTCCAGCCGGAACACCCGGCCATGGATCTCATCCGTCAGCACATAGACCAGCCCATCCGGCCCCTGCCGCACATCCCGCACGCGCTGGCCGATGCGCAGGCTCTCATGCAGCGTGACCTCGCCATTGGCGCCCAGCACCGTCCGCCGCACATCCTGCGTGGCAAGGCCGCCCGCGAAGATCGAGCCACGCCAGGCGGGGAAGCGGTCGCCCGTGTAGATCATCAGCCCCGAGGCGCCGATGACCGAGGGATACCAGACCAGCACCGGGTCCACGAAGCCGGCCCCCGAGCGCTGCCCGGTGCCGACCGGCGTGCCGCCCGCATAATCGCGGCCCCAGCCCACGTTGGGCCAGCCGTAATTCTGGCCGGGGCGGATGAGGTTCAGCTCATCGCCGCCGAGCGGCCCGTGCTCGGTCGCGAAGATGCGCCCATCGGGGTGGCGCGCCAGGCCCTGGATGTGGCGATGACCCAGGGTGAAGACCTCAGGCCGGGCACCGGCGCGGCCGACGAAGGGATTGTCCGGCGGCGCGGTGCCATCGTCGCGCAGGCGCAGGATCTTGCCGATATGGCTCTCCACCCGCTGCGCCTGGAGCCGCGAGAGGCCCCCCTCGATGGCGACGGGCGGGTTGCCGCCATCGCCCACGCTCAGCAGCAGCGTGCCATCGGGCAGCCAGAGGATCTTGCCGCCATAATGCTGGAACTCCGGCTTGCCCTGACTCACCTCGAAGATGACCTGGAGGTTGGTCAGCGCATTGCCGTCCAGCGTGGCGCGGGCGAGGCGCAGGCGGTTGTCCTGCGCCGTGCCATGCGCGTAGCTCAGATAGATCAGCCGGTTCTGCGCGAAATTCGGATGGGGCGAGACCTCGAAGAGGCCAGACTGGAAGACCAGCCCGCGCTCGGGCGCCACCAGCACGGGGGGCGTGCCCGAGATCGGCGTGGCCTCCAGCCGCCCGCCGCGGATGGCGCGCAGCCGGCCCGGGCGCTCGGTCACCAGCGCGGTGCCGTCGGGCAGCCAGGCGATGGACCAGGGATGCTCCAGCCCCTCGGCCACTGCCACCTGGCGATAGGTGAGATTCAGCGGGGGGTCACCCGCCGCCTGGAAGGTCGCCGGTGCGGTCTGGGCCGATGCGAGGCGCGGCACGAGCCCCGCCGCGACCGCCGCTGATGCGAAAACACGCCGTTTCATCTCGTTCCTCCGATGGCTTGGACGCGGCGCCTGCCCCTCCCTCAATGGAAAGGTGACAGACACCGAAACCGTAAACTATTTAACCTTTGCGTCATTTTCAACTTATACGTGCATGCCGTCGCGGTTCGACAAAATCGCCACCCTGGCGCATCTTGCGGCCGCGACAGGGAGATGAATCGCCATGGACATGCCAGCCCCCACCGCGCCGATCGGCGCGGGGAACGCGCCCGGCCCGGGCGCCCTTTCGGGCCTGCGCGTCGTGGACCTCACGCGCGTGCTGGGTGGCCCCTACTGCACCATGCTGCTGAGCGACCACGGCGCCGAGGTCATCAAGCTCGAACCGCCCCAGGGCGATGAGGTGCGCGACTGGGGCCCGCCCTTCAACGAGGATGGCGATGCCAGCTACTTCGTCGGCGTGAACCGCAACAAGCGGTCCGTCGGCCTCGATCTCTCGAAGCCCGAAGGGCGCGAGGTGCTGATGCGCCTGCTGGAAGGTGCCGACATCCTGGTCGAGAACTTCAAGCCGGGCAGCATGGAGAAATGGGGCCTGGGCTATGAGGAGGTGCTCTCCAAGCGCTTCCCGCGCCTGGTCCATTGCCGCGTCTCGGGCTTCGGCGCGACCGGCCCGCTGGGCGGCTTCCCGGGCTATGACGCCATCCTCCAGGCGATGGTGGGCCTCATGTCCATCAACGGCACCGAGAATTCCGGGCCGACGCGGCTCGGCACGCCCATCGTGGACATCGCGACCGGCCTGTTCAGCGCGATCGCCATCCTGATGGCGGTGGTCGAGCGCGAGAAGTCGGGCCGCGGCCAGTATTGCGACATGACGCTGCATGATTGCGGCATGGCGCTGCTGCACCCGCATGCCGCCAACTACTTCCTGAACGGCAAGCGGCCCATCGCCACCGGCAACCCGCACCCGAACCTGGCCCCCTACGCCAAGTTCACGACGCGCACCTGCGAGATCTTCGTGGGCTGTGGCAATGACCCGACCTTCCGCAAGTTCTGCGCCTTCCTGGGCCTGGACGGCCTCGGCACCGATCCGCGCTTCGCCACCAACGGGAGCCGCGTCATCAACAAGGCCGCGCTGACCGAGATCCTGAACACGCGTTTCGCGGAGGAGGACGGGCATGACCTCTGCCAGCGGATGCTGGCCGCCGGCCTGCCCGCCGGCCCCGTGCTCGGCGTGGATGAGGCGATGGCCGCAGCCCACACCGCGCATCGCCAGATGGTGACGGAGAAGGACGGCTTCGTCGGCCTCGGCACGCCGATCAAGCTCTCCCTCACGCCGGGCGGCACCCGCGCCGCGCCACCGCGCTTCGGCCAGCACACGCAGGAGGTCCTGGCGCGCATCGGCTTCTCGGCGGAGGACATCGCGAAGCTGCATGAGGCGGGCGTCCTGGTGGAGAAGCGCCGGAAGTGACGCTGGCCGAAATCCGCGAGGCGGATGCTTCGCCCGAGGTCGCGGCCATCTACGGCAACCTCCGCCAGGCCTATGGCCTGCCGCTGGTGAACCTGATCTGGCGGCATTTCGCGACGCTGCCGGGGGTGCTGCCCTGGGCCTGGGCGAGCATCGCCCCCGCCACGCCGCTGCTGCCGGCGGCGACCAAGCGCCTGGTGGCCGCGCTGGAGCCGCTGCCGCGCCTGGCCATGGGCTCGGATGCGGCGGGCATCGCGGCGCTCTACAACCGCGGCAATCTCAGCAACCTGATCATGCTGACGGCGCTGCTGCGCGGGCCACTGGGCGATGTCGCCGCCCCGGCCAGCGACCTGGCGCCGCCGCCGATGCTGCCGACACCCCCGCCCTTGCCCCGGCTGGACGCGCTCTCGCCCCAGGCGCGGCGGGACGTGCTGGCGCTGGCCGGGCTGCATGGCCACGCGCCGGGGATCATCCCCACCCTCTACCTGCATCTGGCCAATTGGCCGGCGGTGCTGACGCCGCTCTACGCGGCGCTCTCCCCCCTCTTCGCGATGGGGCGCATTTCGGCGCTGCGCCGCGCGGCGCTGGCCGCCGCCAGCATCGAGGCCGAGGCGATGCGGCCCCACCTGGCCCGGCCGCCCTTACCCCCCGCCGACGCCCTGGCCCAGGCCCGCGCCGCGCTCGAGCCCTTCACCGGCCAGGTCATCCCCGACATGGTGCCGATCGGTCTGATGCTGGGCCGATGAGGTTCCTGCTCCTCCTCGCCACGCTGCTCGCCTCCGCGCCTGCCCTGGCACAGGGCAACCGCAACTGCGTGAGCGCCACCTCGCTCAAGCCGCAACCCATCAGCGTGGTGCCCGAACCCCAGGGCGGCTTCAGCTACCTGCTGCGGGTCGAGAATGCCGGGGGAACGACGCGCAACTTTTCCTACCACTTCCCCCTGGCGCAGCTGATGCCGCCGCCCGGCGCGGTCTATTCCTTCAACATCCGGCCCCGCCAGACCATCGTGATCCAGCTCGGCACCACCCAGCTGCGCGACTCGGACGAGGCGCTTCAGCGGGCGCTCAGGATCACCTGCCACTCCTGAGCCAGGTGCGGGCGAATTCCTCCTGCGCGGGCGTTTCCACGGCGCGCCGGTCGTGCTGCGCGCGCACCCATTCGACCGGGTCGCCGGGGGTGCCCGCCTCGGCCGCGAGGCAGGCCAGCACGGTACCCGTCCGCCCGAGGCCGGCCCGGCAGCCCACATAGAAGAGGCGATCCGGCTCGGCCGCCATGGCAGCGCGCAACGCGTCCAGGGTCGCTGCGAGTTCCGCCGGGTCGGGCAGGCCGAAATCCACGATGTCGAGCGTCAGCGCGGCTGCGTCGCGGTTCGGCGCATGCGGGTCGAGGCAGAGGCCGAAGGCGCCCTCGGGCATGTCCCGGAACGGGCCTGCCGCAATCTGGACCCCGTGGAGCTTCATGCGATGGGCTGTTCCGGCGCCTCGCGCATCGCCTCCGCTTCGCGCTTCATCCGCGCGAAGGAGCGGGCGGAGAAATACAGCATGCCGAAATACATCAGCCCGCCCAGCGACAGCGCCGCCCAGGGCTCCGTCACCAGGACGGCGATATAGGCGCCCGTGCCCAGCAGCAGCGGCAGCACCATGTTGGAGGGCACCTTGAAGTTCTTGAAGGACCAGGAGGGCAGCGTGCTGACCATCAGCCCCCCGACCAGCAGCAGCATCACCGCGCTGAAGACCGGGTGGCGCACCGCCTCGGCCAGGCCCGTCCAGCCCCATTCGGCGAAGCCGAGCGAGGCGAAGAGCGGCAGAAGTGCCAGGCCCGCGCCGGCCGGGGCCGGGACTCCCGTGAAGAAGTTATACGCATAGGCCGGCTTCACGATGGGAATGGCGCCGGGCTCCGCGATGCTGGCCGCGTTGAACCGCGCGAGGCGCAGCGCGCTGCACACGGCGAACATCATGCCGGGGATGTAGCCGATCGGCCCCGCATTCTGCAGCGACCAGAGATAGAGGATGAGCCCTGGCGCCACGCCGAAGCACAGGAAGTCGCTCAGGCTGTCGAACTCCGCGCCGAAGCGCGACGTGCCCTTGAGCAGCCGCGCGATGCGCCCATCCAGCCCATCGATCACGCCGGCGGCCACGATGAAGGCCGCCGCCTGGGCGAAGCGCCCCTCCAGCCCGAAGCGGATGGCGACGAGGCCGGCGCAGAGGCCCATCATGGTCAGCAGGTTGGGGATCAGCCGGTTGAAGGAGGGCCCGCGGTACCGCGGGCGGGCGCGCGTCTGGAAGCGCCCCAGCCGGCCGCGCAGCCCGGCCCGCGTCACGCGAGCTCTGCCAGGATGCTCTCGCCGCCGATCATGGTCTGGCCCACCAGCACCAGCGGCTTCACGCCGACCGGCAGGTAGACATCGGTGCGGCTGCCGAAGCGGATGATGCCGAAGCGCTCGCCCGCCATCAGCCGGTCGCCCTCATGCGCCGTGCAGACGATGCGCCGCGCGACCAGGCCCGCGATCTGCACGCAGGCGAGATCGCGGCCATCGGGCAGGTCGAAGCGGAGCGCGTTGCGCTCATTGTCCTCGGAGGCCTTCTCCAGGCTCGCATCCATGAATTTGCCGTGGCGGTAGGAGATGCGGGAGACGCGGCCCTGCACCGGGCTGCGGTTCACATGCACGTCCAGCACCGAGAGGAAGATCGCCACGCGCCAGCGCGGCTGGTCGCCCATCTCGAGCTCGGCCGGCGGAATGGCGGGGCCGACCAGCACGACCTTGCCATCGGCGGGTGCCAGCACGAGGTCATGCCGCGCGGGCGGCACGCGCTTCGGGTCGCGGAAGAAATAGAGGCAGAAGAGCGTGAAGGCCGCCCCCAGCCAGAACAGCCAGGAGCCGAGCACAAGCCCGCCCAGCAGCGCGACGCCCGCGCCCGCATAGATGAAGGGACGCCCGGCCGGGTGCGGCGGAGCGAGGACGAGGGAGAGGCTGTTCGCGAGAGACATCGGGCGGTTTATCCTCCCTTCACACTTTCGCGGCAAGTTGTCCTTCGCATGAAGAACACAGCCCCCCCTTCCGCCTCGCCGCTGGCGCCTGCGCGCCTGACGCTGGGCCCCTTCGCCGTTGCCGAGGACGGGACGCTCTCGCCCCGCGCCCCGGACCTCAGCCCCGCGATCCGCTTCGCCTGGCGCGGCCGGATCTGCGAGGCGCTGGTGCATGAGGGATCGCTGCGCCTGCGCGCCATCGCCGGGCGCATCCCTTCCACCGCCGAGCGTGGCGCCGACCGGCACTTCACCGCCCGCGCCGTGGCCGCGATCCCGCCCGAACTGCCGGAGGGCTGGCTGCTGCGCCTGACGGCCGACCATCGCGTGGCGCTGGAGCGGCAGGCGCCGCTGCGCACCACCGCCGTCACCCTGCTGGGCGAGATGGTGCGCTTCGCCATGGCGCTCGACCCCTATCTGGACCGGCTGGAGGGCGTGGGCGCCCACCCGGCCTGACGTTTCAGGCGAGCAGGGACCAGACCTGCTCCGCCGTCAGCGGCATCCGGAGCTTGTCCGCGGCAGCCGCCTTTCCATGCCGCGCCAGCGCATCGGCCACCGCATTCATCACGGCGGGCGTGGCCCCGATGGTGCCAAGCTCGCCCACGCCCTTCACGCCCAAGGGGTTGGTCAGGCAGGGAATGCTGGTGTCGAGCTTCGTCGCGTAGTCGGCCACCATGTCGGCGCGCGGCAGGCAGTAATCCATGAAGCTCGCGGTCAGCGGCTGGCCGGTCTCGGCGTCGTAGATCACATGCTCGCACATGGCCTGGCCGATGCCCTGCAGCGCGCCGCCGACCACCTGGCCTTCCACGATCATCGGGTTCACCACGCGGCCCGCATCATTCACCGAGGCGTAGCCGGCGATGACCACCTCGCCCGTCTCGGGGATGAGTTCCACCTCGCAGACATGGCAGCCATTGGGCCAGGTGGGGCCGGAGACGCTGCTGGTGTGGTCGATGAAGATGCGCCCTTCCGGCTGCCGCGCCGCCAGCTCGAACAGGCCAATGGCGCGGTCGGTGCCCGCCACGGTGAAGGCGCCGGCGCGATATTCGATGTCGGCCGCCGCCGTCTCCAGCGCTTCGGCCGCCATGTCCCGCGCCTCATCCACCGTCTTGTCGGCAGCGAGCTTCACGGCCGAGCCCGCCGTAAAGAGCGAGCGGGAGCCGGCCGAGCCGAAGCCACTGCCGCGATCGCTGTCGCCGAAGACCACCTGGATTCGGTCCAGCTCCACGCCGAAGACGTCCACGGCCAGCTGCGCATAGCTGGTGGCGATGCCCTGCCCCATGCCCTGCGTCGTCGCATAGATCTCGATGCTGCCATCGCCCTTCACGGCGATGGTGACGCGCTCCTCGAAGACATTGCCGCCGGTCCATTCCAGGAAGGTCGCGATGCCCCGGCCACGCACGCGGCCCTGCGCCTTGGAAGCCGCGGCGCGGGCAGCGAAGCCGTTCCAGTCGGACAGCGCCAGGCCCTGGTCCAGGATCCGCTCGAAGGAACCGCTATCATAGGTCATGGCCATGGCGTTCTTGTAGGGCATCTGCGTGGGCGCGATCATGTTGCGCCGGCGCAGTTCCGCCGGGTCCAGCGCCATCTTGCGCGCGGCGGTGTCGAAGAGGCGCTCCAGCAGGTAGATCGCCTCGGGGCGCCCGGCGCCGCGATAGGGGCCGGTGGGGGCCGTGGTGGTCAGCAGCGCCTGGAAGGTGAAATCCACCAGCGTGATGTCGTAGATGCTGGTGGACACCCAGGGGCCCACCAGCAGCTGGATCGCGACGCTCGCATTGCGCGGATAGGCGCCCATGTCGGCCAGCGTCCGCACCCGCAGCGCCAGCACCTTCCCATCCGCATCCAGCGCCATCTCGGCGCGGCTTTCCGTCGCGCGCCCATGCAGGGCCGAGAGGAAATCCTCCATCCGCGTCGAGGCCCATTTCACCGGGCGGCCCAGCATACGCGCCGCATAGGCGACCACACCCTCCTCCGGGTTCAGGCCGGTCTTCATGCCGAAGCCGCCGCCCACATCGCCCACCAGGACGCGCAGCTTGTCCGTGGGGATATCGAGCAATTCCTTGCAGATCGCGTCGCGCACGCCCGAGGGCATCTGCGAGGAAAGGCGCAAAGTGATGCGGCCCGTGCCGGAATCATATTCGCCGAGCGCCACGCGCGGCTCCATCGAGACAGGAGCGAGGCGCTGATTCTCGATGTCGAGGCCGACCACATGGGTGGCCCGGGCGAAGGCGGACTCGGCGGCGGCGGCATCGCCATAGCGGCTCTCGGCCACCAGGTTGCCGGGCGCGCCCTCCCAGACCAGCGGCGCGCCGGGGCTGGCGGCGCGGCCCGGGCCGATCACCGGCGGAAGCTCGGCATACTCCACCTCGATCGCCTCGGCCGCATCGCGCGCCTGGCCCAGCGTCTCGGCGATGATGGCGGCGACGGGCTCGCCCACGAAGCGCGCCTCTTCCACCGCCAGGCAATGCCGCGGCGGGGCCGTCAGGGCGGAGCCGTCCGGCCGCTTGAAGGGGAGGGCCACGAACATCGGCTTCACGCCGGCCGCGACCAGATCCGCCCCGGTCAGGATGGCGATCACGCCCGGCATGGCGCGCGCCGCCGTGGTGTCCACCGAGACGAGCTTCGCATGCGCATGGGGCGAGCGCAGGAAGACCAGCTGCGAGAGGCCGGCCGGCGCGAAATCATCGGTGAATTGCTCTTCGCCCGCCAGCAGCGCGCGGTCCTCGATGCGACGCACCGCCTGGCCGCTGCCGAAACGGCCGATCTGCGGGGGGTTTCCATCGGGCATGGTCTGGCTCCTGGCTTGCGGGAGCACGAGCCTAGCAGGGGCGGCGCATGGCTGACGAGGGCTCAGCCGAGCCGCGCGAGACCCCAGGCGGCGGCCACCGGAAGGGCCGCCAGCAGCATGATGACAAGGCTGGCCCGCCAGCCTTTGAGCCGGCCGGCGAGACGCGGCCCGAGCAGCAAGGGCGCCAGCGGTGCCAGCGCCGCCGCCCAATCCGCCCCGCCCCCCCGTGCGAGCAAGGGCCCGGCGACCAGGGCCGCCAGCAGCATGGCGAAGGGCAGCCGCGCCGCATCCGGCATCGTGCCACCGCCCGCCACCTGCTGCCCGAAACCGGCCGAGAGCAGGATCAGCCCGAGCATCACCCAGGGGCCCGGAATGCCCGATGCGAGCAGCCCAGCCAGCAGCGCCAACGCCGCCAGCGTGCCCCGCCAGGGCGGCGAGGCCTCCAGCTGGACCAGGGGCACCAGCAGCAGAAGCGCCAGCAGGACCGGCGCCGCGCGCAGCAGATCGGCCTCGGTCAGCGGGCCGCCCGCCATCCACCAGGCCGTGAAGCCGGCGGCGAGCACGCCCAGCAGCACCGCCAGCCAGCCGCGCCGGCCCCAGGCGAGCGGCAACGCCAGGATCGCCGCCGCCAGCGCCAGCACCGGCAGCCGCTCGGCCAATTGGCGGGGCGAGGCGAGCGTCAGCCCCAGCAGCAGCACCACGCCCAGCAGCGCGGCGAGCGGCAGGCCGAGCCCCGCGGTCATCGGCCGGCGGCGCCAGCGGCACAGGCCGGCCCAGCTGAGGGCCAGCGCCAGCGCCGCCAGCGGGGCCGCGGCCTCGGTCATCGAATCGGGAAGCATGCCGTAACTTGCCTCACTCCCCCCGCCGGAAGCTATGCTGCATCGCGAAGCGAAAAGGGTTCGACATGAGCGAAATGCGCGTGAAGGTCTGGGATGGCTGGGTGCGGCTGGTCCATTGGTCGATCGTGATCCTGATCCCGACCTCCTACCTCACGGCGCGATCACACAACATGGATCTGCACATGCTCAGCGGCTACACGCTGCTGACGCTGGTGATCTTCCGGATCCTCTGGGGCCTGGTCGGTTCCGAGCCCGCGCGCTTCATGACCTTCCTGCGCTCGCCCTTCGCCGCCCTCGCTCATCTGAGGCAGGTGCGGCGTGAGGCCGGGCCGGACCGCGAATTGACCCACAATCCGGCCGGCGGCTGGATGGTGGTGGTGATCCTGAGCCTCCTGCTGACCCAGGCCGTGACGGGGCTTTTCGTGGACGACCAGATCTTCACCCGCGGCCCGCTGGCCGCGCAGGTGAGCGGCGCCACGAGCGACTGGGCGGGCTGGATCCACATCCGCCTGATCAATGTGATCGGCGTCGTCATCGTCCTGCATATCGCGGCGGTCATCTGGTACCGCGTGAGCCTCGGGCATGACCTGGTGCAGGCCATGATGCGCGGCAGCAAGCCCATGCCCGAGGGGACCCGCGCGCCGAGGCTGGGCCACCCCGTCCTGGCCCTGCTCCTGCTCGGCGCCAGTGCCGGCCTGGTGAACTGGATCTCGCGCTTCGGGTGACATCCCTGGCCCCGGTCTTGCTCCGCCCCTGGCAGGCAACAACCGGGATACGCCCTGAATGTCATCCAACTCCTTCTCGCGCCGTGATCTTCTTGCCCTGACGGGTGCCGCAACCGCAGTCACATTGCCCTTATCATGGGCGGAAATGGAGGCTAATGCCCAAACCGTAGGCGGTGAGCGGGTGCTCCGCTACGGCATCTCCATGGCCGACATCCCCCAGACCACCGGCCAGCCCGATCGCGGCGCCGGCGCCTACCAGTTCACCGGCCACACCCTCTATGACCCGCTCGTCGCCTGGGAGATGGATGTCTCCGACCGGCCCGGGAAGCTCATGCCCGGCCTCGCCACCTCCTGGGAGGCGACGCCGTCCGACCGCACGAAATGGGTCTTCCGCCTGCGCCCCGGCGTCACCTTCCATGACGGCTCCGCCTTCAACGCCGATGCCGTGATCTGGAATTTCGAGAAGGTGCTGAACGCCCAGGCGCCGCATTTCGACAACCGCCAGGCCGCCCAGGTCCGCCCCCGCCTGCCCTCCGTCGCGAGCTACCGCAAAATCGACGACATGACGGTCGAAGTGACCACCCGCGCGGTGGACAGCTTCTTCCCCTACCAGATGCTCTGGTTCCTCATCTCCTCGCCCACGCAATATGAGCGGCTCGGCCGCAGCTGGGACCGCTTCGCGCAGGAGCCCTCGGGCACCGGCCCCTTCCGCCTCGCCCGCCTCGTGCCCCGCGAGCGCGCCGAGCTGGTCCGCAACCCGACCTACTGGAACGCGGCCCGCGCCCCCAAGCTCGACCGCATCGTGCTGATCGTGGCGCCCGAGACCGTCACCCGCACCAACGCCATCCTGACCAACCAGGTGGACATCATCGAGGCCCCGGCGCCGGACCTGCTGCCGCGCCTGCGCCAGGCCGGCGTGCGGATCATCGAGAATGTCACGCCGCACGTCTGGAACTACCACCTGAGCCTCGCCGAGGGTTCGCCCTGGCGCGATGTCCGCCTGCGCCGCGCCGCCAACCTCGCCATCAACCGCGATGAGGTCGTGGCGCTGCTGGGCGGCCTCGCCAAGCCGGCGGTCGGTGTGGTGGACCCCTCCTCGCCCTGGTTCGGCAATCCGACCTTCCGCATCCGCCATGATCCGGCGGAAGCACGGCGCCTGCTGGCCGAGGCCGGCTTCTCCCGCCAGAACCCGCTGCGCACGCGCTTCATCGTGCCCTCGGGCGGCTCGGGCCAGATGCTCTCCATGCCGATGAACGAGTACATCCAGTCCGCCTGGCGCGAGGTGGGCATCCAGGTGGATTTCCAGGTGGTGGAGCTGGAGGTGCTCTACACCGCCTGGCGCCAGGGTGCGCTCGGCGAGATCAGCCGCGCCGGCAACATCACGGCGAACAACGTGGCCTATCTGACGAGCGATCCGCTCTATGCCTTCATCCGCTTCTTCCACTCGGACCAGATTTCACCGCGCGGCGTGAATTACGGCCATTACCGCGACGCGGAGATGGATCAGATCCTCAACGCCGCGATGAACAGCTTCGACGAGACGGAGCAGAACCGCCTGATGCAGCGCGCGCATGAGAAGGCGGTGAACGAGGCGCTTTGGGTCTTCGTGGTGCATGACACGAACCCGAAGGCGGCGGGGCGTGCGGTGCGCGGCTATGTGCCGGCGCAGCACTGGTTCCAGGATCTGACCACGCTGTCTTGATCCGATGCGAGGGGGCTTTGCCCCCTCGACCCCCAGCAGGGAACCAGTTCCCTGCACCCTGGTTTGTCGGAGATGCAAGAACCTGAGGTTCTTGCCGGGGCGCCTGAGGGGCAGAGCCCCTTAGTTGCTGCTGACTGCCGGGGCGAGGCCCACGCTCTTCGCCGCAGGATGCCCGGGATTCCGGAAGCGCAGTTCGCCCTCCGGCGCGCAATCGCCGAGCGCGAAGAATTCCTGCCGCGTCGTGCAGGTCACCGCCACCACCAGCTTCGCCTCGGGCTCCGTCAGGAAGCGGCGGATCACGCCTTCCAACTCCAGCGTGTCCCGCAGCGAATGCCACTCGGCCGCCTCGATATCGTCCAGGAAGACGGCGACGATCCCCGGCCGCGCACCGGAAAACCGCGCCGTCGCCGCCGCCACGCGCCGCTTCACGGCGAGCGAGATTTCATTCTCCCGCCCCGCCCGCGCCGCCATGACCAGCACCGAGCCGCTGGACGGGTCGGCGGTCACGGCCAGATGCGCCTCCACGCCGAACACCTCGCGCAGCCGGGCCGGCAGGGCGCGCTGCGGGTCGCTCGCGGCCTGGGCGCCGGCCAGCACCAGCGGGTCGAGCTTCAGGATGGCGTCGGCGCTCGAATCCTGGCGCTTTTCGGTGGCCAGCATGGTGGTGATGCGGCTGTGCAGCTCGGAAAGCTGGGTCTGATCCGAGACCCCCTCGGGCAGCGTCATCTTGAGGATGTAGCGGCCGGGATGGGCCGCGAGCCAGGTCTGCAGCTCTGGGTTCACGCGGTCCACCAGCTGCGCCCAGTCGCCCTTGTGCAGCGGGCGGCCCTCCTCGGCCGAGACCAGCTCGCACACCACCTCGGCCTCGGCGCCGTCGCGCGTGATGCGGAGGTCATGCGCGGTGCCGTCCAGCAGCCCGTCGAAACGCACCTCGAAGCCGCGCGCACGCAGCAAGGCGGCGGTGCGGAGCAGGTGAAAGAGCGGCACCAGGGTCGCGTTGCCAGAAAGGCCATCGCCTACCAGGCCGCGCAGCCGCGCGCGCGGGCCCTCGGGCAGGGATTTCGCCAATTCCGCCGCTTCGCGCGCAAAGGCCAGCACGCGGCGCTCCGCCCGCCCGGCCTTGGCCAGGAGCTCGGGCTTGGAGAGGCGCGCCAGGATCAGTTCCAGCGCATGGCGCTGCTGCATCGCGCGTGCCGCCAAGGAACCCGGCTGCAAACGCGCCCCCAGATCCGCCACGCGTTTGCGCCAGGCCGCCCCGCCCGCGAGGGCGACGAAGGCACGCAGGGCGGCCGGGTCGGGCTGGGGGTCCGGGTGGGTCATGGGATCTCGATACGGTTCGACAGGGGAAACCTGTCCCCTGGTGGGGAATTAGCGGTTTCGTTGCATCCACTCAACGTGGTTTATCGCGCGGCAGCCTTCCGGTTGCAGCCGCGTCCGGATTTTGTGCCCGATGCCGCAGCAGATGATCCGCCAGCACGCAGGCCAGCATCGCCTCGCCCACCGGCACGGCGCGAATGCCCACGCAGGGGTCGTGCCGTCCCTTGGTCAGCAGGTCCGTGTTGCGCCCATCCGCGGTCACAGCTTGGCGCGGCGTGAGGATGGAGGAGGTGGGCTTCACCGCGAAGCGGGCCACGATCGGCTGGCCGGTGGAAATGCCGCCCAGCATGCCGCCCGCATGATTCGCCAGGAACTCCACGGACCCGTCCTGGCGCATCCGCATCTCGTCGGCGTTTTCCTCGCCGGAGAGCTCGGCCGCCGCAAAGCCATCGCCGATCTCCACCCCCTTCACGGCGTTGATGGACATCAGGGCCGCCGCGATATCGGCATCGAGCTTGCCGTAGATCGGCGCACCCAGGCCCACCGGCACGCCTTCGGCCTGCACCTCGATCACGGCGCCAATGGAAGAGCCCGCCTTGCGCACGCCGGCCAGCAGCGATTCCCAGCGCGTCGCGGCAGCAGCATCCGGGCACCAGAACTCGTTCTGATCGGTCAGCGCCCAATCCCAGGCGCCGCGGTCCACGCGATCACGCCCGATCTGGGTCAGCGCGCCACGGATCACGACACCCTCGCCCAGCACGCGCCGCGCGATGGCGCCGGCGGCGACGCGCATCGCCGTCTCCCGCGCCGAGGCCCGGCCGCCGCCGCGATAATCGCGGATGCCGTATTTCCACTCATAGGCGATATCGGCATGGCCCGGCCGGAAGCTCTGCGCGATCTCGCCGTAATCCTTGCTGCGCTGGTCCTGGTTCTCGATCATCAGCGCGATGGGGGTGCCGGTGGTCCGTCCCTCGAAGACGCCCGAGAGGATGCGGACCTGGTCCGGTTCCTGCCGCTGCGTCACGTATTTGCCCGAGCCCGGGCGGCGCTTGTCGAGGAAGGGCTGGATCCACGCCTCGTCCAGCGCCAGGCCGGGCGGGCAGCCATCCACCACGCAGCCGATGGCCGGCCCATGGGACTCGCCCCAGGTTGTGACACGGAAGAGATGGCCGAAGCTGTTATGCGACATGGTCGCACGCAACTAGCGCAGAGCGGCACGATGCGCCATCAGGCGGGGATGCGCGCCGTGCCGATCCTCCTGCTGCTGGCCCTCGCCGCCCCCGCCCCAATGCTCGCGCAGGCGCAGGTGACCGAGCTGTGCCGCCTCTACCCGCGCGATGGCGAGCATGCCGGCTGCGGCCTCTGCGGCGGGCCGGGCTGGCGCAAGGCCGATGGGCGCTGCGCCCGCTGGAGCGATGTCGGACCGCCCGATTGCCGCGCCCTGCGGCGGGAGTTGAGCGATCCGGCCCGCTGCGCCCAGCAGCGCGAGCGCGGCCGCCGGATGCCCTGACGCGCCCCGCTGCGGCATTTCGGCGTGGCGCCCCTCGTCGCGCAGGCGACGCTCGAGAATCTGCGGGCGGGGCGCAGCTGAACCCTCAGTCGAGGCGCATCGCCATCAGCAGCGTCACCGCCTCCACGCCATCGACCCGCAACGAGGCCGCCTCGGTGCCATAGAGCGTGAACCCTGCCGCACCATAAAGGCGCCGCGCCCCGGGATTTGCCTCCCCCACCATCAGCTGCAGCACGCTCACCTGCCCGCGCGCATGGGCGATGCACGCGGCGATCAAGGCGCCGCCGAGCCCCTGCCCGCGCGCCTCTTCCCGCACATACATCCCCCAGAGATGGCCGATATGCCGGCGCTTCAGCATGGCGTCGCCCTCATAGGCCAGCATGCCGAGCAGACGCCCGCCGTCATCCTCCGCGGCAAACACCGCCGCGCGCTCCAGCGTCGCGCCGAACCAGGAAAGCGGCTTCCCCGCCTCCTCCTCCCACGCCCGGCCGAAGGCGGTGGGGGCCGTCCGCAGGGCCTCCAGCCGCAACGCCCGGAATGCCTCGGCATCCAAGGGCGTCAGGCGGCGGACGGGCATGGGCCAGCCCTCAGCCCTTCTCGATGGTGAGGTCCGGCGCGTCGGGGTTCTTCATGCCGACGATATGATAGCCGCAATCCACATGATGCACCTCGCCCGAGACTCCGGTCGAGAGCGGCGAGAGCAGGTACAGGCCCGCACCGCCCACTTCCTCGAGCGTCACGTTGCGCTGCATCGGCGCGTTGTACTGGTTCCACTTCAGGATGTAGCGGAAATCGCCGATGCCCGAGGCCGCCAGCGTCTTGATCGGGCCCGCGCTGATCGCGTTCACGCGGATGCCATCGGGCCCAAGATCGGCCGCCATGTACCGGACGCTGGCCTCGAGTGCGGCCTTGGCGACACCCATGACATTGTAGTGCGGCACCCACTTCTCGGCGCCGTAATAGCTGAGCG
>JAIYCD010000231.1 GCA_027488195.1 Acetobacteraceae bacterium | reverse complement strand
TGGCGACAGGCGCCAGTGCCATCATCACCAACACGGCCGTCATCACCGCCAATGGCAACGGCATCTCCTCAACCGCAGCCGGTTTCAGCCTCACCCATTCCGGCACGATCATCGCCGGCGCGCAGGGCATCGCCGCCACCGGCAACAATGCCAGCATCACCAGTACGGGCGGGATCACGGCCAGCGGCAATGGCATCCTGGCGGAGGGCGGCGGCGCCATCCTGACCAATTCCGGTGCCATCAACGCCGGCGCGCAGGGAATCCTGGCGACAGGCGCCAGTGCCATCATCACCAACACAGGCAACATCACCGCCAATGGCAACGGCATCGTGATCGCCGGGCCTGGCGCGCAGGTCACCAATCTCGGCGCCATCACCGCCGCCGCGGGCAATTTCGGCCTCCTCGTGCAGGGTGGCGGCAGTGTGGCCATGCTCACCAACGCCCAGGGCGGAGACGCGCCGCTGACTTATGGGGGCGCACTGCCCAGCGCCTATCATGTCCTGGTGCGCTCGACCGCCAGCTTCGGCAGGCTCGCCGTGACCAATGGCACTGGCGCGCTGGCCTTCGGCGTGGATGCCCGCTCCGTCCTGGCGACCAACCGCTACAGGAGCGTGCTGACGGGCGTGGACGCCGCCGGGATCACGAATGAGGAAACGAAAAGCGTGATCGGGCGGTTCGGATGGGTGCTGACCGCGGGCGCGAACGCCACGGAATGGGACCTCCTGGCTTGGCGGCTCAATCCCGATCCGGCGCAAACCACGCTGGCGCTCCAGGCGAATGCGCGTGCCGTCGGCAACAGCCTCAACCTGCGTGCGGCCACCGTCGGCTACGCGCTCGAGCATGACTGCACCACCTTCGACCGGCACGGCGTGTGCGTCTCGGTCGGCTTGCGCAGCGCGCAGTCCGGCAGCGGTCAGGGCGGCGGCAACGAGACCTCCGGCCTGCTCACGGCGGCCTATCGCGTCACCGGGCAACTGCGCCTCGGCGCCTTCATGGAGCAGTCCCTGACGCTGGAAACGCGTGGCGGCGTGGTCCCGAAGGACACCTCGCCCATGGTCGGCGCTTTCGCCGTCTACCAGCAGAATGCGGATTATCGGGGCCTCACCCTCCGGGCCGGGCTGGCCGCCCGGCAGGGGGATCTGCGCATCACCCGCACCGAATTGATGGACACCGAGCCAGGCGCGGGCCGGGCCGGCATCCGCGCATTGGCCTTCGGAGGGGAACTCGCCTATGGCGTCCCGGTCGCGGGCGCATGGGTCTCGCAGTCTTATCTGGGCCTTCGCCGCACCGACAGCCAGCGAGGGAGCTACACCGAGGCGACCTCGGACACGGTGCAATATCCCATCAGCTATGCCAATTTCGGCCAGCAGGTGGACAGCTCCACGGCCGGCCTGCGCTTCCGTGGCCCGCTCTCGCCGGAGGTCCTGCTGATCCTGGGGGCGGGCGTCGAGTACGATCTGGCGTCCCGCACAAGCCGCTATGCCGGCGCCAGCAGCATCCCGGGGCTGGAGAGCTTCTCAGTCAGCGCCCCGCAACAGCGGAACAGGTTGCGCGGAGCAGTGTCGGCCGGGTTGCGCTACACCGTTGCGCCCAACCAGACGGTGTTGCTCGATGCCTCGCTGCGGGAACAGCCCTTTGGCAACGACCTCTCGGCCATCGGCATGGTCCGCTATGCCATCGGCTTCTGAAGCCCTCCGCAATGCGCGAGCTTCGGCGTGGCCACGCCCGCGATGATCAGCGCGACGCCGCGAAGCGCATGACCGAGGCCGGGTCATTGCAGATCATCACGCCCACCATGAAGGTGCCCGCCGGGCGATCGCGATAGGCACCGACGGCGGCGCGGAACGCGGCCACGCCACGCGCGCCGGCAAGGCCGCTGCGGTGGTGGTCCTGGCCGCTGCCGCGATCCAGCTCGCTCAGCCGCGTGTCGCGCCCGACGAAATCCAGCCAGTGATTGGGGTGGGTGCCCGCCAACTGGCCCAGAAAGCGCAGCAAGGTGCGTCGCAGCGACATGCCCCTCGCTGAGCGGCATGCCAGCGATCAACGTCGATAGAAACCGCCGTGCCGTTCCCGCTAAACTCCCAGAACATCCTGAGCCACCCAAGATGCCGTGACGTGCGCCACCGGCTTCGCGGCGGCAACGGAACACGTCGCCATCCTGCGCCTCGACGACCCACCTGCGAGGCGAAACACCAAACCCCATGAAAACACGAAAGCTGGGGTTTTCCGCCCACGCACCGCTAGCCTGCTGAGATCACAAGCGAAAATCCCCCGCAGCAGTCCACGCCTTTCCGGTCGTCCGGCCATAACCCCAGAAACCACGCCGCAAGCGCTGGAAACATGGGATTTTGGGGGAGCCGATGCCGCAGGCGAGGACGCTGACACCACGGGAGTTGCGCAGGGTCTTGGACACGTGGCCACACGCAGGCATGCCGCCCGCAACCGGCTGATCGTGCTGATGACGCACTGGGCGGGCATGTGGGTGGGCGAGGTGGCCGCCGGGAGGATCGGCGATGTCGTCGGGCGCGATGGCCAGGTGAGGCCGGAGATCAGGCTGGCGGCGGAGCAGACCAAGGGACGGCATGCCAGGGTGGTGTTCGTGTCGGAGCGGCTGAGGCGGGAGATCGCCACCTAACTGCGCGGGCTGGACACCTCCGATGCCAGCCTGCCGCTGTTCGCCATGCAAAAGCGCGAAGGGTTCTCGGCCAACACCCTCTGCGGGACACTGAACATGATCTATCGGCAGGCCGGCATGGACGGGGTCGCGCTGCGGCTCGAGGCCTTTATGGATCCAGGAATGTCCGCCACGATCGGGCATGGCCAAATTCCCTTGATGCTCACGTCGGAAGGTGCGGAAATGCCGGGCGGGCGTCAAGAACAAAAAGGGAATATCGGAACGATCTCCGTGGTGATCCCGACGCTGAACGCCGCCCGCCTCCTGCCGCCCCTGCTGGCCCAGCTCCAGGACATGGGCGAGGTCATCCTGGCCGATGGCGGCAGCACGGATGGCGTGGCGGAACTGGCCGGCCCGCGCGTCCTGACCGCCCCGCCCGGACGCGGCGCCCAGCTCGCCGCCGGCGCGGCCGCAGCAGGCGGCGAATGGCTGCTCTTCCTGCATGCCGACACGCGGCTCGGTCAGGGATGGGAGGCGGCGGTGGCCGACGCGCTCCATCGGCCCGAGGTCGCGCATTACTTCCGGTTCGCGCTCGATGACGCCGCCCCCCAGGCCCGCCGGCTGGAGGCCGCGGTCGCCTGGCGCTGCCGCTGGCTGGCCCTGCCCTATGGCGACCAGGGCCTGCTCATCTCGCGCGCGCTGTATGATTCGGTGGGCGGCTACATGCCCATGCCCCTGATGGAGGATGTGGACCTGGTCCGGCGCCTCGGCCGCGCGCGCCTCGCAGCCATGCCTGCCAAAGCCATCACCTCGGCGGTGCGGTGGCGGCAGGATGGCTGGTGGTGCCGCTCGGCGCGGAACCTGCTGACGCTCGGCCTCTATTCCGTCGGCGTCCCGCCCGCATGGCTGGCGCGCTTCTACCGCGCGGGCGCCTCAGGCCCGCCCGGCCGCGCCTGAGAGCAGAAGCGGGTCCACCTTCAGCTTGGCCAAGGCCCGACGCCAGCGCGTCTCATCCGCGCCGCCGAAGACCAGATCTTCGTCGGGCGCCACATGCAGCCAGTCATTGCGGGCGATCTCCTGCTCCAGCTGCCCCGCGCCCCAGCCGGCATAGCCCAGCGCCAGCAGGCCCTGGCGCGGGCCGCCGCCGCTGGCGATGGCCTGGAGCACATCGAGGCTCGCGGTCAGGGCCACCTCGCCGGTCACGTCCATGGAGGTCTGGGCGCGCCAATCCGCGCTGTGCAGGACGAAGCCGCGCCCCTCCTCGACCGGGCCGCCATTAACCATGCGGATGCTGCGCGCGGGCGGCAGCGGCTCCACGCCGATCTGCCGCAGCAGCGCCCCGAAGCTGAGCTTCGGGATGGGCTGATTGAGGATGAGGCCCATCGCGCCGTCCGGCGAATGGGCGCAAAGCAGGATGAGGCTCCCGGCGAAGTTGGGATCCTGCATATGGGGCATCGCGATCAGCAACTGTCCGGCCAGCGGACTGTTCCTGATTCGGGTGGGGTTGCCTGGCGCGGGCCCCGAAGCGGCTTCACGAGGGGACATGATGCGCATGTGGGGCCCCGGCCCGGGCATCGCAAGCGTGACTCCGTGTGCGGAACCGCCTAAACCTTGCCACGCAAAACCCCCTTTGGAGGCAACAGCCTATGACCATCCAGGTCGGTGATAAAATCCCCTCTGCCAAGCTCATGCAGGCCACCGCGGACGGCCCGCAGGAAGTGACCACCGAGGAGTTCTTCGGCGGCAAGACCGTCGTGCTCTTCGGCGTGCCGGGCGCCTTCACGCCCACCTGCTCGGCCAAGCACCTGCCGGGCTTCGTCAATCACGCGGCCGATTTCACGGCCAAGGGCGTGGACAGCATCGCGTGCATGTCGGTGAACGACGTCTTCGTGATGGGCGCCTGGGGCAAGGACCAGAACGCGATCGGCAAGGTTGCGATGCTGGCCGATGGCAGCGCCGCCTTCACCAAGGCGCTGGGCATGGAGTTCGACCTGACCGCGCGTGGCCTGGGCGTGCGTTGCCAGCGCTTCGCGCTCGTCGCCAAGAACGGCGTCGTGACGCATGTCGCCGTGGAAGAGCCCGGCGCCTTCGAGGTGAGCAAGGCCGAGACGGTCCTGGCCGCCGTCTGAAACCTCCCGCCGGCGCTCAGGTGCCGGCGCCGACGGGGCATGGTCTAGGCTATCCTGGCGCAACCGCCAGGAGCCCGCCCATGCCCCGCTTCGACATCACCCCCCAGGAAGAGGCCATGCTGCGCGCGCTCCGCGCCGAGCGGCCGGCCCGCAGCTTGGTGCCACCCTCGCTGGGCATCGGGCAACGCGTGGCGGATTGGGTGGCCCGCACGGTCGGCTCCTGGCGGTTCATCCTGATCCAGTCGGGCCTGTTGCTGGTCTGGATCGCGCTGAACATCACCGCCTTCATCGAGCGCTGGGATCCCTACCCCTTCATCCTGCTGAACCTGGTCCTGTCCTTCCAGGCGGCCTACACCGCGCCCATCATCATGATGAGCCAGAACCGCGCATCCGAGCTCGATCGCCGGCACGCGGAATTCGACTACCGGATCAATGTGAAGGCGGAGCTGGAGATCGAGGCGCTGCACGCGAAGATCGATGCGCTGCGCGAGCAGGAGATCTTGAAGATGCTTCAGATCATCGAGAAGCTGGCGGCCGAGCGGGGCGCCTGACGCCCCGCTCGCTCAGCGCCCGGCGGATTGGCTGCGCAGTTCGCGCGCGCGGGCGAGGACGCGGTCCTCCATCTCGGAATTCGTGGCTGTCGAGGCCGGCGCATCCACCCACTGGTTGCCGCGCTGGATCTGGCGGAAGACCTGCACGCGCACGCCATCCGAGCGCAGCTGGCGGCCGATGACATAGGCCGTCGCCTTGAAGCGCTCGCCCTCGGCCTGGGGCGGGGAATACCAGTCGGTGATGATCACGCCGCCAAAGGGGTCGGCGCTGGCGAGCGGCATGAAGGAGAGCGTGTCGAGCGTGGCGCGCCAGAGGAAGGCGTTCACCGTCATGCCCGCGCCCGCGCCGGCCGCGGCTTCCTGCGCCTGGCGGGAGCGGTCCACGCCGAAGACGACAAGCCCGGAATTGGTGGCGGCGCCGGTCTGGCGGAGCGCGAGTTCGCGCCGATTATCCGTGCCATATTCCTCATTGCCGACCTGCCGCCCGCCGGCGCAGCCGGCCAGCAATGCGAGACCGAGGCAGAGCGGGAGAATCGGGCGTGCGATCTGGGTCATGGCGGGATGACTTACTGGAGCGACAACCAAAAGAAAAGGGGCGACGGGATATCCCGTCGCCCCCCTCAGGTCACGTTCTGTGACGCGGTGAGTCTGGCTCAGAAAGCCAGGCGCACGCCCGTCAGGAACACGTTGCTGAACGCACGGCTCTGGATGCCCTGGCGGTTCGGGTCGAGGTCACGGCCCTGCTCACGCACCGAGTAGTAGACATACTCGGCGATCAGATCCATGCCGGGGGCCAGGCGGTAGTTCGCACCGGCCGACATACCCCAGCGACGCATCATCGCGGCGTTGGTCGAGGTGTTCGTGTTCGCCGGGAGAGCGTTGGTGCCCGGGATGAAGGCCGTGCCCGTGCTGTTCTCGGTCAGCGTGCCGCGCGTGCCACCCTCGAAGAGGCCGGTCACGAAGTTCGCACCGACGGTGACGGGGCCGACGACGTACTGGCCACCGACGACCAGCTGCTCCGCGGGACGGTCACCACGCAGGGTGTTGCCCCAGAAGAAGTTGTAGTCGCCGTAGGTGTAGGCCGCGCCAACCGTGAAGCCGGCGTAGCTGGCCTGGAGGCCGGCCTGCCAGATGTTCATGTTGTTGAACACGCGCGCCTGCTGGCCCATCGTGGTCATGTCGCGAGCGGCGCCGGCGCCGATGTAGCCGACGGTGCCGGCGATGCCGACGCCACCGACGTTACCGCGCCAACGGGCGGCCAGCTGCCACTCATTGCGGCGAGCAGCCTGCTCGGGGCCCGCGGCGTAGATGCCGAAGTTGCGGGCGCCGGTGAAGGCATAGGCGCGGTCGCAATAGCCGGAGTTGGCGTTGTTCGGGCAGCCGACGTCTTCACCGATGTTCGCGTTCGGGGCGTAGGACGCACCGAAGTCGAAGCCGGCCCACTGCGGCGTCATGTAGATGATCTTGGAGTTGTCACCCAGACCACCCGGAGCGGTCGTCGTGCGGCCGCCGGCCTGGCGGGTCACGAAGGACTCCCACGAACCGTGCACGCCACCCGTGCCGAAGCCCTGCACCCAGCCCGAGTTCATCAGGCCGCCCATGACGCCGTCTTCGTCACCGAAGCGAACCTGACCGAAGCGCGGGTGAGCGATGAAGGCGTACATCTCGTCGACCTGGACGGTCGTCTTGCCGGCGGAGGAACGGCCACCGAGCACCTGACGGCCTTCGATGCCGCTGCTGTTCAGCGAGATCTGCGCGCCATAGGTCAGGCCGTTGGCGAGCTTGCCGTTCACGATGACGTCGATGCCGGCGTCGGTCGAGATGTCGTTCTTGCCGATGCGGGCGTTGTTCACGCCATCGGGCGGAACGTTCTGCGTGCCGGAGCCGACATTGGTCGGCATGCCCGAGGACGAGCCATTATTCGCCTGGCCGGTGGTGACCTGCGACTGCTGGCTGGTCTGGTTCGTGTAGCCATAATAAGCCCGGAAGAAGCCACCGAGACGAACGGTCGGCGCTTCCTGAGCGGAGGCCTGGGGTGCCATAACGGCAGCGCCCACGACCGCCGAGACGACTGCCGTCGTGCCCAGCAAAATCTTGCGCATGTTATACTCTCCTCACGTGCCGGCCGCAGCCAGCTGGTTCCCCTGACCCTCCCCCTCCATCTCTGGAAGAGGCCGTAACCCTCCGGGTTGCAAAGGAACCGGACGAGACCGGATACACCTCACAACCCAATGATCACTGGGTCCGGGGCAGACTATGCGTCGGCCGATTGCGGCGGGGCAACCAGCTTCAGTGACAAAACGCGACTTCCCTGAGACACTGTGTCCCGCAAGCCACAATCCTTCCACACGCCGATTCCAGCCCATCCAGCGGCCAGCCGAGGCGGCAAGCGCCGCATCGCCGCCGCCGACATCCCGCCCAGCGCCACCGCCGGCCGCCCCGCGCCACCCGCCAGCGCGGCCCAGCGCAATGGGCCAAGGACGCGTGCGCCCGGGTGGCTCACCGTCGCAAACACGGGCGAGACCAGCACCGCATCCGCCCCGAGCCGCCGCGCCCGCGCCACACCCGCGCGCCCATGCACCGCGGCCGAAAGCCAAGCGCCGCGCCGGTTCAGCAGGAACGGCAACATCCCGCGTGTCGGCGCGCGATCCGGCACATGCAGCCCCGCGCCCAGTCGCAGCGCGAGCCGCCCCTCGCCCGAAACCAGCAGCGCCAGCCGAAGCACCCGGCAGAGCCGGGCCACCCGCGCAGCCACCTCGGGGGTGGCGCCGCGCAGCACCACCGCCGCCCCACGCGGCAGCCCGGCCAGCAGCGGCGACGGATCCGGCAGCCGGATCGGATCGCTCAGCAGCCAGGTGGCCGGGATGGCGCTGGCGCCGCCTCTCCCTATTCTATGGCGCATGCTCGAAGACATCGCCGCCAACCTGACCCGAATCCGCGCCCGAATCGAGGCCGCCACGCAGGAGGCGGGGCGCCCGCACGGCGCCGCGCAGCTCGTCGCCGTCTCCAAGACCAATCCGGTCGAGGCGGTCGAGGCCGCCCTCGCCGCCGGTCAGCGCCTCTTCGGCGAGAATCGCGTGCAGGAGGCCGCCGCGAAGTTCCCCGCCCTCCGCGCCAGCCACCCCGACCTGCGCCTGCACATCATCGGCCCGTTGCAGACCAACAAGGCACGCGACGCCGTGCGGCTCGCCGATGTCATCGAAACGCTCGACCGCCCCAAGCTCGCCCTCGCTTTGGCCGAGGCCATGCAGAAGGAAGGCCGCCGGCCGGAGCTGCTCATCCAGGTCAATACCGGCGCCGAGCCGCAAAAGGCCGGCATCCTCCCCGCCGAGGCCGACGCCTTCATCACGCTTTGCCGCACCACCCACGGCCTGCCCGTCACCGGCCTGATGTGCATCCCGCCGGCGGAGGAAGACCCAGGCCCCCACTTCACCCTCCTCGCCGAACTCGCCCGGCGCCATGGCCTGCCCATCCTCTCCATGGGCATGAGCGGCGACTTTGAAGCCGCCATCCGCCACGGCGCCACGCATGTCCGCGTCGGCTCCGCCATCTTCGGCGCACGCGCGGCGACGTAGGGCGTTCTTCCCGGGAGAGGCGCTGCCTCTCCCAGACCGTCACCGCCAGGGGCGTGCCGCCCCTGGACCCGTCGGGAATCGAGCCTTTGGCTGGAGGGGGCATCGCCTGCGCGACTGCGACACGCACGCGCCATGCCCCCTCCAGCCAAAGGCTTCGTACTGGGTTCCAAGGGCCTCTCGGCCCTTGGCAGGTGGGGTCCGGGGAGGACAGCGTCATCCCCGGGAGCGCCCCTACCCCACCGCCCGCGCCGCCGCGGTGGCGGCGGCGAGGCGGGTGGGGTTCGCGAGTCCGGACCAGCGCTGGTAGGCCTCGGCCACGTCGATCGGGCGGGCGGGCGCGCGGGCCAGGGCGAGCGGATCGGGTTCGTTGTTGAGGGCCGCGCGTATGCGTTCGAGCGGCTGGGTCATCTCGATGGCGGACATGACGCCGGCGAGTGCCATGCCGAGCGCGCCGCCGGTGAGGCCGGCGCCGAGGGCGCGCATGGTGGGATGGATCTCGGTGCCCGTCGCGGCCCGGTAGATCATGCCCACCCCCGGCAGGTGGTGCAGGGGGTTCAGGCCTTCGAGGAATTCGTCGAAGGTCATCTCGCCCGGGATGGGGATGGCTTCCTCGGGGCCGAGTTCCGGCCCGCGATCGGGCGGGGGCGGGACGTCGAGGCGTCCGTGCGGGCGGAAGGCGAGGCGAATGGGATCGAGCATGGCGGGTTCCGGGCGGCGGGTCTGCCCGCCGGCTTGCGCAAAGCTTGTGCCACACGCTCCAGCTTGCACGGGGGTTGAAACAGGACCACATAGGTCCTCTCAAGAAATCGCCGCCAGGGACATGTCATGTTCATCGAAACCGAAAGCACCCCGAACCCCGCAACGCTGAAGTTCCTGCCCGGCCGGGACGTGATGGGCCAGGCCGGCACCGCCGATTTCGTGGTGGGCGACGATGCCTCCCGCTCGCCGCTCGCGATCCGCCTGCTGGCGCTCGAGGGTGTGGCGCGGGTGTTCTTCGGCGCCGATTTCATCACGGTCACGAAGTTCGACACGACCGAATGGCAAGGCCTGCGCCCGCAGGTGCTGGGCGCGGTGATGGAGCATTTCCTGGCCGAGCTGCCCGTGATCGAGGGCGTGGGCGAGGATGCGGCCGAGGATTTCGACCCCGCCGATGCCGAGGCCGTGGCCCAGATCAAGGAATTGCTGGACCAGCGCGTGCGTCCCGCGGTGGCCGGCGATGGCGGCGATATCGTGTTCCGTGGCTTCCGCGACGGCATCGTGAAGCTGAAGATGCAGGGCGCCTGCTCGGGCTGCCCCTCCTCGCGCGCCACGCTGAAGCATGGCGTGGAGAACATGCTTCGCCACTACGTGCCCGAGGTCATGGGCGTCGAGCAGGTCGAGGCGTAAATGGCCGAAGCCCTGAACGCCGCGGCGCTGGACCAGCTGTTTCGCGAGGCGCGCACCCAGAATGCCTGGACCGATACGCCGGTGGCGGAGGACACGCTGCGCGCCCTTTATGACCTGCTGAAATGGGGCCCGACCAGCGCGAATGCCTCGCCCGCGCGCTTCGCCTTCATCACCTCCGACGCGTCCAAGGCGAAGCTGAAGGAAGCGCTTTCACCCGGCAATGTCGAGAAGACGATGACCGCGCCGGTCACCGTGATCGTGGCGCATGATCCCAAATTCTACGACCAGCTGCCCAAGCTCTTCCCGCATGCCGATGCACGGAGCTGGTTCGCCGGGAACTGGTCGCTGGCCGACACGACGGCCATGCGCAACGGCACTTTGCAAGGCGCCTATCTGATGTTGGCGGCGCGTTCGCTCGGTCTCGATGTCGGCGCGATGAGCGGCTTCGACAATATGAAGGTGGATGACCTGTTCTTTGCCGATTCGGGCTGGAAGTCGAACTTCCTGGTCAATCTCGGCCATGGTGACCCATCGGCGCTCTTTGCGCGCAGCCCGCGGCTCGAATTCGATGAGGCCTGCCGGATTCTCTGAAGGCGGGTTTGTGGCGCAGCCAGGCTTAGCGAAGCGTCTGTCCAACCCAGCCCTCGACGAGCCCGGACCGGGCATCGTCACGCCCCCGAAGCTCGGCCGCGACGCGGGCTTCGCGGCGAAGCCGGGCCATCCGCTTCTGCTCCGTCGCGCGGCGCTGGCGATCCTGAAGGACGAAGACCAGCGGCACACAGGCCAGGGCGAGCATGAAGAGGCCCAGCAGGTGCGGTGAGATATGTGCGAATGTGCTGACCATCATGACCGACTCCAAACCCATTAGGTCCGCACCGAAAACCAACCGGGTTTCAATCTCTTCGGCGGGATTTCGCGGTGCGGTAGCAACCCAGGGTGGAATGGTTTTAAATCCGTCAGCCTGAACCTGCGCTGATGCCATGATTCAGCCTTCGTTCAGCCATGAGATTCCAAAGGGCGATATGCGCCTTCGATTGCTGGTCCTGCTCTGCGCCCTGGCGCCCCTGGTCCTTGCCGCGCCTGCCCAGGCCACGGCGCAGGAGCGACGCGACCATGAGCGTGCCCGCGCCGCGCTGGAGGCCGGGCAGATCCGCCCCCTTTCCGACCTGCTGTCCGAGGTGGAGCGCCGCTTCCGCGGCCGTGTCATCGAAGCCGACCTCGAGCGCGACGACACGCAATGGCTCTATGAGCTGAAAATCCTGCCGCCCAATGGCCGCATCTTCATCGTGGAGCTGGATGCCTCGACCGGCGCGCTGGTCCGTTCGCGCGGTCCGGTGCAGGAGCGCCTGTCGGGCGAGTCGCAGCCCCGACTGCCGCAGCGCTGAGCAACCCGCGGAACAGCGCTGGACGCGGGCCCCGGCCCCGCGCATCTTCCCCTCCATGCGTCTCCTGATCGTCGAAGACAGCCCCGAATTGCACCAGCAGCTGCGTGTCGGCCTCACCGAGGCCGGCTTCGCGGTGGATGGCGCGATGGATGGCGAAGAAGCCTTCTACCTCGGCGAAACCGAGCCCTATGACGCCGTCGTGCTCGACCTCGGCCTGCCCCGGGTGGATGGGCTGACCGTGCTGCGCCGCTGGCGCGCGGCCGAGCGTGCCATGCCCGTGCTGATCCTCACCGCCCGCGACTCCTGGACCGAGAAGGTCGAGGGGCTGAACGCCGGCGCCGATGACTACCTGGCCAAGCCCTTCGCCATGGCCGAGCTGGTGGCGCGGCTGAATGCGCTGATCCGCCGGTCCAACGGCGTGGCCAAGACAGAGCTGGTCTTCGGCGCGGTCCGGCTCGACACCGCCGCCCGCGCCGTCTCCCGCAATGGCCAGGCGGTCCGGCTGACGGCGCTGGAATATGGCATGCTGGCCTATCTCGCGCTGCATGCCGGGCGGCCCATCTCCAAGACCGAGCTGACCGAGCACCTCTACGCCCAGGATTTCGACCGCGATTCCAACACGCTGGAGGTCATCGTCGCACGGCTCCGGCGCAAGCTCGGCGACCAGCTGATCGAGACGGTGCGTGGCCAGGGATACCGGCTCATCCCGGCCGCCGCCGCCGCCGCCGGTTGAACTCCCTCACACGACGCCTGACCCTGCTCACCTCCCTCTGGGTGGCGATCGGGCTTGGCCTGATGGGCTGGTTCGTGATCCGCACGGATGAGCGGCAGATCGAGACGGCGGCGGATGCGCGGCTGGGCAGCCTGCTGGACGCGGTGGTGGCCGCCGCCGCCTTCGACCCGACGGCGGGCCCGATCCTGACGCGCCCCCTGGCGGACCCGGAATTCGACCGGCCGCTGTCGGGCCATTACTGGCAGATCACCGGCCCGGGCGGCAGCCAGGCCACCTCTCGCTCGCTCTGGGATTCGCGCCTGGTGCCCGCCCTGCGCGAGCCGGAGGGGGTCCGCGCGCGCAATGTCGAAGGCCCGCGCTCGGAGCGGCTGCGGCTTCTGGAGCGCGATGTGCAGCTGGAGGGCCGCTTCGGGCTGGTGCCCATCACCGTGCAGGTCGCCGTCGCGCGCGAGGGCACGGATGAGGAGATCGCCTCGCTCCGGCAGAATGTGATCCTGGCCTTCGCCCTGCTGGGCACCGGGCTGGTCGCGGTGGTGGCGCTGCTGGTGCTCTGGGGCCTGCGCCCGCTGCGCCGCACGCAGCAGGAGCTGGCCGAGGTGCGCGAGGGCCGCCGCCAACATATGGACGTGGTGGCGCCCGCCGAGATCGCCCCACTGGTGGCCGAGATCGAGGCCTTGATCGAGCAGAACCGCGCGACGGTGGACCGCGCGCGCAACCATGTGGGGAACCTCGCGCATGCGCTGAAGACGCCGATCGCCGTGCTGCGCAACGCGCTCGAATCCGGGGATGTGACCGCCGCGCGATCCCAATCGGCCACGCTGGAGCGGCTGGTGCAGCACCATCTGCGGCGCGCGCGCGCGGGCGCGCTGGCCGGCAGCGCGGGGGCCGAATGCATGCCGCTGGCCCTGGCCGAGGCGCTGGCGACCGCGCTGCGCCGGCTGACCGCCGCGCGCGGCATCATCATCCGCGTGACGGGCGAGGCCGATGCACGGGTCCGGGCCGACAGCCAGGACCTGACGGAGATGCTGGGCAACCTCATGGAGAATGCCTGCAAATACGGGCAAGGGCGCGTCGCGGTGCGGGTCACCCAATCGGCGCCGGGCCGCATCGGCATCGAGGTGGCCGATGATGGGCCGGGCCTGCCCGAGGGCGAGGATGGCGCGGCCCTGCTGCGTGGCGTCCGGCTGGATGAGGCCAAGCCCGGCTCCGGCCTCGGCCTCGCCATCGTCTCGGATTTGGCGGCGCTTTATGACGGGCATCTGACGCTCGAGCGCTCGCCCCGCCTGGGCGGGCTGGCGGCGCGCCTCGATCTGCCGGGGCGGCTGGCCCCCGAATCCTATCGCGGGCCGGATTGAGGCAAGGTCAAACCCCCAGCCGGTAGCCACCTTCATCCGTCAGCAACAGCCGCGCCTGCTGCGGATCGGCCTCGATCTTGCGGCGCAGGCGATAGACATGCGTCTCCAGCGTGTGGGTGGTGACGGCGCTGGAATAGCCCCAGACCTCGCCCAGCAATTCCGTGCGCGGGACGGAACGGCCGCCGGCGCGGTGCAGATAAAGAAGGATGGCGGCTTCTTTCTCGGTCAGGCGGATGCGCGTGCCACCCTTGCCCTGGAGCAGCTTGGATGCCGGGTGAAAGGCGTAGCCGGCCAGCGCGACCGCCGCCTCGGGCGAGGCCTCGAAGACCGCCAGCGCGGCGTGCAGCCGGGCCAGGAGTTCCGCGGCGCGCACCGGCTTGGCCACGCGCTCGACGATCCCCTCGGGCAGGCCCTCCGCCTCGCCGCCCAGCAACAGGACGGGACGCCCGCCCCCCGCCTCGCGCAGCAGCCGGCCCCAATGGCCGGGGCCGGGCGGCGAAGCGGCGTCAAGCAGGGTGGCGTCGATGCGCCCCGCCGCCTCGGCGAGGCGGATGAGGCCCGGCTCGGTCGCGCTCGCTTCCACCTCGAAACGGCGGCCGCCGGTCGATTCCTGTGTGAGGCGCTGCGGCAGCAGAGCGGCCAGCGCGGCGTCCTCGGTCAGCAGCAGGATCCGGCGGGTGCCAGACATGGCGTGGCCATCACTTAAACGGTTCCTGAACAGGCTAGCACCTCCGGATGGGTGGGGGAAATGCAACCCGTAACCTTAGGCATGGCTGTGGGGTTAAGAAAGTTTCGGGCGCCCCCCCTGCCAGCCGGCATCCAATCGCCACATTCCAGCGTAGAGTTTGCGCCTTGCAGGATATCCAGTGAATGCGAAACACCGCCTTTCTCTCCTCCGGCCTCGCGGCCCCGAGGCCGCCTTCAGCTGAGACCCTCGCGCTGCGCGCCGTGCACCGCGCCGTCTCCGAGCTGCGGCGCGGCACGCCCGTCCTCATCGAGGGCGATGGCACGGCGCTGCTCGTTGCGGCTGCTGAAACCGTGGGTGCGCAGGGACTTGCCGAGCTGACGGCACTGGCCGGCGCGGCCCCCGTGCTGCTGCTCTCGCCGGTCCGTGCCTCGGCCATCCTGCTCCGCCCGGTGCCGCTCAATGCCCCGGATGAGGGGGCGGTCGCGCTGCGCCTGCCATCGGGGCTGACCGCGCCCGAGCGGCTGCGCGCCTTCGCCGACCCCACCGCCGAATTGCTGCTGGGCGCCGAGGGCCAGGCGCTGGAACGCGCGGCCCTGCCGGCGCTGTCCGCGCCCGCCCTGGCCCTGGCCAAGCTCGGCCGCCTGCTGCCGGCCCTGGTCGCGGCCCCCTTGGCCGCCACGAATGAAGCGACGGGGCTGCTGCGGGTCAGCTCCGCGGACCTGCTGGCCTACCCGGCCTCGATCGCCACCTCGCTGCGCCGTGTGGGTGAGGCGCGCGTACCGCTGGAGGATGCGGCCGAGACGCGCATCATCGCCTTCCGCGCCGCCGATGGCGGCATCGAGCATCTGGCCATGCTGGTGGGGGAGCCCGAGGCCGTGCTGGCCGCGGGCGGCGCGCCGCTGGTGCGGCTTCACTCCGAATGCTTCACGGGCGACCTGCTGGGCTCTTTGCGCTGCGATTGCGGGCCGCAGCTGAAGGGCGCGCTGCGCCGCATGGCCGAGGATGGCGCCGGCATCCTGCTCTACCTGGCGCAGGAGGGGCGCGGCATCGGCCTCGTGAACAAGCTGCGTGCCTATACGCTGCAGGACCAGGGACTCGACACGCTCGATGCCAACCGGGCGCTGGGCTATGGCGCCGATGAGCGCAACTTCCTGGTGGCCGCGACCATGCTGCGCCTGCTGGAGGCGCCGCGCGTGCGGCTGCTGACGAACAACCCCGACAAGATCGCGGGCCTCGCCGCCTGCGGGATCGAGGTGGTGACGCGCGAGCAGCACGCCTTCGCCGGCAACGGCGTGAATGACCGCTATCTCGCCACCAAGGCCGAGCGCTTCGGGCACATGCTCGAAGAGTAGGGCGTGCGCCCCGGCTTGCGGCGCAGCCTGGGGTGCTGCGCCTCACTCGCATCCTCGGCGGCGCGCTCCCGCTGTTCCGCCTGCCCCTCCGCCTTGCCGAAATCCGGGCCGCCCTCCTTCCGCTCATCCGGGTGCTGCGGCGGGACCCGGGGGCTGGTCGGGGGTTTCCGCCATGCTTGCTCTCCGGTCTGATGCAGGAAACCAACCCTTGGGCGAGGGAAAGGTTACATCGGGAAAGCTTGTGCTTCGATTTAACAAGTCGAGCCAAGTAACCTTGGCCATCCAGCCTGGTTATGTCTACTCGCAACCACCCCGGTGGGGTGAGAGACCCAATCATCAGGGAACCAGGCACCTGTCCGACAACAAGAAGCAGGGTCGCAGCGAGCGTGGCTTCGCCGCGATGGATGAGAAGAAGCAGCAGGAGATCGCCTCGAAGGGCGGGTAGAGCGTCGCCCCCCGAGGATCGCAGCTTCTCGCGCGACCCTGAACTGGCCGCCGAGGCCGGGCGCAAGGGTGGTGAGAACAGCCGTGGCGGGCGTTCCTGACGACTCCACCTCGCATCTGCGGGGTGACGGGCCGGGCGGCTTCCGACAGGAAGCCGCCCGGTTTCGCGTTCAGGGGGCCTCCAGGCTTTCCCGCAGCATTTCAAGGCGGAGCCATTCCTCCTCCGCCGCGGCAAGGGCCGCCTCGCGCTCGGCCAGGGCCTCGGTGCGCTGGGTGAAGCCCCTGGGATCGCGCGCATAGAGGCCGGGATCGGCCAGCCAGTTCCGCAGCACGCCGATCTCCTTCTGCAGCTTCTCCATCGTGGCCGGCAGGGTGGCCAGCGCGTGCTGGTCCTTGAAGCTCATCTTGCGGGCGGGCGCGGTCGTTGCCGCCGCCGGACGGGATGCGGCGGCCTCACGCTGGGGCCTGGCGGCGCTGCGTGCCGCCACCCCCTCGCCGCGCTGGGCCAGCATGTCGCTGTAGCCGCCGGCATAGTCCTGCCAGCGGCCCTCGCCCTCGGCCATGATGATGCCGGTGCAGACGCGGTCCAGGAAATCGCGGTCATGGCTGACCAGCAGCACCGTGCCGGCGTAATCGGCCAGCATCTCCTCCAGCAAATCCAGCGTCTCGAGGTCGAGGTCGTTGGTCGGCTCGTCCAGCACCAGCAGGTTGGAGGGCGCGGCCAAGGCGCGGGCCAGCAGCAGCCGCCCGCGCTCACCGCCTGACAGCTTGCCCACCGGCGTGCGCGCCTGCTCCGGAATGAACAGGAAATCCTGCATGTAGCCGATGACGTGGCGCGGCTTGCCGCCCACCCAGACCTGGTCGCCGCTGCCGTCGGTCAGCGTGTCGGCCAGCGTCCGGCTGGGGTCGAGCGTCGCGCGCAGCTGGTCCAGCGCCGCCATGGCGATGTTGCTGCCGAGCTTCACCGCGCCGGCATCCGGCTGGAGCTTGCCGATCAGGATGTTCAAGAGCGTCGTCTTGCCCGCGCCATTGGCGCCGACGATGCCGATCCGGTCCCCCTTGATGATGCGCGTCGAGAAATTCCGCAGGATGCGCTGCTCGCCCCAGGACTTCTCCACGCCCTCGGCCGTGATGACGAGCTGGCCGGAGGATGACGCCTCGGCGGCCTGCATCGTCACCGTGCCGGTCGGCTTGATGCGCTCGCGCCGCGCCTGGCGCAGCGCCTGGAGTTCCCCCACGCGGCGCATGTTGCGCTTGCGCCGGCCGGAGACGCCGTGGCGCAGCCAATGCTCCTCCCGCACGATCTGGCGGCCGAGCTTGTGGGCGGCCTGTTCCTCCAGTTCGAGCTGTTCCTCGCGCCAGGTCTCGAACTCGCCGAAGCCGCGATCGAGCCGCCGCGTGGCGCCGCGATCGAGCCAGAGCGTCGCGCGCGAGAGGCGCGAGAGGAAGCGCCGGTCGTGGCTGATCAGCACCAGCGCGCCGCGCAGGCTGGCCAGCTCCGCCTCCAGCCATTCGATGGCCGGCAGGTCCAGGTGGTTGGTGGGCTCGTCCAGCAGCAGGATGTCGGGCTGGGGCGCCAGGGCGCGGGCCAGCGCCGCGCGGCGCGCCTCGCCGCCCGAGAGCCGCGTCGTCCCCTCCTGGCCGGTCAGGCCCAGGCCCTCCATCAGCGCGCGGGCGCGGTGCGGGTCATCCGAGGGGCCGAGGCCCGACATCACGTAATCCTCCACCGTCGCATGGGCGGAGAGATCGGGCTCCTGCGGCAGATAGCGCATGGTGGCGCCGGGCTGGAGGAAGCGCGTGCCGCCCTCGGCCTCCAGCTCGCCGGCGGCGATGCGCAGCAGCGTGGATTTCCCGCTGCCATTGCGCCCGACCAGCGCAAGCCGCTCGCCGGGAGAAACGGAAAGCCCCGCGCCCGAGAGGATCGGCGTGTTGCCGAGGGTGAAGCGGATCGCGTCGAGGATGAGAAGCGGGGGGGCGGCCATGCGGGGGGCGATGGCCCGGCGGGCGGGCGCGGTCAAGGCTGGACAAAGTGTCAGGATCACGCATTCCTTCCCGCGTTGCGCGAAAGGAGAGGCGATGTCCGGCAATTCAGGCGATGACGGCCCGTCCTTCGGGGGCGGCAGCTTCACCGAGACCACGCACCAATCCTGGTTCCAGCGCCTCGGCGGCGCATTGATGGGCATCCTGTTCGGACTGATCCTGCTGCCGGTCGCGGGCTTTCTCCTGTTCTGGAATGAGGGCCGCGCGGTGCAGACGGCGCGCTCGCTGGCCGAGGGTGCCAGCCTCGTGCAATCCGCCTCGCCCGAGCGGCCGGACCCGGCGCTGGAAGGCCGCCTCGTGCATGTCGCGGGGGCGGTCCGCGCCGCCAGCGTGCCGCGCGATGCGGAGCTCGGCGTGACGCCGCCCGAGGGCACGCTGCGCCTTCTGCGCCGCGTCGAGATGTATCAGTGGCAGGAGCAGACGAGCAGCGAGACGCGCACCCGCATGGGCGGCGGGCAGGAAACGGTGACGACCTACAGCTATCGCCGCGTCTGGCAGGAAGGGCGCATCGATTCCAGCCGCTTCCGCCAGCCCGACGGCCACCAGAACCCCGAGCCGCGCCACGCCACCCGCGCCTTCAACGCCGAGCGCGTGATGCTGGGCGGCTGGCGCATCTCGGACGCGCAGGTGAACGAGATCCCTGTGAGCACGGCGTTTGCCGTGCCCGGCGGCAATGCCGATGGCGGGCGCTTCATCGGCCAGGACCCGCAGAACCCGCGCGTGGGCGATCTGCGCGTGACGTGGACGGTGGCGCGGCCGGATGCGCTCTCGGTCATCGGCGCGCAGGTGGGGGATGGCTTCGGCCCCTATGCCACGCGCGCGGGCGACCGCCTTTTCATGATCGAGCCCGGCCGCGTGCCGGCTACCGCGATGTTCCAGCAGGCCGAGGCGGATAACGTCACGCTCACCTGGATCCTGCGCCTGGTCGGCACCGTCGTGATGTTCCTGGGCTGGCTGATCATCTTCAACCCGCTGAAGGTGCTGGCCGACGTCGTGCCCTTCATCGGCAGCATCGTGGGCTTCGGCACCGGCTTGCTGGCCGCCGTGCTCACCTTCATCCTGGCGCCGGGCACCATCGCCATCGCCTGGCTGTTCTATCGCCCGCTGGTGGGCATCGCGATCCTCGCTGTCGGCATCGCGCTCGCCTACGGCCTCACCCGCCTCCGCCGGAACCGTCCGGCCATGATCCAAGGAAAACCCGCATGAGCTTCGATTTCACCGGCAAGCGCGTCATCGTCTGTGGCGGCAGCAAGGGCATCGGCCGCAGCGTGGCGCTGGGCTTCGCCGCCGCCGGCGCCGCCGTCTCCATCTGCGCGCGCGGCGCCGAGGCGCTGGCCGCCACCAAGGCCGAGCTCGGCCCGAAGGCGCATGCCGCGAGCTGCGACCTGGGCGATGGCGCGGCGGTGAAGGCCTATATCGCGGAGGCCGTGGCGGCACTCGGCGGCTGCGACGTGCTGGTGAACAATGCGAGCGGCTTCGGCATGACCGACACCGAGGAAGGCTGGGCCGCGGCCCTCAACGTGGATGTGCTGGCCACCTTCCGCGCGACCGCCGCCGCCCTGCCCGCGCTGAAGCAGAGCCGCGGCAACATCATCAACCTCTCCTCCATCTCGGGCTTCGGCCCTTCGGTGCGCGGCCCGGCCTATGCCGCGGTGAAGGCGCTGCTGATCAACTACACGCAGTCCCAGGCCGCGACCTACGCGCCCGATGGCATCCGCGTGAATGGCGTGGCCCCCGGCTCCATCGAATTTCCCGGCGGCAGCTGGGAGAAGCGCAAGACCGAGAACCCGGCCCTCTACAACAAGACGCTGGACTCCATCCTGTTCGGCCGCATGGGCAAGCCGGAGGAAGTCGCGAATGTCGTGCTCTTCCTCGCCTCGCCGCTGGCGGGCTGGGTGACGGGCCACACCATCGTGGTGGATGGCGGCCAGATGCTGAGCTGAGGGCCAAGGGGCACGCAACGTGCGGATCCTCCTCATCGAGGATGACGCGGCGACCGCGGCCTATATCGCCAAGGGCCTGCGCGAGGAGGGGCATGTGGTGGACCACGCGGCCAATGGCCGCGACGGTCTGTTTCTCGCGATGGGCGAGCCCTTCGACATCATCGTGACGGACCGGATGCTCCCCGGTCCGGATGGGCTCTCCATCATCCGCGCGCTGCGCATGGCCAGCATCACGACGCCCATCCTGGTGCTGACCGCGCTCGGCGAGGTCGAGAAGCGTGTGGAGGGGCTGGAGGCCGGCGCGGATGACTACCTGGCCAAGCCCTTCGCCTTCGCGGAACTCCGCGCCCGCATCCGTGCGCTCGCACGTCGCCCGGCCGGCCCGCCGGCCGAGCAGTCCGTGCTCAGCCTCGGCGAATTGCGGATGGACCTGCTGACGCGCGTGGCCACGCGCGGCGCGCGCAAGCTCGACCTGATGCCCACCGAATGGCGCCTGCTGGAATACCTGCTGCGCCATGCCGGCCAGGTGGTGACGCGCACGATGCTGCTGGAGAAGGTCTGGGATTTCAGCTTCGACCCGACCACCAATGTGGTGGATGTCCATGTCAGCCGCCTGCGCCGCAAGCTCGACGCACCCGGTGACGCGCCGATGATCCGCACCGTGCGCGGCGCGGGCTACGCCTTGCAGGCACCGGAATCGTGATCCGCAAGAGCAGCTTCGCGCTGCGCGCTGCCAGCGCCTCGGCCGCCGTCATGCTGGTGCTCTCGCTGCTCGGCTCGGGCTGGGGCTGGCTGCGGGCGGAAGCGGCGTTGCGGCAGCAGCTCGACCTCGCCATCGCCGCCGAGGCGGAGGGTTTTCTCCGGGAATACGAGGAATTCGGCCTGCGTGGGCTCGCTCTCGCCGTGGAGGCCTATACGCGACGGCGCGGGCCACTCTTCGTGACGCTGCTGGCGCCCGATGGCCGCCCCATCGCCGGCCGCATGCCCGAGCCACCGCCCGCGTTGCGCGGCTTCGCCAACCTGCCCGGCACAGGCGAGCGGCCGAGCCTGCGCGTGCTGGGCGGCACCCTGCCCGGCGGCGCCAGGCTGCTGGTCGCCGCCGACCTGACACCGGTGGACAGCGCGGCCTCGGCTCTGGCCTGGACGCCGCCCATCGCGGGTGGCGTCGCGGCGCTGCTGGCGCTGCTGCTGGGCTTCATCGCCGCCGGGCGGATGGAGCAGCGGCTGGCCGGGGCCGCCACCGCGGCGCTGGGCGTGATGGAAGGCGACCTCACGCGCCGCCTGCCGCTCTCCGGCCGCGGCGACGAGTTCGACCGGCTGACCGCCACCTTCAACGCGCTGCTCGGCCGGATCGAGGCGCTGATGCAGGCGCAGCGGCAGGTCACGGACGACATCGCGCATGATCTGCGAAGCCCGCTCTCCCGCCTGCGGCAATTGCTGGAAGGGGCGCTCGCCTCGCCGCGCGATGCCGAGCGCGACGCCGCGATGATGGAGCGCGCATTGGAGGAACTCGACTCCGTGCTGGCGAGCTTCGCCGCGCTGCTGCGCATCGCGCGTGCCGAGAGCGGCGTGCTGCGCGAGGGGTTTTCCAGCGTGGACCTCACCGCCTTGCTCACCGAATGCGCCGAGGTGATGGAGGCAGTGGCGGAGGAGGCGGGCCGCCAGCTCAGGCGCGAGATCGCGCCGGGCGTCTCGGTGCTGGGCGATGCGGGGCTGCTGCGCCAGGCCGTGGTGAATTTGATCGAGAACGCCGTGTTGCATGGCGGGGCACACCTCGTGCTGCGGCTCCGCCCCGGCCCGGTGATCGAGGTGGAGGATGACGGCCCGGGCATCCCGGAGAGCGAGCGCGATGCCGTGACGCGGCGCTTCCATCGGCTGGACCGCAGCCGCTCCACGCCGGGCACGGGCCTCGGCCTCGCGCTCGTCTCGGCTGCGGCAAAGGCGCATGGCGGCGCCCTGCGGCTGGAAGCGCCCACGCAAGGCCGCGGCCTGCGCGCGATCCTGGACCTGCGCCCCCACAACTAGCGCCGCCCGAAGCAAGCAGGCGCCACCTCCCCAGAATCCGGCCGCAAAGCGGCCGGCGCCGCCCAACTGCACCCGCGGCCTGGAGCACCCGTGGCGCGGCGAAGCCAAGCGCGCGGAGCGCGCGCCCGGCGCCTGAGGGCAAAAAAAGAGGCAGGCCCGGGGGGGGAGCCTGCCTCGAAGGGGATGCCCGCCTTTTGGGGTCGTGGGCTTCACCCCTGACCGACAGGCCTTGTTCCCAGGCCTGGCCGGGCTGGCCCCGGCGGCCAGCCCCTGGTCCTCGTCCTCCGGTCCGATCAACCCTGGGCCGGCATCTCCACCGCGACGAAGGCGTTGCGGCCCTCACGCAGGATGCGGAGCGCGATGGCCGCCCCCGGGTTGCGCGCCGCCTCGCGGATCGCGCCCACCGTGGCCTGCACATCGGCCACATCCCGCCCGGCGACGCCGACGATCACGTCGCCCTCGCGCAGGCCGGCCTCGGCGGCCGGGCTCTCGGGGCGGATGCCCGCGATCACCGCACCCGCCGCATTCGCCGGCAGGTTCAGCTGCTGCCGCAGCTGGGGGGTGATGGGGGCGAGGGACACGCCCACCGCGCCGCGATTCTCGGCCTCGGCGGCGACCTTGCCGCCCGCCGCCTGGCCGTCCCGCAGCTCGGCCAGCGTGACGCGGACTTCCTGCGCCGCGCCGTCGCGCTGCACCGAGAGCTTCACCTCGCTGCCCGGGCGGGCATCGCCGATGGCACGCGCCAGGTCACGCGGATTGGCCACCGCCCTGTCGCCCACCTGGGTCACCACGTCGCCGGCGCGCAGCCCACCGCGGGCGGCGGGGCTGTCGGCCTCGACCTGACCCACCAGCGCGCCTTCCGGCTTGGCGAGCCGCAGCGAGCGGGCCAGGGCCGGCGTCAGCGGCTGCGTGGAGGCGCCGAGGAAGCCACGCTCCACCCGGCCATTGGCCTGGATCTGCGCCACCACCTGACGGACCATGTTGGAGGGGATGGCGAAGCCGATGCCCACCGAACCGCCGGAGGGAGAGAAGATCGCGGTGTTCACGCCGATCACGCTGCCATCCAGGCCGAAGAGCGGGCCGCCGGAATTGCCGCTGTTGATCGAGGCGTCGATCTGGATGAAGTCGTCATAGGGGCCGACGCCGATGTCACGGCCGCGCGCCGAGACGATGCCCGCCGTCACGGTGCCGCCGAGGCCGAAGGGATTACCCACCGCCACCACCCAGTCGCCCGGCCGCGCCGTGTCGCTGTTGCCCAGCGCCAGGAAGGGCAGCGGCTGGCCGGCATCGATCTTCAGGACCGCGATGTCGGTGCGGTCATCGCGGCCGACGACGCGGGCGTTCAGCTCGCGCCCGTCATCCAGCTTCACCTTCACGCTGGTCGCATTGCGCACCACATGGTTGTTGGTGATCACCGTGCCGTCCTGGCTCACGATGAAGCCCGAGCCCAGCGCATTGGCGGGGCGCTGCGGCTGCTGGCGCTGGCCCTGCTGCTCGCCGAAATGGCGGCGGAAGAGCTGGTCCTGCTCGCTGCCCGGCGGGAAGGGCGAGTTGGTGCTGGCCTGGGTCGCGCGCTCGGTCGTCGTGATGGTGACGACGGCGGGGCGGACGCGGGCGGCGAGGTCGGCGAAGCCCGGCAGCGCCACGGCGGGCTGGCTGATCGCGGGGACGCTGATCGCGCCCATCTGGGCATTGGCCGGATGGCCCTGCCACAGGACGAGGCCGGTCAGGGCGGTGCCGGCCATCAGGGCGCCGGCGAAACCCGCGCGCAGGCGGCGGGTGGTGATCGGGCTCATGGTCATCTCTCCAATTCTGGCGCGGGACCCTTGCCCCGCTGCTGGAGGCACCCTGCCCGGCCGACGCTGGAGGCATCCGGGAAGGACCATGACAACTTTGTCAGAGTGCCCTCAGGCGCCGGGCGCGCGCTCCGCGCGCTTGGCTGCGGCCCTCGGGCATGTTGCGCGGGCAGGGAGGGCATCGCGTGGCCGCCGGGCGCGTTGCGGCCGGATTATCCGAAGGCCGCGCTTTGCCTTTGCAGCCGGTCCGCCCCCCAAGTCGGCGCGTCCGCTCCCTGCTATAGGCCCCCCATGTGCACCGTGATCCTCCTCCGTCGCCCCGGCGCCGCATGGCCGCTGCTGCTGGCCGCCAACCGGGATGAGCGGCTGGACCGCCCCTGGGAACCGCCGGCCGAGCATTGGCCCGGCATCACCGGCGGGCGGGACACGCTGGCGGGCGGCACCTGGATGGCGATGAACCGCCACGGCGTGTTGGCCGCCGTGCTGAACCGCGTGGGCAGCCTGGGGCCCGACCCCGCCAAGCGCTCACGCGGCGAATTGCCGCTGATCGCGCTGGAAGAGGCCACCGCCGCAGCCGCCGCCGCGCGGGTCGCGGCCCTGGATTCGAGCCTCTGGCGGCCCTTCAACCTGGTGCTGGCCGATGCCGCCACCGCCTGGTTCATCCCCGGCCTCGGCGCGGGCCAGGCCCGGCCCGCCCCCCTGGCCGAGGGCGTCTCCATGGTCACGGCCCATCCGCCCAATGACGTGACCAGCCCGCGCACCGCCCGCCATTTGCCGCGCTTCCAGGCCGCCGCCCCGCCCGCGCCGCCCGATTGGGGCGCCTGGCCGGCCCTGCTCTCGGATTCAGAGGGCGCCACGGCCGAGGCGCTGAACGTGCCGCCGCTGGGCGGCTTCGGCACCGTCTGCGCCTCGCTGCTCGCGCTCGGCGCTTCCGGCGCGCGGAGCTGGCTTTTCGCCCCGGGCCCGCCCGACCGGGTGGAATTCGCGCCCGTACCGGCCTGACCCCGCACGGGTGCCAGCCCAGGCCGATCCTGCTATATGCAAGAGGATTCCAGAAGGACCACGCCACATGGCTCGCCGCCGCCAGATCTATGAAGGCAAGGCCAAGATCCTGTTCGAAGGCCCGGAGCCCGGCACCCTTGTGCAGTATTTCAAGGACGATGCCTCCGCCTTCAACGCGCAGAAGAAGGGCACCATCACCGGCAAGGGGGTGCTGAACAACCGCATCAGCGAATACCTGATGACGCGCCTGGGCGAGATCGGCATCCCCACCCATTTCATCCGCCGCCTCAACATGCGCGAGCAGCTCGTGCGCGAGGTGGAGATCATCCCGCTCGAGATCGTGGTGCGCAACGTGGCCGCAGGCTCCCTGGCCTCGCGCCTCGGCATCCCCGAGGGCACGCGCCTGCCGCGTTCCATCATCGAATACTATTACAAGAACGACGCGCTGCAGAACCCGATGGTGAGCGAGGAGCATATCACCGCCTTCGGCTGGGCCGCCACGCATGACCTGGACGACATGGTGCAGGTCACGCTGCGCGTGAATGACTTCCTGACCGGGCTCTTCCTCGGCGTCGGCATCTCGCTCGTGGATTTCAAGCTGGAATTCGGCCGCCTCTACGACAATGACGAGATGCGCATCGTCGTGGCCGACGAGATCAGCCCCGATAATTGCCGCCTCTGGGACAGCAAGACCGGCGAGAAGATGGACAAGGACCGCTTCCGCCGCGATCTCGGCAAGGTCGAGGAGGGCTACCAGGAAGTCGCCCGCCGCCTCGGCATCCTGCCCGAGGCCGGCGTCAGGGACATGAAGGGGCCGGAGATGGTCCAGTAATTCCCCAAAAAAACGCCGAAGGGGCGTTTTTCCGGGGGCCCCGGGTTGGCGCTAAATCCTGGGGAGTGGGTTCATCCTGCTGAAGCAAAGCTTCAGCAGGGCATAGGGGGGCCACTTGGCCTCGGAGGGATTGATGACGCGATTGAAGGTGACTGTGTTTCCGAAGACGGGCGTGCTGGACCCGCAGGGCAAGGCGATCGAGCGCGCGCTCGCGGGCCTGGACTTCGCCGGCGTGGGTGAGGTGCGGGTCGGCAAGGTGATGATTGTCGAACTGGCCGAGGCGGATGCCGCCCGCGCCAAGGCGACCGGCGAGGAGATGGCCCGCAAGCTGCTGGCCAATACGGTGATCGAGAGCTTCACCGTGGAGGTGATGTGACAGCCCGCGCAACCTCCTTGCGCTGGTTCGTGATCTTCTCCCTCGGCTTCGCCGGGTGGCGAGTGCTGACCGTGGCCGCCTACCTGCTCTTCGGCCCGCCCATCGTCTCGAACTACTGGCTGACCGAGGTGTTCTTCCTGCTCTCCAAGGGCTTCCTGGGCGGCCTGTTCTGGCCGATCAGCTTCCTGCTGGAGGGCTGGCGCAACCCGCTCGCCTGGCTCTTCTACCCATGGTGAAGGCCTCCCTCCTGCTGATGGGCGTGCTGACCGTGCTGGTGGCCATGGGGCTGCGCTGGCGCGAGGAGCGCCTGCCGGGAGGCAAGCCTCAGCCCCGCAAGGGCTGGATCGCGGCGCAGAAGGCCAAGGCCAATCGCTGGGTCACCGCCGCCGCCATCGCGGCCATCGGCACCACCGTCCTGCTGGGCGGGCTGCACTGGCTGAAGCTGCTGCAAGGATGAACAGCGGCAGCATCCTGCTGTTCTTCCCCGTCATCCCGGCCGCGGTGCTCTCCGCCATGCTCTGCGGCATGGCCATCGCCGCGCTGCCGCTGATGTGGATCGCCTATTGGCTGCTGCCGCCCGGCTGGATGCGGGACCTCAGCCCCCGCACCGTCTTCCCCGCCTGCATGCTGGTGGCCCCCATCCTGCTGCTCTCGGGCGTCATGGGTGTGGCGCTCACCGGCCCCGAACGCGAGATCCCCGAGATGGAGAAGCCCACGCTGGAGCAGGTGCGCGAGCGCCAGGCGCTGTTCCGCCACCTGCTGCCCAATCGCAGCCTCCCGGCCGAGGCCGATTGACCCGATGGCCCACCGCCCGCGCCTGGCCTATAGCGTTTCCCCCTGATGAGACCGCGTCTGGAGAGTTCGGCATGAAGGCAGCCATCCTGGTGTTCCCCGGCACCAACCGCGAGCGGGACATGGCGATCGCGCTGCACCGCGTGACCGGCGTGAAGCCCGTGATGCTCTGGCACCGCGACACGGAACTGCCTGCGGGCACTGACCTCGTGGTCCTGCCTGGCGGCTTCTCCTATGGCGATTACCTGCGCTGCGGCGCCATGGCCGCGCAATCGCCCATCATGCCGGCCGTCCGCGCCCATGCCGAGCGCGGCGGCCATGTGCTGGGCGTCTGCAACGGCTTCCAGATGCTGTGCGAGGCGGGGCTGCTGCCGGGCGCGCTGCTCCGCAACGCCTCGCTGCGCTTCCTCGCCATGGATTGCATCATGCGCGTCGAGCGAACGGACACGCCCTATACCCGCCACTTCGAGCGCGGCGCCACCTTCCGCGCCACCATGGCGCATGGCGACGGCAACTACTTCTGCGACGCCGAGACGCTGGCCGCCCTGGAAGCCGAGAACCGCGTCGTGCTCCGCTACGAGGGTGAGAACCGCAACGGCAGCATCAACGCCATCGCCGGCATCTGCTCGCCCAATGGGCGCATCATGGGGTTGATGCCGCATCCCGAGAATTGCGTGGACCCGCTGGTCGGCGGCACGGATGGCCTGCCGATGTTCACCTCGATCGCCGAGGCGCTGGCGCCGGCCTGATCATGTAAAGCCTGCGAGGTCCCGACCCGCGGCTTATGCCGCGAAGCCAAGGGCCGCGGACCCGGCCCGCCCGGCGTTTGAGGGCACAAAGGCTTCAATCGATCCTGCGCTGCTCCGCCTCGATCACGCGCTCCAGCGTTTCCAGCAGTTCCTCGCGCGGGACATTGACCAGCGGCGGCAGGATGTTGATCGCCAGCACACCGGGCCGCTTGATGAAATGGTGCCGCGCCCAGAACTTCCCCGAATTGGTGGCGACCGGGATGACCGGCAGCTTGGTGGCCGAGGCGAGCGCCACGATGCCTGGATGCCACTCATTCCGCTCACCGATGGTGGTCCGCGTGCCCTCGGGGAAGATCACGAGCTGCCGGCCCTCCCGGGCGGAGACCTGCGCCTCGCGCATCATCTGCCGCATGGCCTTGGCGCCGCCCTCCCGGTCCACGCCGATCATGCCGGCGCGCCGCGCGAAGGCGCCGTAGATCGGGATGCGGAACAGCTCCTGCTTCATCACATAGGTCACGTCCGGCACCAGCGCGAACCAGACCAGCGTGTCGAAGGCCGATTGGTGCTTGCTGGCGATCAGCGCCGCACCCTCGGCCGGCAAATGCTCCCGGCCCGAGACCCGCACCTCGATCCCGCAGGTCTTCTCCATGATCCAGACGAGCAGCCGTGCCAGCTGCGCCATGGCGCGGCGCTGCAGGCGCTTCGGCCCCAGCAGCAGCGGCGTGCCGAGCACGGCGAAGGTCCCGGCCACGCCGAAGAACAGGATGTTGAACAGCGTCGAGCGGAGGATGAGCAGCATCAGATCGCCACGCGGACGCCAAGCTCCACCACGCGATCGGAGGGGATCTTGAAGAACTCCGTGGCCGGCACCGAATTCCGGCTGAGCAGCGTGAAGAGCCATTGCTGCCAGCGCGCCATCTTCGGCACGGCGGCCGCCACGATGGTCTCGCGGCCCAGGAAATAGCTCGTCTGCATCGGCTCGTAATTGATGAGCCCCGCCTTCGCCAGCCGCTCCAGCTCACGCGGGATGTTGGGGCTTTCCTGGAAGCCGTAGCGCAGGATGACGCGATGGATGTCGGGGCCGAGCTCGGTCACCTCCGCGCGGCGGTCGGGACCGACGCTCGGGATGTCGTCGCTCGTGACCGTCACGAAGAGCACGCGCTCATGCAGCACCTTGTTGTGCTTGAGGTTGTGCAGGAGTGCGCCCGGCAGGTAGTCCGCCTGGCCGGTCATGAAGACGGCCACGCCCGGCACGCGCGTGGTGCGCGATTGCGGCAGCCGCGCCAGGAAGGATTTGAGCGGCAGGCTGTCCTGCCGGAAGCGGGCGAAGAGCAGCTCCCGTCCGCGATACCAGGTGTACATCAGCGTGAAAGCCACGACGCCGATGATGACGGGCACATAGCCGCCATCGGGAATCTTCAGGGCGGTGGCCAGGAAATAGGAGAGGTCCAGCAGCAGCAGCGGCCCGAAGACCAGCGCCACCAGTAGGGGATTCCAGCCGAATTGCCGGCGGAAGACCAGCAGGGCCAGGATCGTGGTGCACAGGAAGGTGCCAGTCACGGCCAGGCCATAGGCCGCGGCCAGGCTGTCGCTGTTCTTGAACTCCAGCACCAGGATCAGCACGCCGATCAGCAGGATGAAATTCACCTGGGGCATGTAGATCTGCCCCTCCTCGGTCGCGCTGGTGTGGCGCACGTCGAGCCGCGGGGCGAAGCCCATCTGCACGCTCTGCCGGGCGATCGAATAGGCGCCCGAGATCATCGCCTGGCTGGCGATGATGGTCGCCGCCGTCGCCAGCACGACGAGGAAGGGGCGGAACCATTCGGGGGCCAGCAGGTAGAAGGGGTTTTCGATGGCGGTGGGATCGCGCAGCAGCAGCGCGCCCTGGCCGAAATAGTTCAACGCCAGCGCCGGCAGGACGCAGACGATCCAGGCCACCTGGATGGGCCGGCGGCCGAAATGCCCCATATCGGCGTAGAGCGCCTCGGCCCCCGTCACGGCCAGGACCACGGCGCCCATCGCGATGAAGGCGGCCAGGTGGTAATGCGCCGCGAAGTTCACGGCGTAATACGGGTTCAGGGCCGCAAACACCGCCGGATTGTGCAGCGCCTCCACCAGGCCCAACACGCCGAGCGTGCCGAACCACAGCGCGCAGATCGGGCCGAAGAAGGCGCCAATGCTGCCCGTGCCGCGGTACTGCACGAGGAAGAGCGCGATCAGCACGACCAGCGTGACCGGCATCACCACATCCTCGAAGACGGGATTGATGACCTTCAGCCCCTCCACCGCCGAGAGCACGGAAATCGCCGGCGTGATCATGCCATCGCCCAGGAACAGGGCCGCGCCGGTGATGCCGATCATGGCGATGATGAGCCGCCCGCGCTGCGTCTGCGCCGAGCGCTGGGCGAGCGCCATGAGCGCCATGATCCCGCCCTCGCCCCGGTTGTCGGCGCGCAGGACGATCAGCACGTATTTCAGCGTGACCGTCAGCATCAGCGCCCAGAAGATGAGCGAGAGGATGCCCAGGATCTCCCACTTCTCGATCCCGCCCTCGCTGAAATGCAGCAGGGCGGCGCGCATGGCGTAGAGGGGCGAGGTGCCGATATCGCCATAGACGATGCCAAGCACGCCAAGCAGCGAGGCGGCGGTCAACTTGTTGCTGGGGGCGCTCACGCGGAATGCCTTGTGATGGAATGGCGCGAAGCGTTAGGCCCGCGCTGGTCACACAACAAACATGGCCGCCGCATGGCTGCCTTGCGGCGCATCAATATCGAGGGGCGCTGCCCCTCCAACTCCCCGGCAAGAACCTCAGGTTCTTGCATCTGCGGACGCTCAGTCGCCGCCCCGCTCAGTGACCCCGGAGGATCTGGCTCAGGAAGGTCTGCAGCCGCTCGGTCTGCGGGTTGGCGAAGAGGGATTGCGGCTCACCCGATTCCACGATCTCGCCGCGGTCCATGAAGATCACGCGGTCGGCCACGGTGCGGGCGAAGCCCATCTCATGCGTCACGCAGATCATGGTCATGCCCGTCTCGGCCAGCATGACCATGGTGTCCAGCACCTCCTTGATCATCTCGGGGTCGAGCGCGCTGGTCGGCTCGTCGAACAGCATGATGCGCGGGCGCATGGCGAGCGCGCGGGCGATCGCGACGCGCTGCTGCT
>JAIYCD010000084.1 GCA_027488195.1 Acetobacteraceae bacterium | reverse complement strand
GGAGGTGCTTCTATCGATGCCCTGGAACCCCAGTGGCTCTGGCTCCACAGGCTCCAGCTCAGGAGACATGACGATCGCACACTAACTTTTTGCCCGGACCGCTCAATGGGGGCTGGTCAATGCGGCGTGCTCATGGGGTGGCCTCGCTTTCCAGCCAATCCTCGTAGATGTCGGCCTCGATCTCGTCCCGCGTCGGCTGGCCATTGGGGGCCAGATGCGGGAAGCGGACGCGGTAGAGAAACAGCTTGGGCAGCCCCGGGCGATGCTGGGCCAGCTGCGACGGGTCATGGAAGCGGCCGGCATATTCCAGCACCACGCCGCGATGGCCGCGCAGATAGAAGGGCGTGCGGCAATGGCCACTCACCGGCCGGTCGGCGACGCGGACGGGGGTGCCGGGCGTGTAGCGCGGCTCAGGCGGCATCGGCCAGTTCCTTCGTGATGGCGGCCACGCGCGCCTCGATCTCGGCGCGGCCCAGCACATGCTGCTCCACGAGCAGGTTGGTCAGCGCCTGGAGCCAGCGGTCGTAATAGGGCAGGTGGTCGTAGTCGGCCTGCGAAAATTCCTCGATGGCGCGGCGGAGCGCATCGGTCTTGAAGGCCCCGCAGGCCGGGCTCGTCAGCAGCATGAGGATGGCGTCCACGCGGAGTTCGTAGAGCGTGCGCGGATGTTCGCTGCGGTCGATGGGGCCGAGGTCGAGCCCGCCTATGTCATGCATGGCACGTTCGCTGGTCATGCGTGGTTCTCCTCGAACAGGATGAGATGCGCGGGGTCCGGGCGCAGATGCACAGTCTCGCCGATGGTGGGCGGTTGTGCCAGCGCGGCGGGCGGCAGGCTGGCCGAAAGGGCGAGGCCCCCCGGCCCTTCGGCATAGAGCGACGCATGCGCGCCCTTGAAGACGATCTCGGTCACCCGCGCGGGGATGCTGCCGGGGCCGGCCTCGCGCAGGATCGCCATGTGCTCGGGCCGGATGCCGAGGCGCACCGCGCTGGCGCTCGCACCGCCATGTGGGATCTCGCCGCCGCCGGGCAGCCGCAGCGTGCCATCCGGCGTGACCTCCGCCGGGAGGAGGTTGGCCTCGCCCAGGAAGTCCATCACCTCCCGGCTGCGCGGGCGGGCATAGAGCGTGGCGGGGCGTTCCACCTCGCGGATGTCGCCCGCGAACATGACGGCGACGCGGTCGGCCAGCGAAAGCGCCTCCTCCTGGTCATGCGTCACGATGATGGTGGTCACACCCACTTCGCGGTGGATGCGCTTGAGTTCCACCTGCATGGCATCGCGCAGCTTGCGGTCCAGCGCGCCGAGCGGCTCGTCCAGGAGCAGGATGTCGGGCTTGATGACCAGCGCGCGGGCCAGCGCCACGCGCTGCCGCTGGCCGCCGGAGAGCCGCGCCGGGTAGCGGTCCGCCATCTCGCCGAGGCGCACCAGGGCCAGCGCTTCCTTGACCGCGCGCGCGATGGTCGCCCGGTCCTGACCGCGCATGCGCAGCCCGTAGCCGATATTTTCCGCCACCGTCATGTGTGGGAACAGCGCATAGTCCTGGAAGACGAGGCCGAGGTTGCGCTTGTGCGGCGGCAGCCCGAGCACGGAGCGCCCGGCGATGCGGATCTCGCCCCCGCTCACCGGCGTGAAGCCTGCAATCGCCCGCAGCGTGGTCGTCTTGCCGCAGCCGGAGGGGCCCAGCAACGCCACGCATTCGCCATCCGCCACGTCGAGGCTGACGCCGTGCAGGATGCGATTGCCCCCCAGGGTCACCGCCACGCGATCGAGCTCAAGCCGGGCCATGCGGTCTCCTCAGCGGGGGATGGAGAGGGAGATGATGCGCCAGCGCCGCTCCGCCAGCAGGATCAGGGCCGCGATGACGGCGACATAGGCGGAGGAGAACGCGGCCGGCGTCGGGTCCAGGTTCTGGCTGATGTAGTTGAACAGCTCGATCGGCAGCGTCGTCAGGTCGCCGCGCACCAGGAAGACGCTGATCGGGTAATTGTCGAAGCTGATGAGGAAGGCGAAGAGGAAGCCGCTGACCAGGCCGGGCGCCATCTGCGGCAGCGTCACCGTGCGGAACACCTGCCAGGGCGAGGCGCCGAGCGAGGCGCCGGCCTCCTCCAGCGAGGGGTTGGAGAGAGTCAACGCCGCGACCACCGTCCGGACGGGATAGGCGATGACCAGCACGAGATGGCCGATGATCAAGCTCCACCAGGTGAAGGCCACGCCCAGCAGGATGAAGAACTGGATCAGCGCGATGCCGATCGCCACGATGGGCAGCGCGATGGGCGAAAGCAGCAGCGAGGTGAGCATGGGCTTGCCCGGCAGCGGGCTGCGCACCAAGGCGAGAGCCGCCGCCGCCCCCATGGCGGTGGCCAGCGCCGCGGTGATCAGGCCGATATAGAGGCTGGTCAGCGTCGCATCCCAGATGCGGTTGATGCGCCCGATATTCTCGAACCAGCGCAGCGAGAGGCTCTGCGGCGGGAACTCGATGAAGATCGAGCCACCAAAGGCGACGACGCCGGTGAAGATCACCGGGAACACCAGGAAGGCGAGCCCCAGCGAGGCCAGTACCGCCACCACGGCGCGGAAGCTCCTCGCGTCAGGCATGGTCGCGGAACATCAGGCGGATGAGGAGCGTATAGGCCAGCAGGATGGCGAAGGTGACGAGCGTCAGCGCCACGATCATCGCCGAGCCGAAGGGGAAGTTCAGCTGCACCAGGAACTGTTCCGCCGCCACCTGGCTGATCATGGCGGTCGCGGGCGAGCCCAGCATGAGGGGGGTGACGAAGGCGCTCATGCAGATGGCGAAGGTGAGCGTGGTGCCGCCGAAGATGCCGGGCACGGAGAGCGGCAGTACCGTTCCCCACAGCGCGCGCCAGGGCCCGGCGCCGAGCGATTGCGCGGCCTCGACGAAGGAGGGCGGGATGCGGGTGAGCGCGCCATAGATCGGCAGGATCATGAAGGGCAGCGCGTAATGCACCAGCGCCACGATGGTGGCCCCCTCGCTATAGACCAGGCGCAGTGGTTCCTCGGTGAGGCCGACGGCCAGCAGAAGCTGGTTCACCGGCCCTGCATCGGCCAGCGTCACCAGCCAGCCATAGTTGCGCACGATGAGGCTGGAGGCGAGCGAGACGAAGATCGTGACCAGGATCGCGGTGCGCCAGAAGGACCGGACCTGGAGCAGGAACAACGCGATGGGATAGGCGATGAGCAGCGTCAGCAGCGTCGAGATCGCGGAGATCCGCACCGTCCGCTCCAGCGCGCGCCAGGAGCGGCCGGAATTCCAGACCCGATCATATTGGAAGAGGTGCAGCCCCGCCCGCGGGTCCATGTCGGACGGCGCGGAGCGCAGGCTTTCCTCGACCATGTATCCGAGCGGCACCAGGTAGAAGGCCGCCAGGAAGACCAGCGCGGGTGCGAGCAGCAACAGCCCGGTGAGGCGCGGGGAAGCCCCCTGCATCAGCCGAACACGTTGTTCCAGGCATCGGTGAGCCGGCCGCGCTGCTCGGAGAGGAAGCGCCAATCGGCGTAGAGGATGTTCTCCGCCGGGCCGAGCAGTTCGAGCGTGCGCGCAGAGGGGTTCACATCCTTGTTCGCGGCGCGCGCGTTCAGCACGCTGTCGATCTTGCTCTGGAACTCGCGCGAGAGGCTCATGTTCACGTAGCGCTCGGCGAGCTCCACGTTGCGCGCGTTGACCGGCATGTTGAGGCCGACGATCTCGCCATGGATGCCCTCGGCCAGTGGCACGGCGGGCTTGATGGGCGCGCCCTGCTCGATGATGGGGTTGATGAAGATGCCGTAGAAGGGCACGAGCGGCACCTGGCCCGATTGCAGCATCTGGATGGCCTGGGGCGCGCCGGTATAGGCGATGGCGCCATTCTCCTTCAGCCGCGCCAGATGGCGGATGCCGGCATCGAGGTCACGCTGCGCCTCGGCGAAGGGCTTGCCCGTGGCGATCTGCGCGGCCGTCGTCACCATGCGCACGCCGCTGTTCCAGGTGATGGGCGGGATCGCCACGCGCCTGCGGGAGGACGGCTCCCGGAGCTGCGCCCAGGAGGTCGGCTGCGTCGTCTGCGCGCGGGTGTTGTAGTAGAGCGTGTGCACCGCATCGATCACGCCGGCCGAGTAGTTGTCGGCGAGCTTGAAGGCATCGCGCAAGGAGGCCCAGTTCGGGATGTTGGCCGGGTTGTGCGCCCGCAGCAGGCCGGCCTGGGCGGCCGCGAAGACGCCGGCTTCGGAGAACTGCATCAGGTCCGGCGGATTGTCGCGCTGGGTGCGCAGCATGGCCAGCATGTTGGCCGTCACCGATTGCTGCACGTTCAGCCTGGCGCCGGTCTCGCGCTCAAAGGCCGGGTGCAGCTCATCGATCCAGAGTCGCGCCAGCAGCCCCTGATTCAGCACCACGGTCAGTGTGCCGGCGGATTGCGCGCGGCTGGTGACCCAGGGGGCGCAGAGGACACTGGCGGTGAGCAGGGTCCGGCGGGAGGCGATCATGGCGGGCTCCTTCAAGGTCCGGACAAGCTGTCGCGGAAGCAATGCGCCCGTCAAGCCGTGAGCGCGCCGCCTGACGCCCACCAATCGGCCGGCATGCGTCGTGCGGCCGCCGCGGCCTCGGCGGGTGTGGTGAAGAGACCGAAGCAGGTGGCGCCCGATCCACTCATCCGCGCCAGCAGGCAGCCGGGCGTGGCGCCGAGGGCCGCCAGCGCCTCGCCGATCACGGGGCAGAGGGAGAGGGCCGGCGCTTCCAGGTCGTTGGTGAGGCGCGCGAGATCGGCTGCCATGGCGGCGGCGTCGGGCCAGACATCCGGCAGCGTCGCGGCGGGCGTGAAGCCGCCCTGACGTGCGCGGAAGACGGCGGGTGTGGCCACCGGCACGCCCGGATTGACCAGCAGCAACCCGCAGCCGGGCAGGGTGGGGGCGGCGCTGATGACCTCGCCGATGCCCTGCATGCGGGCGGGGCGGGATGCGACGCAGACGGGGATATCGGCACCGAGCGGCGCGGCCAGACGGGCCAGCGCCGCCTGCTCCAGCCCGCAGCCCCAGAGGCGGTTGAGCAGGCGCAGCGCCGCCGCCGCATCCGCCGAGCCGCCGCCGATGCCGGAGGCGATGGGCAAATGTTTTTCCAGGTGCAGCGCGGCGCCCGTCGTCACGCCGGCCTCGGCCGCGAGCGCCCGGGCGGCGCGGAGGACGAGGTTATCCTCCTCGGCCGCCAGGCTTTCGCCGAAGGGGCCGGACAGCGTCAGGCCCAGCGCCGCGGCCGGTGTTGCGGTGAGCCGGTCAGCGGCGGGGCCAAAGACGGCAAGGCTGTCCAGCAGGTGGTAGCCATCGGCCCGGCGGCCGGTGACATGCAGGAACAGGTTGACCTTGGCCGGGGCGGCCTCACTCAGCGGCGGCATGTCAGCGGCGGGCGGGCCGGGGCAGGCCGGTGTCGATCTTCATGCGAAGGCGGGTCGCCTCGGTGGGTTCGGGGTCCATCGTCAGCGCCCGCTGCCACTGAAAGCGCGCCTCGCGCTCGCGCCCAGCGGCCCAGTACACGTCGCCCAGGTGGTCGTTGATGGTGGCGTTGCGCGGCTCCAGCTCCACTGCGCGTTCCAGCTGGGTGATGGCGGCCGGGATCTGGCCCATGCGGAACAGCACCCAGCCCAGGCTGTCGGCGATGTTGCCATCCTGTGGGCGCTGCGCGGCAGCCCCCTCCAGCATGGTCTTCGCGCGCTCCAGGTTCACGCCCATATCGGCCCAGGTATAGGCGAGGTAGTTCAGCACGAAGGGCTGCTCGGGCGAGAGGGCGAGGGCCTGGAGCAGATCCTCCTCGGCGCCGGGCCAGTTGCCCGACCGCTCCCGCGCGATGCCACGTGCGTAGAATAGTGGCCAGTCCCCGGCACGGATCGGCTGGCTGCGCGCGATGGCGGCATCATAGGCTTGCACGGCCTGAGCGAAGCGCCCGCGGCGGCGTTGCAGGTCTCCCAGGCGGGTCAGCGGCTGGGGCACGCCGGGCAGCGCCTCGGCCAGGCGGCGCAGCAGCGCCTCCGCGTCATCGGCGCGCCCCAGGCGATCGAGCAGGGCTGCCTGCCGCAGCTGCGCGGCGCCAAACATGGGATCTCCCTCCGGGACCAGCAGCAACGTCTCGCGGGCGGCGTCCAGGCGATCGCCCTCGGCGAGGGTATCTGCCAGCAGCAACAGCGCAGGTGCGAAGTTCGGGCGGAGCCGCAGGGCGAGCCGCGCCATGAGCGTCGCCATCTCTTCCAGACCTTGGCCGCGTAGCGCGCTGCCGAGCGCCACATAGGCCTCGGCGATGCCGTCGGCGGGGCCTTCTATGGCGCGCTGGGTCAGCACGAGGCGCCGCGCAGGTGGCAGCACGGCGAGGGCCAAATCGTCATTCGAGCCCGCCAGCTGGTCCAGCAGGCGTGCGGCCTCCGCCGGGCGACCGGCGCGCTCGAGGATGCCGGCGGAGAGCATGGCAAGGCGCAGCGTGGGGTCGGGCTGGTCGGCCAGGGCCAGGCGGACGAAGCGCTCTGCCTCGCGCGGGCGGCCCGCGACATCGGCGATGAGCGCGGCGTGCAGCGCGTTCAACGCCCGGAAGCGGCTCTGCTCGGCGAGTGGGCGCAGGGTGGCGATGGCCTGGTCGGTCTGGCCGCGCCCGGCCTGGCTCCAGGCGAGCAGCACGGGCTGCAGGGCAGCGACCGGCCCCTGGCGATGCAACCCGCGCGCCCGTGCCTCCGCCCCCGCCCAACGCCCAGCGGCCACATCAGCGCCGAACAGGACGAGCTGCGCCGAGGCATTGTCCGGCAGGCGGCGCGCGAGGCGGAGCGCATCGGCCCGGCCATCGAGCAGGCTGGCCACGAAGGCGCGCTGGATCAGGTCGGGCTGGTCGGGGTCGGCGCGCAGGGCGGCAAGCAGGCTGTCCGCCGCGACCTTTGTGTCCAGTTCTTCGCCGGCAAAGCGGCCGACCAGGTAATTGCCGAAGATGCTGCCACTGGCTGCGATCTCACCCCGCGTTGGCGCCGAGCGGCCGCCGCGATCCACGACATTGGGCCCGCCCGCCGCGCAGGCGGCAAGCAGGGTCAGGCCCAGGAGCATGAGCCGGGGGGGCAGGCGTCTCTCGCGCATGATCCGAATGTAGTCATGCGGGGGGCTTTCCTACCATGGGGCGTGGTCTGTTCCCCACAGTTGGGTGCAACAATGTGGCTTTGCTGCATCATGTGGGGGTGTGGAGCCTTGGCCCCGTCCGATGGCGTCTTTGCGCGCGGCACCCATCCATGGCATGCTGCGCCGCAAGAGGAATGCGCCAGCGCGGCCCGGATCGGGGGGCGACAGCGCTGCGGGTCTTGTTGGTGGATGGCGAGCCTGAGCGCGCGGAGGCGGTGCGCCTGGGCCTCGAAGCGGCCGGTTGCGCCGTCGTGGCCATCGCGCCCGACGTCGCGGACCTGACGGCGCGTGTCCGCCAGAGCCAGGCCGATGTCATAGTCTGCGATCTCGATGACCCCTCGCGCGATGCCCTGGAATCCATGCGCGCCTTGAACCGCGACGAGCCGCGCCCCGTCGTCCTTTTCGCCGAGCGTGGCGCGCCGGAGCAGATCGAGGCCGCGCTGGAGGCGGGTGTGGCCGCCTATGTCGTGGAAGGCCTGGCCCCGGCCCGGGTGCGACCGGTGCTGGAGGTGGCGATCCGCCGCTTCAGGGCGCATGAGGCACTCAGGGCCGAACTCGCCGAGGCGCGCGCCACCCTGGAGGAGCGCGACCAGATCGCCGCCGCCAAGCGCCGCCTGATGCGCGATGAAGGCCTCTCCGAGCCCGAGGCACATCGTCGGTTGCAGCGCATGGCCATGGAACGACGGCTGAAACTCGGTCCGATGGCGGTCGCCTATATGAACAAAAAAGCGCCAATCAGGACCGATTAGGCGCATAATATTTTACCTCGCCTAAAAGAGATGCATTTTTATGCTTGCTCGCCCGATCCGGCCCCGATAGAAACGGCCCCACGGGCGGGATGCAATGGCGCATCCCAGGCAAGCCCGATCTCCTCCCGGTGGCCCATGACGGTCCGCCCGATGCGTGGATCACCCGCTTGCCCCCGCTCGCTGACATCGGCGTCCCATCCCCCCGCATCCGCCCCGCCGCGCGCGTCATGCGCCTGGGCTTCGTGCCGCTCTTCGACGCTGCGCCGCTGCTGGTGGCCGAGGCGCTCGGCCTCTTTGAGACGGTGGGCCTGCGCGTGGCCCTCTCGCCCGAAGGCTCCTGGGCCGCGATCCGCGACAAGCTCGCCTTCTCGGCGCTGGATGGCGCGCATTTGCTGGCGCCGATGCCCATCGCACTGGCGGCGGGGCTGGGCGGCGTCGAGGCGCGGCTGCAGGTGGCTTGCGGCCTCTCGCGCAATGGCAACGGCATCACCCTCTCCAACGAACTGGCCGATGGCGACCTCGCGGCGAAGCTGAAGGCGCGGCGCGCGCCCGCGACGCTGGCCGTGGTCTTCCCCTTCTCCTCGCACAACTACCTGCTGCGCCGCTGGCTGCTGGCCCAGGGCGTGGATCCGGAGCGCGATGTGCGGCTGACCGCCGTGCCGCCCCCGCGCATGGCGGCCCGCCTGGCCGCGGGCGAAATCGATGGGTTCTGCGTGGGCGCCCCCTGGGGTGCCGCGGCCGAGGCGATGGGAGCGGGGCGCGTCGTCGCCGGCACGGCGGAAATCTGGCCCAACCACCCCGAGAAGCTGCTCGCCTTCAGCACGGAATACCTCGCCACACATCGCGAGCAGGCCGTCGCCGCGACGGCCGCCATCATCGCCGCCGCGCGCTGGCTGGATGCGCCGGAGAACCGCGTGGAGGCCATCTCCATCATGGCCGGCCGCGCGCTCTGGCAGCTCAGCCCCGCCACGATCGAGAGCGCCTTCGACGCGACCCACCGCATCGCCTTCCGCGCCGCCACCCTGCCGCGCCGCGAGGAAGCGGCGCTCTGGCTCTCCGCGATGCGCGAAGCCGGCCACATGCCGGACAGCGTGCCGGACGCGCAGGCCCTGGCCCCCTTCAGCGACGCGCTGTGGCGCGACGCCGCCCTCCGATTGAACGAACCCGAACCTGTCCTGGAGACCCAAGCATGAGCCTCTCTCGCCGCAACGCCGTCACCGGCACCGCCGCCCTTCTCGCCGCCGCGAAGGCGGTCAGCGCCTCGGGCGTGCATGCCCAGGGCAGCACCACGCCCGAGGTGCGCAGGGCCGTCTTCGGCTTCATCGCGCTGACCGATGCCGCGCCGCTCATCATCGCGAAGGAGAAGGGCTTCTTCACCAAGCACGGCATGCCCGACGTGGAGGTGAACCGCCAGGCGAGCTGGGGTGCCACGCGCGACAACCTGGTGCTGGGCGGGGGACGCGGCGGCATCGATGGCGCGCATCTGCTGACGCCCATGGCCTATCTGATCCACATGGGCCGCATCACGCAGAACAACCAGCCGGTGCCGATGGCGCTGCTGGCGCGGCTGAACACGAACGGCCAAGCCATCAGCGTCGCCGCCAAGCACATGCAGCTGGGCGCGCGGCTCGATGCATCGCCCCTGCGCCGCGCGCTGAACAGCGACAGCAAGGTGGCGATGACCTTCCGCGGCGGAACGCACGACATGTGGATCCGCTACTGGC
>JAIYCD010000144.1 GCA_027488195.1 Acetobacteraceae bacterium | reverse complement strand
GTGAAGCCGATGCCCGCCGCCGCCCAGCCGGAATAGCTGTTCAGCATGGAGACGACGACCGGCATGTCCGCGCCGCCGATCGGGATGATCAGCAGGAAGCCCAGCGCGAAGGACAGGATCGCGATCACCCAGAACAGGAAGGGCGAGCCGGTCAGAACAAACAGGAAGATCAGGAAGACCAGCACGCCGCCCAGGATCGCGTTCAGCTTGTGCTGGTTCGCGAACATGATGGGCGCGCCGGACATCCGGCCATCCAGCTTCAGGAACGCGATGACCGAGCCCGAGAAGGTGATGGCACCGATGGCCAGGCCCAGCGACATCTCGATGAGCGAGGCCGCCTTGATGTTGCCCTGCACGCCGATGCCGAAGCTCTCGGGGCTGTAGAAGGCGGCGGCGGCCACGAACACCGCGGCGAGGCCGACCAGCGAGTGGAAGGCCGCGACCAGCTGCGGCAGCGAGGTCATCTGGATCCGGTTGGCCAGCACCGCGCCGATCGAGCCGCCAATGGCGAGGCCCGAGATGATCAGCACGAAGCCGCCGAAATCCATGCCGGAATTCAGGATGGTGGCGATGATCGCCACCGCCATGCCGATCATGCCGTACTGGTTGCCCTTGCGGGACGTCTCGGGGTGAGACAGGCCGCGCAGCGCCAGGATGAAGAGGACGGAAGCCGCCAGATAGGCGAGGGTCGAGATCGTCGCCATGGGTTCAGCCCTTCTTCTTCTGGAACATGGCGAGCATCCGGCGCGTCACCATGAAGCCGCCGAAGATGTTCACGGCGGCGAGCGTCACGGCGAGGAAGCCGAAGAGGCGCGCCGCATCGCTCTGCGCCGCGGCGGCCGCCAGGATGGCGCCCACGATGATCACGGAGGAGATGGCGTTGGTCACGCCCATCAGCGGCGAATGCAGCGCCGGCGTCACGTTCCAGACGACGTAGTAGCCCACGAAGCAGGCCATCAGGAAAATGGTCAGCATCAGCAGGAAGGGTTCGACGACCTGTGCCACGGGGGCGGCGGCCTCGGCGGCGCGGCGGGCGAATTCCGCCAGCTCCTGCGCGCGGGCCGCGAGATCGGCGGCCTTGGTGGCGATTTCGGCTTGGGTGCTCATCGGGGCTCTCTCCTCAGGCCGCAAAATTCTTGTGCACGACGGCACCGCCGCGCGTCAGCGTGACGCCGGCCACGATGTCATCCTCGGGCGGCAGCTTCGGCGCCTTGGCTTCCTTGTCCCAGAAGGTGGTCAGGAAGGTGAGGAGGTTGCGGGCATAGAGCGCGCTGGCGGCGGCGGGGATGCGGCCGGGCCAGTTGGTGAAGCCCAGCACCTTCACGCCATTCGGCGTCACGATCATCTCGCCCGGCACGGTGGCGGCGCAATTGCCGCCCGCATCGGAAGCGATGTCCACGATGACGGCGCCCGGCTTCATGCTGGCCACCATCTCGGCCGTCACCAGGGTGGGTGCGCGGCGGCCCTGCACCAGCGCCGTGCAGATCACGACGTCCTGCTTGGCGATGTGGGCGGCCACGACTTCGGCCTGCTTCGCGTAGAATTCGGCCGAGAGCTGCTTGGCATAGCCGCCGGCCGTCTGGGCCGCCTTGCTCTCCTCATCCTCGTAGCCGACGAAGCTGGCGCCGAGGGACTTGATTTCCTCCTTGGCGGCGGGGCGCACATCGGTGGCCGAGACGCGGCCGCCCAGGCGGCGCGCGGTGGCGATGGCCTGGAGACCGGCCACGCCCGCACCCATGATGAAGGCATTGGCGGCGGGGATGGTCCCGGCGGCCGTCATCAGCATGGGGAAGCCGCGGTCGAAGGTCTCGGCGGCCTCGATCACGGCGCGGTAGCCGGCGAGATTCGCCTGGCTGGAGAGCACGTCCATGCTCTGCGCGCGGGTGATGCGGGGCAGCAGCTCCATGGAGCAGGCCTCGATCCCGGCGGCGGCGAAGGCCGCGGCGGCGGCCGCATCGGCGCCCAGCGTGCCGATCAGCAGCGTGCCGGCCGGCAGCGGGGCTTCCGGCGCGCGCACGGCGAAGACGATCTTCGCCCCTTGCAGCGCGGCAGCGGCATCGGCGGCGAGTTCCGCGCCGGCGGCCGCGTATTCCGCATCCGGAATGCCTGAGGCGAGGCCTGCGCCCGCCTCGACCGCAACGCTGAGGCCCATGGCCATCAGCTTCTTCACCGTTTCCGGCGTGGCGGCGACGCGGCTTTCGCCGGCCCGCCTTTCCTTGAGAACCGCGAGGCGCATACCGTGCTCCGAAAGGATAATCCGCGTTCCGTAATCACGCCCGGCCAGGATGTGCAAGCGGGGGAGGGGCATTTCCCGAGTGGATTATTCGGAAATCATCCGGACAGGCGGCAAAGCCCCCCTGGGCGGGGGCGCGTCAGCCGCCCGGGGCGCGGGCCATGGCGAGGCAGGGGCCGGCGGACTCCGCCGCCTGGCGCGCTGCATCCCGGCTGACCGCGCCGGACATGACCATGGAAAGGGCCGCGTTGCGCAGCGCGTCCGGGATGGAGGAGCCGCCCAGCACCCCCGGCAGGGCGCGGGTGAAAAGCTGCTGGCCGAGCGGCTGCAGCCCCGCCGCGCAACGCTCCGCCCCCGCCCGGTCGGCCAGGGCGGGCCCGGCGGCGAGGATCAGGGCGGCGGCGAGGGTCCAGGCTTTCATCGTCATCTCTCCTGAGGCTGGCGCTGGCATAGGCCAGGCTCAGGCCCGCGCCAATCGGGCCTCCAGCTCGGCGATGCGCGCATCACGCTGGGCGAGGGCGGCGGCCACATCCGCCGCCTCGAAGCGCTGCGGGATATGCTGCGGGCAATTCGCGTCCCAGGCGGTCACGTCGAAGAGGATCGCCTGCTCGGGGATGCCTGAATAACCCTCCGGGCGCAGCGCCTGGAGCAGGGAAGGGTCATCCTCCACCACCCGCGCCGTGCCCCAGAGCTTGATGCGGCGGCGGTTCGCGTAGTCCATCAGGAACAGGAACGCCTTCGGGTTCTCGGCCAGGTTGCCCAGGCTGATGTATTGCCGGTTGCCCTTGAAGTCCGCGAAGCCGAGCTGGGTGGGCGAGAGCACATGCAGGAAGCCCGGCGGCCCGCCGCGATGCTGGATATAGGGCTGCCCCTCGGCGCTGGCGGTCGCCATGTAGAAGCTGGTCCGCGCGGCGATGAAGCCGGCGAGGTCAGGCGTGATCCGGCTGCGGAAATCCATCTCGGCATGGCGCGGCCGCGCGGTCTTGCGGTCCTGCACGGCACGCACGCTGGGAGTGAAGGGGATCTGGTTCACAGGCCCAACTCCGTGAGGCCGGGATGGTCATCGGGGCGGCGGCCCTGCGGCCAGTGAAACATGCGCTGGTCGGCGCGGATCGGCAGATCATTGATCGAGGCGATGCGGGTCCGCATCAGGCCCGCCTCGTCGAATTCCCAATTCTCATTGCCATAGCTGCGGAACCATTGGCCGCTATCGTCGCGCCATTCATAGGCGAAGCGCACCGCGATGCGATTGCCCTGCCAGGCCCAAACCTCCTTGATGAGGCGGTATTCCAGCTCGCGCGTCCATTTGCGCGTGAGGAAGGCTTCGATCTCGGCGCGGCCTTCGAGGAATTCGGCGCGGTTCCGCCAGCGGCTGTCCGGCGTGTAGGCGAGCGCCACGCGGGCGGGATCGCGGCCGTTCCACGCATCCTCGGCCATGCGGGCCTTCTGGGCGGCGGTCTCGGCGGTGAAGGGGGGCAAGGGTGGGCGGGACATGGCAAGCTCTCCTGCATCGGCGGGGGGCGCGCCCCCCGCCGGCATCATTCACGCGGCGCGGGCGTGCGTCACGGCCGGGAAGTCCACCACGGTCCGCGCCACCTCGTTGAGGTAGTTGGTCCAGGTGTTCAGCGCGACGTGGAGCACGATCTCGACGATCTCGGCATCGCCATAGCCAGCGAGCTTCACGAGGCGCACCGCGTCGTCATCCACATGGCCGCGCTCGCGCGCCACCTTGGCGGCGAAGCGCACGGCCGCATCGGCCTTGGGATCGTTCGAGAAGCCGGCGCGGTTGGCGGCGATCTCGGCGGCGTCGAGCCTGGCCAGGTGGCTGCCGAGATAGCTGTGCGCGGCCAGGCAATAGTCGCAGCCATTGATCTCGGCGACGGCCAGCGCGATGCGCTCGCGCGTCTGGGCGGGCAGGCTGCCCTTGGCCAGCGCGCCGCTCAGGCCGAGATAGCCTTCCAGCGCGGCCGGGCTGCTGGCGATGGTGCGGAACAGGTTGGGCACGGAGCCCAGCTGCTTCTGCACGGCATTGAGGAAGGGGCGCGAGGCCTCGGGGGCGGCTTCGATCGAGGCATGGGTGGCGATACGGGTCATGGGAGTTCTCCTTCTGGGGCGGCCGGAGGATCCCGCCGCGACAGGAAGGGGTATGCACCATTGCCCCTTGGACGATAATTTTCGTTATTGGCACTTCATCATTGCCTGTGCTGCAATGATGCATGGATCGCTTTGCCGCCATTTCCGCCTTCATCGCCGTGGTGGACCGCCAGGGCTTCGCCCCAGCCGCGCGGCATCTGGGCCTCGTGCCCTCGGCGGTCACGCGGCATGTGGCGGCGCTGGAGGCGCATCTGGGCGTGCGGCTGCTGGCCCGCACCACGCGCTCGGTCGCGCTGACCGAGGCCGGCGCGCATTACCTGGAGCGCGCCCGGCGCATCATGGCCGAACTGGCCGAGGCCGAGGAATTCGCCCAATCCGAGCGCCTGACGCCGGTGGGGCGCCTGGTGGTGTCCGCCCCCGCCGTCTTCGGCAGGCTGCATGTGGCGCCGCTGCTGGCGGAATTCCTCAACCGGCACGCCGAAGTGCAAGGACAATTGCTGCTCTCCGACCGCTGGGTGAACATGGTGGAGGAGGGCGTGGACTGCGCCATCCGCATCGGCAACCTGCCGGATTCCGGCCTGGTCGCGCGGCGGCTGGGCGAGACGCGGCGCATCATCGTGGCCAGCCCCGGCTACCTCGCGGCGCATGGCACGCCGCGGGACCCACGCGAGGTGACAGCGCATCACATCATCCGCTTCTCGGCCTTCGAGGGCGCCGAGGAGTGGCGCCTGCATCGCGAGGGGGCAGAGGAGCGTGTGCCGATCAGCCCGCGCCTCGTCACCAACAGCGCCGACGCTGCGCTCTGCGCCGCCGAGCGCGAGGGGGGGCTCACCATGGTGCTCGCCTATCAGGCGCGCGAAGCGATCGCAGCCGGGCGCCTCGTGCGCATCCTCAGCGAATTCGAGCCGCCGCTGCTGCCGATCCAGATCGCCTGGCCGGCCGCGCGGCTGATCCCGGCCAAGCTGCGCGCCTTCATCGAGACGGCGGTGGAGATCAGCGACTGGCGCTTCGGCTGATCAGTCGAGCTTGATCCCCGCGGTGCGCATCACATTGGCATAGCG
>JAIYCD010000090.1 GCA_027488195.1 Acetobacteraceae bacterium | reverse complement strand
TGCATCTTCGTCATCGAGAACAACAAATACGGCATGGGCACGAGCGTGGACCGCGCCAGCGCCTCGCGCGATCTCTCGCAGAATGGCAGCCCCTGGGGCATCCCGGGCGAGCAGGTGGACGGCATGAACGTCGTCACCGTGAACGAGGCGGCGCAGCGCGCGGTGGCGCATTGCCGCGCGGGGCTGGGTCCCTATCTGCTGGAGATGAAGACCTACCGCTATCGCGGCCACTCGATGAGCGACCCGGCGAAGTACCGCACGCGCGAGGAGGTGCAGAAGATGCGCGAGCAGCATGACTGCCTGGAGACGGCGCGCGCCATGCTGCTGGAGCAGGGCGTGACCGAGGCGGATCTCAAGAAGATCGATGACGAGGTGAAGGTGATCGTCCAGGACAGCGCGGATTTCGCGCAGGAATCCCCCGAACCGCCGGAGAGCGAGCTCTGGACCGACATTCTGCTGGAGACCAAGTAAGATGGGCGTCGAGATCCTGATGCCGGCGCTGAGCCCCACCATGACGGAGGGCAAGCTGGCCAAGTGGCTGAAGAAGGAAGGCGATGCGGTGAAGGCCGGCGACGTGATCGCCGAGATCGAGACCGACAAGGCCACCATGGAAGTCGAGGCCGTCGATGAGGGCACCCTCACGCGCATCCTGGTGCCGGAGGGCACGGAGAATGTGGCGGTGAACGCGCCCATCGCGGAGCTGGATGGTGGTGGCGCCGCGAAGGCCGCGCCCGCAGCGGCGCCCGCGCTGGTTGCTACCCCGGTTGCGGCGACGGTTCCGGCCGCCCCGCGCGCCGTGAGCGCCGAGAAGGATTGGGGCCCGACCAAGTCCATCACCGTGCGCGAGGCGCTGCGCGATGCCATGGCCGCCGAAATGCGCCTGGACGCCGATGTCTTCCTGATCGGCGAGGAGGTCGCGCAGTACCAGGGCGCCTACAAGATCAGCCAGGGCCTGCTGGATGAGTTCGGGCCGAAGCGCGTGATGGACATGCCCATCACCGAGCACGGCTTCACCGGCATGGCGGTGGGTGCCGCCTTCACCGGCCTCAAGCCCATCGTCGAGTTCATGACCTTCAATTTCTCGATGCAGGCGATCGACCAGATCATCAACTCCGCCGCCAAGACGCTCTACATGTCGGGCGGGCAGCTCGGTTGCCCCATCGTGTTTCGCGGCGCGAATGGTGCGGCCAGCCGCGTCGCCGCCCAGCACAGCCAGTGCTATGCCAGCTGGTACGCCCATTGCCCGGGCCTGAAGGTCGTGGCGCCCTGGAGCGCGGCCGATGCCAAGGGCCTGCTGCGCGCCGCCATCCGCGACCCGAACCCGGTCATCTTCCTCGAGAACGAGATTCTCTACGGGCAGAGCTTCGAATGCCCGACGGATGAGGATTTCATCCTGCCCATCGGCAAGGCCAAGGTGGAGCGCGAGGGCACGGATGTCACCATCCTCGCCTTCTCCATCATGGTCGGCATGGCGATGCAGGCGGCGGACAAGCTGGCCGAGCAGGGCATCAGCGCCGAGGTGATCAACCTGCGCAGCCTCCGCCCGCTCGACATCGACACCATCGTGGCGAGCGTGAAGAAGACCAACCGCGTGGTGACGCTGGAGGAGGGCTGGCCCTTCGCCGGCATCGGCGCGGAGCTCGCCATGCAGATCATCGAGCATTGCTTCGACGATCTGGATGCGCCGCCGGTCCGCGTGCATGGCCTCGACATCCCGATGCCCTACGCCGCGAACCTCGAAAAGCTCGCCTTGCCGCGCATCGAACAGGTGGTGGATGCCGCCCGTTCCGTGACCTATCGCTGAGAGGGAGCGCGCCACATGGCAACCAATATCCTGATGCCCGCCCTCTCGCCGACGATGACGGAGGGGACCCTCGCCAAATGGCTGAAGGCCGAGGGCGATGTGATCAAGGCCGGCGACGTGATCGCCGAGATCGAGACCGACAAGGCGACCATGGAAGTGGAAGCCGTGGATGAGGGCGTGCTGGGCAAGATCCTGGTTCCCGCCGGCACCGAGGCGGTGAAGGTCAACGCCGTCATCGCCGTGCTGGTGGAGCCGGGCGAGGCCGCGCCGACCGGTGCCGCGCCCGTGGCGGCCAAGCCCGCGGCTGCCGCACCAGCGCCCGCCGCCGCCGCACCGGCGCCCGCCGCTGCGCCTGCGCCTATGGCGCATTCGGGTGAGCGCGCCATCGCCTCGCCGCTCGCCAAGCGCATGGCGGCGCAGGCGGGGCTCGACCTCGCGGCCATCCAGGGCTCGGGGCCGCAGGGCCGCATCGTGAAGGCGGATATCGAGGCGGCGATGAACCGCCCGGCGCCGGCCGCCGCACCTGCGCCCGTTGCCGCCGCAGCTGCGCCCGTGGCCGCCCCCGCGCCGCGCCCGGCGCCGGCGCCCGTGCCGGTCATCGGTGCCACCACCGCCGTGCCGAACAGCAGCATGCGCAAGGTGATTGCCCGCCGCCTTTCGGAGAGCAAGGCCACCATCCCGCATTTCTACGTGGCGATGGATATCGAGCTGGACGCGCTGCTCAAGCTGCGCGCCGATCTCAACGGGCAATCGCCCAAGGATGGCCCGGGTTCCTTCAAGCTCTCGGTGAATGACCTCATCATCAAGGCCTGCGGCGTGGCACTCCGCCGCCATCCGGGGGTGAATGCCTCCTGGACCGAGGACGCCATCCTGCAGTTCAACGATGTGGATATCAGCGTCGCCGTCGCCATCCCCGA
>JAIYCD010000280.1 GCA_027488195.1 Acetobacteraceae bacterium | reverse complement strand
TCGGCCGGCAGCGAATAGCCCACCGTATCGGGGATGTTGATCGTCGTCGCACCCGCCTTGATCGCCGTGTCCACGCAGCGGCAAAGAAATTCGAGATCCGAGCGCGAGCCATCCTCGGCTGACCATTCGACATCGGCCGCATGGTTACGGGCCAGGCTCACGCTCTCGGTGATGCGCTCCAGCACCTCTTCCCGGGTCATGCGCAGCTTCACGCGCATGTGCAGGTCGGAGGTCGCGAGCACGATGTGGATGCGCGGGCGGGCGGCGGGCTTGGTCGCCTCGGCCGAGGCCAGGATGTCGGCGGCATTGGCACGGCTCAGGCTGGCGATGACCGGGCCGTCCTTGGAGAAGCGCTTCGCGATGGACTGCACGCTCTCGAAATCGCCGGGGCTCGCGATGGCGAAGCCGGCTTCCAGCACGTCAGCGCCGAGTTCGTGCAGGGCTTCCGCCATGCGCAGCTTCTCATCCAGATTCATGGAGAAGCCGGGCGATTGCTCGCCATCGCGCAGGGTCGTGTCGAAGATGATGATGCGGCCAGCATCGAGCTTGCCGAAGGAAGGGTGGTTCAGGCTCATGGCGTGATCTCGTGAGGTTCGAAGGCTTTCCGGTCAATGCCCCTGGTGGACCAGGGTCCCCTGAGTTGTGCGGGCCGCGCGCGGCCTCGTTTCACACCCAGGGGCGGGAAAGTCGAAGCGGAAGAAGGGCGAGCGAAAGCGACCGGGTTGGCAGGAGAGCCAGCAGCCCGGCGGACAGCATCAAGCATGCGGTCATCATCGCCATGCAACGACCCTAACCTTCCGCGCAAAGCTCGGCAAGAGATGCCGGTGGACGCACCCGCCACCCCGCGCCAAGCTGCGGAAAATCCTCGGAGGAACCCATGCGCCGAATCCTCATGGCCATCTGCGCCCTGTTCATCGCCCTGCCCACCCAGGGGCAGGCCCAGGGGCAAGCCCAGGGGCAAGAATGGCAGCCCGACCGGCCCGTCCGCATCATCCTGCCCTTTCCGCCCGGCGGTGCCACCGACCTCATCGCCCGCATCCTGGCCGAGCGCGCCTCCCGCGACCTGCCGCATCGCTGGGTGGTGGAGAACCGCTCGGGCGCCAATGGCAATATCGGCATGGCGGCCGCCGCGCAGTCCGCGCCGGATGGCTATACGCTGGGCGCCTGCACCATCGGCAATTGCGCGATCAACGCCGCCATCTACGCCCGCATGCCCTTCGACATCGAGCGCGACCTGGTGCCGGTCTTCTGGAGTGCCAGCGTGATGAACGCCCTGGTGGTCCGCCCCGACCACCCGGCGCGCGATTTTCAGCAGTTTGTCGCCTGGGCTCGGCGCGAGGGGAACCGCGTCAACTTCTCCTCCTCGGGCTTCGGGGCGTCGAACCATCTGCTGGGCGAATTCCTGAACGGCCGCCTCGGACTGCAGATGACGCATGTGCCCTTCCGCGGCGGGGCGCCGGGGATGCAGGCCGTCATCGCCGGCGACACGCAGATGTTCTTCGAGAACACGCCGACGCTCATCGGCTCCATCCGCGGCGGGCAGCTGCGCGCCCTGGTCGTGAGCGGCCGCACCCGCGACGCGGCGCTGCCCGATGTGCCCACGCTGGAGGAAGCCGGCATGGCAGGCGCCGTGATCGAGCCCTGGTTCGGCTACATGGCGCCGCGCGGCACGCCGCCGGCCGTGGTCGCGCGGCTCAATCAGCTCTTCAACATGGCGCTGGCCGATGAGGCGGTGCAGGCCCGCCTGCGCGACCTCGGCGCGCGGCCCGAGGGCGGCCCGCCCGAGCGCTTCGTGCAGCATGTGCAGACGGAAGTTGCCCGCTGGCGCGAAGTGGTGCGGGTGAACCGGATCGAGCGCATCGCCGAGTAGGCGCATCAGCTTTTACATGCCCTCTTCTCTCTGGGCGTGAATGACGTGTAGCGTGCTTCCGGCTGGGAAGAAAAAATTGACGAGGAGGCATGGTATGCCGCAAAGGCTCGGTTTCGAATTTTTGGGTACGTTCTGGCTTGTGCTCGGCGGTTGCGGCAGCGCCGTGCTGGCCGCGGCCTTCCCCGAGGTGGGGATTGGCCTGCTGGGCGTGGCCCTTGCCTTCGGCCTGACCGTGCTGACCATGGCCTATGCCATCGGCCATGTCTCGGGCTGCCACCTGAACCCGGCGGTGACGCTCGGCCTGGTCTGCGCCGGACGTTTCGATGCCGATGAGGCGATCCCTTACATGGTGGCCCAGGTGGGCGGCGCCATCCTGGCGGCGATGCTGCTCTACGCCATTGCCTCGGGCGCACCGGGCTGGGACATCAGCAAGGGCCTCGCCGCGAATGGCTATGGCGACGCCTCGCCCGGCAAGTACAGCATGGCCGTCGGCTTCATCACCGAACTGGTGATGACCTTCATGTTCCTGATGATCATCCTGGGCTGCACGTCCAAGCGGGCGCCGGCGGGCTTCGCGCCCATCGCCATCGGCCTGGGGCTGACGCTGATCCACCTCATCAGCATCCCCGTCACCAACACCTCGGTGAACCCGGCGCGCAGCACCGGCCCGGCCGTCATCATGGGCGGCACGGCGCTGCACCAGCTCTGGCTGTTCTGGGCGGCGCCGATGATCGGCGCGGCGCTGGCCGGCCTCGCGCATCGCTTCAGCGACGAAGACTAGGAACCGGTCGGGGGGCGCTCGCCCCCCTTCCCTCACTTCGGCGGATGCGTCGCCCACCAGTGCCGCGCGATCTCCTCGCGCGTCGCAACCCAGATATCGCCACAGGCCACCACATGGTCGAGGAAGCGCGCCAGCGCCGCGGCGCGGCCCGGGCGGCCCACGATCCGGCAATGCAGGCCCACGCTCATCATCCGGGGCGCTCCCGCAGCGCCCTCGGCACGCAGCATCTCCACCGCGTCCCTGAGATACCGCTCGAACCCGTCCGGGTCGCCGAAGCCGGGCGGCACCGCGAATTTCATGTCGTTGTTGTCGAGCGTGTAGGGAATGATGAGCTGCGGCTTGCCCGCCACCTCGATGTAGTGCGGCAGGTCGTCATCGTAGGAGTCGCTGTCGTAAAGAAACCCGCCATGCTCGGCGACGAGCCGGCGCGTATTGGGACTGATGCGCCCGGTGTACCAGCCGACCGGCCGCTTGCCGGTCAGGCGCTCGATCGTCTCGACGCAGCGGGCGATCTCGGCGCGCTCCTCGGCCTCGGGCATGGCGTGGTAGTCGATCCAGCGCCAGCCATGGCTGGCCACCTCATGCCCCGCATCGGCGAAGGCGCGCGTCACCTCGGGGTTGAGTTCAAGCGCGCGGCCGACGCCATAGACCGTCAGCTTCAGGCGGCGCGCGGCGAAGAGGCGCAGCACGCGCCAGACGCCGGCCCGGGCGCCATAGTCGAACTGGGTTTCCACCGTGCGGTTGCGCTCGCCCACGGTCGGGCTGCCGCCAGGGACTTCGTGCAGGTAGATCTCGGAGGCCGCGTCCCCGTTCAGCAAGGTGTTCTCGCCGCCCTCCTCGTAGTTCAGCACGAAGGAGAGGGCGAGCTTCGCACCGTTCGGCCAACGCGGATCAGGCGGCGTCGCGCCATAGCCGCGTAGATCCCTTGGATAGGTGGTGCCGGGGGCCATGACATGGGGGGAAACGGCGTCGGGAGGGGGCGTTTTTGTCATGCGTCACAGGCTTCATCGCCATGGACGCCCGGTCAAGCGGTGACAGCGGCGCGGCGCTGTAGCACAAGACTCGAAACGGCGCCGATTCGCCGGTCGTTCCAGGAGAAGAGCCCCATGTCCCGTCGCCTCACCCAAGCCGCTTTCGGCGCCGCCATCCTGGCGCTGGCCGCCTGCGCCGAGACCCCGGCCCCCGCCGTGACGGCCGCCGCCCCGCCGGCCCCCGCCCCAGCCGCCGCGCCGGCCGCGCCGGTGGACCCCAGCCGCGCCCTGCCGATCTTCTTCGAGTCCTGGTCCGCCTTCCTGGAGGAGCCCGCCCGCGCCGCCCTGGCCGAGGCCGCCACCCGTATCAAGGCCAATCCCCGCTTGCCCGTGCTGGTGGTAGGCTATGCCGACCCGCGCGGCTCGGCCGAGGCGAACATGATTCTCTCGCGCCTGCGGGCGCGCGTCGTGGCCGATGCGCTGGTCGAGAACGGGGTGCCGCGGAACCGCATCCGCATCCTCTACCGTGGCGCGACACCGGGCTTCGAGAGCCTGGAGAGCCGCCGGGTCGAAGTCCGCGTGGATCGCGGCCAGCGGTAATTCCGAACGGGGCGGGAAACCGCCCCGCGCTTCGGGGGTTGGGCTGCACACCCCCCGGAGGATCCGCCCATGCCTTGCAGGCTCCTCGCCGGCGCCATGATTGCCGGCCGGTTTCTCGCCATGCCGCTCACCGCCGGCGCCGAGGCCACCGCGCCGCCCGCGCGAACTGAGCCGTGCTCCACCCTCATCCCGCAGCCCGAGGCCGAGCGACGCGTGGTGATGCTGCGCTTCGAGAGGCGCGAGACCGGGCTGGATGCGAACCACTACGCGCAACTCGCCCCTGTGCTGGGGCGCCTGCGTGGTGGGCCGCGCGCCATCGTCATCGTCATCGTCACCATCACCAGCCATGCCGAGCGGATGGCCTTCGAGGTCGCGCGCGCCCGTGCGGCGGCGGTGCGGCGCGCCATCATGGGCCAGGGGATCGCGGCACGGCGGATCCGCGTGGTCCGTGCCGGGATGGTGGCGGGGGTGGACCCGCAGGCGGTGCAGATGCGGGTGCGCTGAGGCCCGCATGAAAAAGGGCCGGCGGATCGCTCCGCCGGCCCCCTGCCTCGGTCAGACCCGAAGGCTCAGTTCCGCGCCTTGTCCACCAGGGCGCCCTTGGTGATCCAGGGCATCATGCCGCGCAGCTTGGCGCCCACTTCCTCGATCGGGTGCTCGGCCAGGCGGCGGCGGGTGGCCTTGAAGCTCGCCTGGTTGACCTTGTTCTCCAGCATCCAGTCGCGGGCGAACTTGCCCGACTGGATGTCCTCCAGGACGCGCTTCATCTCGGCCTTGGTCTCGGCGGTGATGATGCGCGGGCCGGTGACGTATTCGCCGTATTCGGCCGTGTTGGAGATCGAGTAGTTCATGTTGGCGATGCCGCCTTCGTAGATCAGGTCCACGATGAGCTTCACCTCGTGCAGGCACTCGAAATAGGCCATCTCCGGGGCGTAGCCGGCCTCGACCAGCGTCTCGTAGCCGGCCTTGATGAGTTCCACGAGGCCGCCGCAGAGCACCACCTGCTCACCGAAGAGGTCGGTCTCGCACTCTTCCTTGAAGGTCGTCTCGATGATGCCCGAGCGCCCGCCGCCGACGGCCGAGGCGTAGGAGAGCGCGATCTCGAGCGCATTGCCCGAGGGGTTCTGCGCGACGGCCACGAGGCAGGGCACGCCGCCGCCCTTCTGGTACTCGCCGCGCACCGTGTGGCCGGGGCCCTTGGGCGCGATCATGAACACGTCGATATCGGCGCGCGGGTCGAGCAGGTTGAAATGCACGTTCAGGCCATGCGCGAAGGCAAGCGCCGCGCCGGGGCGCAGGTTCTCATGCAGGTGGTCGCGGTAGAGGTCGCCCTGCAGTTCGTCGGGCGTCAGCACCATGACGACATCGGCCCACTTGGCCGCATCGGCGGGGGACATCACCTTGAAGCCGGCGGCCTCCGCCTTCTTCCAGGAACCGCCGGGACGCAGGCCGATGACCACATCCTTCACGCCGCTGTCGCGCATGTTCATGGCATGGGCATGGCCCTGGGAGCCGAAGCCGATCACGGCGACCTTCTTCGCCTTGATCAGGTTCACATCGGCATCACGATCGTAATAGACGCGCATCAGGGCGCTCCTCTTCTCTGTCAGTCTTGGTCAAAAGGGAAAATCAGGCCGCCATGTGCGCCGTGCCGCGCGCGATGGCAACTGCCCCGGTGCGGCAAACTTCCTTGAGGCCCAAGGGGTGCATCAAAGCGCAGAAGGCGTCGATCTTGTCGGCATTGCCGGTCATCTCGAAGACGAAGCTCTCCGTCGTCGCGTCAACGACGCGGGCGCGGAAGGCGTCCGCCAGGCGCAGCGCCTCGACGCGATGCTCGCCACGGCCCACCACCTTGATGAGCGCCAGTTCGCGCGTCAGGTGGGGGCCCTCCATCGTCAGATCCTGCACGCGGTGCACGGGAACGAGGCGATCCAGCTGCGCCTTGATCTGGTCGATCACCATCTCGGTGCCCGAGGTGACGATGGTGATGCGCGAGAGACGGCCTTCCTCCTCGACGGGGGCGACCGTCAGGCTATCGATGTTGTAGCCGCGGCCGGAGAACAGGCCGATCACGCGGGCCAGCACGCCGGCCTCATTTTCCACCAGCACGGCGATCGTGGCCGTGCGCGTATTTGTTTCAGACATCACTCATCCATCCGAGACTTGAGGGGCGTCACGCATCGCGGTGCGGCCCCCGAATTTTCCTGAGAAGGCGCGCGGCGCCCCTACACCAACACCTTGCCTTCGTCGGTGACGGAAGCCGCGTTCTTCTCCTGGCCCGGGCCCAGGATCATGTCGTTATGCGCCGCACCGGACGGGATCATCGGGAAGCAGTTCTCGTCCTTCGCCACGCAGATATCGGCGATGACCGGGCCGGGATGGGCGATCATCTCGCGGATCACGTCATCCAGCTGGTCGCTCGTTTCAGCCCGCAAGCCGCGGGCGTGAAAAGCTTCGGCGAGCTTCACGAAATCGGGCAGCGCGTCGCTGTAGGATTCCGAGTAGCGGCCACCATGCAGCAGCTCCTGCCACTGGCGCACCATGCCCATATATTCGTTGTTCAGGATGAAGACCTTCACCGGCAGGCGATACTGCGCGAGCGT
>JAIYCD010000180.1 GCA_027488195.1 Acetobacteraceae bacterium | reverse complement strand
TGGTCACGGCGTGCAGGAAATGCAGCAGGATCTGCGCGTAGCGCGCCATGCTGCCCGAGATGTCGCAGATCGCGACCAGCGGCGGCGGCCGGGTGATGCGGCTGCGGCGGAGGATGGCGCGGAAATCGCCGCCATTGCGGGTGGTTGCGCGCAAGGTCGCGCGCATGTCCACGCGAGGGCCGAGGGGGTCGGTGCGGAAGCGGCGGGTGGGGCGCTCATCCAGCGGCAGGACCAGGCGGCGGATTTCCTGCTTGGCGGCGTTGATCTCGGCGGCACTCATCGCCTCGAAATCCATGGTCTGCAGGCGTTCCCGCTCGGAGACCGTCATGGCGGCGTCGAGCTGGCGGGGCTGCTCCTCGGGGGCCGGCGGCGGGGGCTTCGGCCGGTCGCCCGCCATGGCCTCGGCGATGCGGCGGCCGCCGGGCTTGGATTTCTCCTCGGGGTTCTGCGCCTCCATGAGCGCGAAGGCGGCGGCGGCATTGGCGCGCTCGGGGTCGCGCCAGAAGAGATCGAAAGCGGCGTCGAAGATTTCAGCCTGCTCGTGGCGGCGCAGCAGCGTGGCCTTGAGCGCGGCGCGGACGCTGGCGCGGTGGCCCAGTTCCACCAGGGTCAGTGCTTCGGCTGCGCCCAGCGCATCGCCTGGGCCAACCTGCATACCCGCCCTGCGCAACAGGCGCACAAAGGCCAGCAGATTGGGCGCGAGGGCGTGCTCGGAGGGGAAGGCCAGGTCGGAGCGTGGCGGAATCACGCGCTGTCGCGCACTTCCGCCACCAGGCGGGCGGCTTCCTCGCCCTTCAGCTTGGCGATGTCATCCTGGTATTTCAGCAGGACGCCGAGCGTCGCATCCACCGAAGCGGGCTCCAGCTCGCGCGCATTCAGCGCGGTCAGCGCATTGGCCCAGTCGATGGTTTCGGCCACGCCCGGCAGCTTGAAGTAATCCCCCTCGCGCAGCTTCTGCACGAAGGCGACGACCTGGGCCGAGAGCGTGGCGGAGACCGCGGGCGCGCGCAGCGCCAGGATCGCCTTCTCCCGCGCCGCATCGGGGTAATCCACCCAATGATAGAGGCAGCGACGCCGGATGGCGTCATGCACCTCGCGCGTGCGGTTGGAGGTGATGATGACGACGGGCGGTGTCTCGGCGCGCAGCGTGCCAAGCTCGGGCACGGTGATCTGGAAATCGGCCAGGACTTCCAGCAGGAAAGCTTCGAAGGGCTCATCCGCGCGGTCCAGCTCGTCGATCAGCAGGACGGCGGGCTCGCCCTCCAGCGCCTGGAGCAGGGGGCGGGATTCGAGGTAGCGGCGGTCGTAGATCGAGCTTTCGATGTCGGCCACATTGCCGGCGACCTCGGCCAGGCGGATCGCCATGAGCTGGCGGGCATGGTTCCACTCATAGGCCGCGGCCGAGAGATCCAGCCCGTCATAGCATTGCAGCCGCACCAGCTTGCGCGGCAGCTGCGCCGCCAGGACCTTCGCGATCTCGGTCTTGCCGGTGCCGGGCTCACCCTCCAGGAAGAGCGGCCGGCCCATGCGCAGCGCCAGGTGGACGGTCGTGGCCAGGGCCGTATCCGCGACATACCCGCCGGCGGCGAGCATGCCCGCCGTCGCCGTCACGTCGGCGGGCATGGCTTTGCTCACGAGGAGAGGAAGATCAGGTAGAGCACCCAAAGCATCGCGCCGCTGCCGAGCCAGAAGAAGAGAGGCATACCCATGAACTCCGTCGGGATGAGAGAGAAGATCGAGATCGCGGCGGGCGCGGGCGCGGGCGCCGGCGCAGCGCCGGGGGCCTCCACCTTGGGGGCCAGCGCCGCGGCGAAGCGGTCGAAGAACTGGTCGGCCATCTGCTTGGCAGTGCTGTCGATCAGCCGCGCGCCAAGCTGGGCCATCTTGCCGCCGACCTGCGCCTTCACGCTGTAGCGCAGGATGGTCTCGGTGGGGCTCACTTCCTCGAGCGCCACATCGGCGCCGCCCTTGGCGAAGCCCATGGCGCCGCCATTGCCCTCACCACTGATGGTGTAGCTGGCCGGCGGGTTCAGGTTCTCGAGCTTCACCTTGGCGGTGAACTTGGCCGCCATCGGGCCGATCTTGATCGCGAGCTTGGCCGCGAGATCGGTGTCCGAGAGCTTCTCGATGGATTCGCAGCCGGGAATGGCGGCCTTCAGCGCCTCCGGGTCGTTCAGCGCTTGCCAGACCAGCTCACGCGGGGCGGCAATCAGCCGCTCGCCATTCATTTCCATGTGGATACTCCGCCAGATGCCCCCGTTATTAGGGGCGGGGCTGCCGCGGCGCAAACCCCCCCGGGGGCCTGCATTGACGCGGCCGGGCAATTGGGGAAAAGCCGAAGCATCCTGTCGGGAGCTTCACCTTGCGCGCTGTCCTCATCGCCCTCCTCCTGGCCTGCCTTGCCGCCCCGGCCGAGGCCGCGGCGATCGACGGGCGGCAGTTGGGCCTGATCTGGACACTGCCCTTCGCGGGCATCCTGCTTTCCATCGCCCTGATGCCCATCCTGACGCCGGGCTTCTGGCACCACCATTACGGCAAGGTCGCGGCCATCTGGGGCGGGATCTTCCTGCTGCCCTTCCTGGTGGTCTTCGGCCCGGGGATGGCCGCGCAGGAGGTCACCTTCGTGGCCGTGCAGGAATACATCCCCTTCATCGTCCTGCTGCTGGCGCTCTACACCACCGGCGGCGGCGTGCTGCTCAAGGGCACGCTGGTCGGCACGCCGCTGACCAACACGGCGCTGCTGGCCATCGGCACGGTGCTGGCGAGCCTGATGGGCACGACCGGCGCCTCGATGCTGCTGATCCGCCCCGTGCTGCGCGCCAACCAGCACCGCACGCGCAAGGTCCATATCTTCGTCTTCTTCATCTTCCTGGTCTCCAATATCGGCGGCAGCCTGACGCCGATCGGCGACCCGCCGCTCTATCTGGGCTTCCTCAAGGGCGTCTCCTTCTTCTGGCCGACGACGCACCTCTTCCTGCCCTTCCTGTTCTGCGCCGTGATCCTGCTGGCGATCTTCTACACGCTGGACAGCATCCTCTATGCCCGGGAGCCCAAGCGCCCGGCCGACACCACGCCGCATGAGAAGCTCAGCATCGAGGGCTGGCCCAATGTCTGGCTGATCGGCGTCGTGGTCTTCGGCGTGCTGCTCCAGGGCATCTGGAAGCCGGGCGATGTGCAAATCCTCTCCGAGACGCTGGGGTTGGAGCGCATCGTCGCCATCGTCATCTTCCTGGCAGTGACCGTCATTTCCATGCTGGTCACCTCCAACGCGCTGCGCGAGGCCAATGGCTTCGCGTGGGGGGCGATGGCCGAGGTCGCGAAGCTCTTCGCCGCCATCTTCCTCTGCATGGGCCCGGTGCTGGCCATCCTGAAGGCGGGCAGCGAGGGGTCGGCCGCGGCCCTTGTGGCGCTGACCTCCGATGCCTCCGGCGCGCCCATCCCCTGGGTGTATTTCTGGATGGCGGGCGTGCTGTCGAGCTTCCTCGACAATGCGCCGACCTACCTGGTGTTCTTCAACCTGGCCGGTGGCGACCCGGCCTATCTGATGACGCAGGGGGCGGCGACGCTGGTCGCGATCTCGGCCGGCTCCGTCTTCATGGGGGCCAACTCCTATATCGGGAACGCGCCCAACTTCATGGTGAAGGCGATCGTCGAGGAAAGCGGCGTCCGCATGCCCTCCTTCTTCGGCTATTGCGGCTGGGCGCTGATCTTCCTCGTGCCGCTTTTCGTGCTGGTGACCCTCATCTTCTTCTGACGGCGGGCCCGGGCTAAACTGGCCCCCTCAAAGAGGAAGGCCATAACCAGATGCCCTATGTGATCGGTGCCGATCTGCCCCGCGAACCCGCGGGCGACCGCTTCCGTGCCCTGCTGGACCGCCCGGAAATCCTGGGCATGCCGGGTGCGCATCTGGGCATCGCGGGGCTGCTCGCCAAGAAGCATGGCTTCGAGGCGCTGTATCTCTCGGGCGCTGCCATGTCCGCCTCCATGGGCCTGCCCGACCTCGGCATGATCACCATCGAGGATGTCTGCTTCTTCATCCGCCAGGTGGCGCGCTCCACCGGCCTGCCGCTGCTGGTGGATGGCGATACCGGCTATGGCGAGGCGCTGAACGTCATGCACATGGTCCGCAGCTTCGAGGATGCGGGGGCAGGGGCCGTCCATCTGGAAGACCAGCTCCTGCCCAAGAAATGCGGCCATCTGAACGACAAGAAGCTGGCGGGCCCCGATGAGATGTGCGCCAAGATCGCGGCCGCCCATCGCGCCCGCCGCCACCTCTACATCATCGCCCGCACGGATGCCGTGGCGAGCGAGGGGATGGATGCAGCCGTCGCCCGCGCCAAGCGCTACTTGGATGCCGGCGCGGACGCCATCTTCCCCGAGGCGCTGACCACGGTTGAGATGTTCCGCGAATTCCGCGCCCGCATGCCGGGCGTGAAGCTGCTCGCCAACATGACCGAGTTCGGCCGCACGCCCTTCCTGACGAAGGAGGAGTTCCAGGCGCTGGGCTATGACATGGTGATCTGGCCGGTGACGCATCTGCGCATCGCCGCCAAGGCCTGGGACCAGCTCTATGCCCAGATCGCGGCCGAGGGCGGCGCGCAGGGGGCGGTGGACCGCATGCAGACCCGCGCCGAGCTGTATGAGACCATCGGCTACCACAAGTATGAGGAGCTGGATGCGAGCCTGGTGCGGACCATCATCCCGACCGCGATGCCGCAGTAGAAAAAGGGCCTCCGGCGGCCGGGGCCTCAGGCCCCGGACCCCTTTCCATCAGGCAGGCCCGCATCACATGACGGTCGCACCCCATGATCGGGGTCCGGTGCCGGAGGCCTCCTTCTCTTGGATGACGCGCGACGCCCGCTCCTCATCGGCTCGGAGATCTACCGCCGCTCCACCTATGGGCCCAAGCATCCGCTGGCGATTCCCCGCGTCTCCACCACGCTCGACCTGATCCGGGCGCTCGGCTGGCTCCTCCCCGCGCGCTACCGGGACAGTCCGATGGCGAGCGTGGCGGAGCTGACGCGCTTCCATGATCCGGCCTATGTCGCCGCCTTGCAGCGCGCCGAGGCCGCACAGGGCGTGGATGCCGAGGATCGCGAGCGCTACCGCATCGGCGCCGACGGCAACCCGGTCTATCGCGAGGTCTTCCGCCGCCCCGCCACCAGCGCGGGCGGCGTGCTCCTCGCGGCGCGGCTCACGGCTGGCGGCGGCGTGGTGCATGTGCCGGGCGGCGGCACGCATCACGGCATGCGCGATCGCGCGAGCGGCTTCTGCTACGTGAATGACGCAGTGCTCGGGCTTATGGAATGGCTGGACCAGGGGCTGGCGCGCATCCTCTACCTCGACATCGATGCCCATCACGGCGACGGCGTGGAGATCGCCTTCGCCGACGACCCCCGCGTCACCACCCTCTCCATCCATGAGGCCGGGCGCTGGCCCTTCAGCGGCGCCAGGCATGCCGCTCCGCATGCGCTGAACCTGCCCGTGCCGCCCGGCTTCAATGACAGCGAGATGCGCGCCCTGCTGCATCATTTGGTGCTGCCGCTGATCGCGCGCCTCCGGCCCCAGGCCATCATGCTGCAATGCGGCGCCGATGCGCTGGAGGAGGACCCTCTGGCGCGGCTCTCCCTCTCCAACAACGCGCATTCCGAGTTCATCGCGGCGGTGAAGCACGGGGCGCCGCGCTTCATCCTGCTGGGCGGTGGCGGCTACAACCCATGGACCGTCGCGCGCTGCTGGGCGCGGGGCTGGGGTGTGCTGAACAATCGGCCCGTGCCCGCCCGCCTGCCGCAAGCGGCCGAGGCGGTGCTGCGGGGCCTGACCTTCCACCGCGCCGCCGGCCGCAACCCGCCCGAGCACTGGTTCACCACCCTGGCCGATGAACCGCGCGAAGGCCCCATCCGGCCCGAGATCCGGGCCCTTCTCGCCCAGGGGCTGGAAGCTGTGGCATGATCGTGCCCATGAAGCGCATCTTCCTCATCCTCGCCCTCCTGATGCCCACGCTTGCCGCCGCCCAGCCCGGCGTGGACCGGCCACAGCCGCGCCTGGCGGAAGAGCCCATGGTGATCGTCACACGCGATGGCACCCGCCACGCCTTCCGCGCCGAGATGGCCGTGCAATCGGCCGACCAGATGATCGGCATGATGTTCCGCACCACCATGGCGCCCGACGAGGCGATGATCTTCGACTGGGGCGCGCCCCGCGAGAGCAGCATGTGGATGCGCAACACGCTCATCCCGCTCGACATGCTCTTCGTGGCCGCCGATGGGCGCATCCACCGCATCCATGAGCGTGCCGTGCCGCAGAGCCTCGCCACCATCGACAGCCGCGGCCCGGTGCGCGCCACGATCGAGGTGCCGGGCGGCACTGCGGAGCGGTTGAACCTGCGCGTGGGCGACCGCGTCCTGCAGCGGATCTTCGGCAACGCGCCCTGAGCGGAACCCCTACCGCGGCGGATGCGCGGAATGATGGTCGATGATGCGCCGGAGGCCATCATGGCCGCCGGCCATGGCCATGCCGAAGCGCGACGGCTCCTCGCTCATCGCGCCCTCGGCCGCGCGCGCGCCGTCATTCGTGGCAGAGGCAAGCGCCCATTCGCGCGGGAGCGCGTGCGGGTCGGGGGCCGCCGCCTCGGGCGTGCCGATGCCGGCGACGAGCGGCACGGCGAGGGAGGCGCGTATCAACCGGCCCCGCGCAGCACCTGCCGCCAGACGCGCAGGAAATTGCCCGACCAGAGCAGCCCGATCTCTCGCGCCGTATAGCCGCGCCGGGCAAGCTCGGCCGTGATGTTCTGCGTCTCGGCCGCATTGGCCCAACCCACGACATGCCCGCCGCCGTCGAAGTCGGAGGAAATGCCGACATGGTCGAGGCCGATTCGCGCCACGGCGTGATCGACATGATCCACCAGATCCGAAACACTGGCCTGCGTCACGCCATTCGCGCCCGGTGCTTTCAGGAAGGAAGCAACGGCGGTGATCTGGGCCACGCCGCCCACGGCGCGGATCATGTCCAGCTGTTCGTCATCCAGGTTGCGCGGATGCGGGCAGAGGGCGGCGCAGGCCGTGTGGGTGACGGCGATGGGCACGCGCGAAAGCTGCGCTGCCTGCATCATCCCGGGTTTGGAGACATGCGAGCAATCCAGCATCAGCCCCACGCGGTTCATCTCCGCGATGGCGGCGCGGCCCAGCGCCGAAAGGCCGTCATGCTCGATCTCGGAATCATGCAGATTCTTGCGCGGGCGCGCGCTGTCGGAGAGCGCGTTGTGGCCGTCATGCGTCAGCGTCAGGTAGATGGCGCCAAGACGCCGCCAGACCGCGATGCGCCCGAGATCATGGCCCATGGCATAGCCATTCTCGACCGCCGAGAGCACGGCGGGAATGCCGGCGGCGAAGCTCGCCTCCACCTCATCGGGCGTGGTGCAGAACCGGGCGGTCACGCCATCGGCGCGCGCGCGGATGTGGCGCAGCATCGCCTCGGCCCGCGCGCTGGCCGCGGCATGGCCCGCCTGGTCGCGCGCGCCCTGGCCGACATAGGCGATGAAGACGGCGGCGCTCATCCCGCCGCGCCGCATCTTGGGCAGGTCCACGCATTGCGCGGTTTCGCTGAGCCAATCCGGCGTCTCCGGCCAGCGGATATCGATATGGGTATCAATGACGAGGGGGGTCATGCCGCTTCTCCGAAGCCGGTCAGGAAGCGTTCCAGCAGCCTTCCCAGGATCTCCACATTATAGCCGCCTTCCTGGCAGATGGCGGTGGGAAGCCGCAGCGCGCCGATGGCCTGGCCCGCGCGGGCGAAGCCATCCGCGGTGACCTTCAGCGCCGCCAGCGGCTCGAAATCGCTGGCATCGAAGCCGAGGGGGACGACCAGCGCCTCCGCGCGGAACGCGCGGATGGCGGCGATGCCGTCCGCCAGCGCGGCCAGCCAGACATCATCGCCGGTGCCGAAGGGCTGCGGCAGGTTGAGATTGGCGGCGCCCTTCTCCTCCGCGAAGCCGACATACCAGGGATAGTAGCGGCTGGGGTCGGCATGGAGCGAGATGGTCAGCACGTCCTCCCGCTCCCAGAAGATGCCTTGGGTGCCGTTGCCGTGATGGCTGTCGATGTCGAGCACGGCGACGCGCTTCGCCCCTGCAGCCCGCAGGCGCTGGGCGGCGAGCGCGCTGTTGTTGATGTAGCAATGCCCGCCGGCCCGCGCCGCATAGGCATGGTGGCCGGGTGGGCGGCAGAGCGCATAGGCCGTGCCCCCCTTGGCCGCCACATCGGCCGCGGCCAGGGCGCAGCCGGCGGCACCCACCGCCGCCGTCCAGGTGCCCGGGCCGATAGGGCAGGCGGTATCTGCCGTATGCGCGCCGGTGCGGGCGATGACGTGCTCCGGCCTGCGCGAGGATTGTGCCAGCATCTCTGGCGTGGGGTGGATGTTGGCGACGATCTCGCGCCCGGCCTCGGGCAGTTGGGCCCAAGCGGCGGCGGCGTGTTCGAGGAAGTCGAGGTATTCGGCCGTATGGACGCTCAGCAGCGCCGCGGGCGGGGCAGGGGGCGGCGTCTCGGGCGTGATGCCCAGCGCCGAGAGCCCCTCCCGCAGGGAGGCGGCGCGCGCCGGCACCTCGTAATTGGCGCGGACGCGGCCGCGCATGAGGAAGAAATCCGGCGCGTGCTGCGCCTCATCGGGGTGGTGGAAAGCCTTCATGCGCAGGAGTGAAGCCTGCCCGCAGGGCCTCGACAACCTCGCTCAGCCCCGCCCATGCTGCGGCCCATGACACAACCCGATGCCGGCGCGCGACGCGCCATCCTCGACGCCTGCGATTCGCTGCGCGAGGAAACCCTGGACTGGCTGTTCCGCCTGGTCCGCTGCCCTTCTACCCTGGGCAATGAGGCCTCGGCGCTGAACGAGATGGAGCGGCTGTATCGCCATCTGGGCCTCACGCCGCAGCGCATCCCCACCGATCCGGCGAAGCTGGCCGACCATCCCGGGTTCTCGCCGCCGCTGATCGACTATGCGGGGCGGGACAATGTGGCGGCGATCCATCGGCCGAAGGCGCGGAAGGGCCGCAGCCTGGTGCTGCAGGGCCATGTGGATGTGGTGCCCGAGGGTGCGGCCGACATGTGGGAGACGCCGCCCTACGCGCCCAGCATTCGCAATGGACGTGTGTATGGCCGTGGCGCGGGCGACATGAAGGCGGGCATCGTCAGCTACGCCATGGCCTTCGCGGCCTTGAAGCGCGCCGGGCTGCAACCGGCCGCCGAGGTGCAGATGCAGGCGGTGATCGAGGAGGAATGCACCGGCAATGGCGCGCTCGCCACCATGCTGGCGCTGCCCATGGCCGATGGCGTGATCATCCCCGAGCCGGGGCCGGGGCTGGATGCGCTCTATACGGCCGAGGTCGGCGTGGTCTGGGCCTGGGTGACCGTCAGCGGACGGCCGGCCCATGTGCGGGACATGCAGGCCGGCATCAACGCGATCGAGGCGGCCAACATCATCGCCGGCGCCTTCAAGGATTACGAGGCGGAGCGCAATCGCGGCGAGCATATCCATGCCGCCTTCCATGGCGTGAACCATCCGGTGAACGTGAATCTCGGCACGATCAGCGGCGGTGAGTGGAATTCGTCCGTCGCCACACGTTGTCGCATCGGGCTGCGGGTCGGCGTCATGCTGGGTTATTCGGCGCAGCAGACCAGGGCGGATATCGAGGCGCTGGTGGCCAAGGCGGCCACGCATGAGCGGCTGCGCGGGGCGCAGGTGAAGCTGGAGTTCAAAGGCTTCATGGCCGATGCCTGCGTCTTCCCGAAGGATACGGCGATCAGCCAGCTCGCTCAGCGCAGCTACACCGATGCGACGGGGGCCAGTCTGCGAGACTATCCCGCGACGGGCCTGACCGATGGCCGCCACTTCGTGCTGTACCAGGGCACGCCCTGCGCGGTGTTCGGCCCGGATGCGCAGGACATCCATGGCATTGACGAGAGCGTGGGCGTGGAGAGCATCCATGGCATCACGCGCAGCATCGCGCTGACCATGGCGGAATGGTGTGGGGTTGAGCATGCATAACCTGCCGCTTTCTGGCGCCCGTCTCTGGGACAGCCTGATGGAGATGGCGAAGATCGGCGGCACGGCAAAGGGCGGCTGCAACCGCCAGACGCTCACCGATGTGGATGCCGAGGGCCGCGCGCTGTTCCAGAGATGGGCGGAAGCCGCGGGTCTGACCATGAGTGTGGACCGCCTCGGCAACATGGTCTTCCGGCGCGAGGGGCGGAATCCCGCGCTGCCGCCGGTTGCCATCGGCAGCCATCTCGACACCCAGCCCACGGGCGGCAAGTTCGACGGTGTGCTGGGCGTGCTGGCCGGCCTCGAGATCATGCGGGCCCTGCATGAAGCGGGTGCGGAGACCGAGGCGCCGATGCTGCTCATCAACTGGACCAATGAGGAAGGCTCGCGCTTCTCGCCCCCCATGATGGGCAGCGGGGGTGCGATGGGAATCTTCACCGAGGCGGAAATCCTGGAGAAGACCGCCTTTGACGGCGCCGTCTTCGGCGAGGAATTGCGCCGCATCGGCTGGCAGGGCAGCGCCGATCCGGCGGAGCTCCAGAAGGTGGGCCAGTACCTCGAATTGCATATCGAGCAGGGCAAGATCCTGGAGGATGGCGGGCATGATGTCGGCATCGTCACACACGCCCTCGGCCAGACCTGGTTCGAGGTGGTGGTGGAGGGCGAGGAAGCGCATGGCGGCTCACCCATGGCCGGCCGGCGCGATGCGCTGATGGCGGCCGCCCCCCTGATGGCGGCGGTGGAGGAGATCGCGCTGAACACGCTGGCGCCGAATGGCGAGAAGGGGCGCGGCACGGTGGGCGTGGTGGACATCTACCCCTCCAGCCGCAACATCGCCCCCAGCCGCGTCTTCTTCACCATCGACACCCGCCATGGCGACCCGGACGCGCTGGAGCGGATGGAGGCGCAATTCCGCGCCCGCGCCGAGGAAATCGCGCTCGCACGCGGCGTGAAGGTCACCGTCACCCGCTTCTGGCATTCGCCGCTCACGCCCTTCGACGCCACACTGGTCCAGCGCGCCCGGGACAGTGCCATGGCGCGGGGCCTGAAGTGGCGCGACATCCCGACCGGCATCGGCCATGACGCCGTCTACATGGCGCGCCGCGTGCCGACGGTGATGGTCTTCTGCCCCTGCCATGGCGGCCTCAGCCACAACGAGGCCGAGAGCATCACCCCCGAATGGGCGACGGCGGGGATGCAGGTGCTGGCCGATGCGGCACTCGCCACGGCTGGCCTGGTGCGTCCGTGAACCTGCCGCTTTCCACTGATCGCCTCTGGGCGCGGCTGATGGAAATGGCCGCCATCGGCCCCATTCCCGGCGGCGGCAATAACCGCCCGGCGCTGTCGGCGCTGGATGGCGAGGCGCGGCATCTGCTGGCGCGCTGGGGGGCGGAGATCGGGCTCACGCTTTCGGCGGATCGCCTGGGCAACATGGCGCTGCGGCGCGAGGGGCGGGACCCCGCGCGCCCGCCCGTACTGGTCGGCAGCCATCTCGACACCCAGCCCACGGGCGGGAAATTCGATGGCCCCTATGGCGTGCTGGCCGGCCTCGAAATCCTGCATGCGCTGCATGAGAGCGGCACCGTGACCGAAGCGCCCATCATCCTGGTCAACTGGACCAGCGAGGAGGGCTGCCGGTTCAGCCCCTCCATGATCGGCGCAGCGGGTGCCATGGGCGTGCTGAGCGAGGCCGAGGTGCTGGCCCGCCCGGCGATCGATGACGGCCAGCCCTATGGCGAGGCGCTTGCCGCCACCGGCTGGAACGGCAGCGCCGAGCCCAGCCTGCTGCAAAACGCCGCCGCCTATTTCGAGGCGCATATCGAGCAGGGCCCCGTGCTGGAGAGCGAGGGCTTCGATCTCGGCATCGTCACCGGCGGCTTCGCGACGGAGCGCGCCCTGGTCACCGTCACCGGCGAGACCAGCCATGCCGGCACCACGCCCATGGAGATGCGGCGCGACGCCGTCCTGGCCGCAGCCGAGATGATCTCGGCCGGCGAGGCGGTGCTGTATCGCGTGGCGCCCGAAGCGCGGATGACCATCTGCCGCTTCCTGGTGAAGCCCGGCGCCGATGGCGTGGTTCCCGGCCAGGTGCGCTTCGCCTTCGAATACCGCCACCCCGCCAACGAGGTGCTGGCCCGCTTGCTGGCCGAGGCCGATGACGCCATGGCCGCCATCGCGGCGCGGCGCGGCCTCGTCGTGAAGCGCGAGCCCTATTGGAGCTTCGCCGCCGTGCATTTCGACGCGGGCCTGGCCGACCGCCTGCGCGATGCCGCCACACGCCACGGCTTGCGCCACCGGGACATTCTCTCGGGCGCGGGTCATGACGCCTATCACGCGGCGGCCTGCATGCCCGCCGTGATGCTCTTCATCCCCTGCCATGGCGGGATCAGCCACCACCCGAGTGAATCCATCTCCCGCGAATGGGCGGAGAAGGGCTTGCGCGTGCTGGCCGATGCCGTCATCGCCACTGCCAACGCCAAGGATTCCCATTGATGCGCATCGCCGTCGCCGGCTTCCTGCATGAGAGCCACTCCTTCGCCCCGCGCCCCACGGAATGGGTGAATTTCCTGACGCCGGGCGGGCTGCCGGCGCTGCAACGGCCGGCGGTGATGATGGGGGGCCTGAAGGGAACCTCCACCTGCGCGGGCGGCGGTATCGAGGAAGCCCTGCGCCATGGTGCCAGCATCGCGCCGCTCGGCTGGTGCTTCGCCAATCCGGCCGGCCCCGTCACGCGCGAGGCCTTCGAGCGCATCAGCGCCATGATCGTGGATGCGCTCTCTGTCGCGCTGGATGAAGGCCCGGTGGATGGCGTCTTCCTCGACCTGCACGGCGCCATGGTGAGCGATGACCACCCGGACGCCGAGGGCGAGTTGATGCGCCGCGTGCGCGCGGTGGTGGGCCCCGCCATGCCGCTCGCCATCACGCTCGATCCGCATGCCAACATGACGCGGCAGATGGCGGAATTGGCCGATGTGATCGTGCCCTATCGCACCTATCCGCATGTGGACATGCTGGCCGTGGGCAAGCGCGCCATGGCGCTGCTGATCCAGCGCATCCAGCGGGGCCGGCCCTGGGCGATGGCCTTTCGCGAACTCGACTTCCTCATCCCCATCACCAGCCAATGCACCATGGTCGAGCCCATGGCGGGTGTCATGGCGAAGCGGCTGGAGCTGGAGGCGGGCGTCGCCGAACTCGCCTATTGCTTCGGCTTTCCCTACGCGGATTTCCCGGGCTGCGGCCAGGCCATCGCCGCCTATGCCGAAACGCCCGAGGCGGCATCAGCGGCAGCCGATGCGCTGCTGAAGTCGATCAATGCGCGCGAGGCAAGCTTTGCAGGCGCCGTCCAGCCGGCCACGGAAGCGGTGGCGGAGGCGATCCGCCTCTCGGGCCCGGGCAAGCCCGTCGTCATCGCGGACACACAGGACAATCCCGGCGGCGGCGGGCATGGCGACACGACCGGCCTGCTGGCCGAGCTCATCGCCCAGGATGCGCAGGGCGCCGTGCTGGCGCCCATGAACGATGCCGAAAGTGCTGCCGCCTGCCACGCGGCGGGCGAGGGGGCCACCATCACCCTCGAACTCGGCGGCAAGAGCGACGGCGCGCCGCTGACCGTCACCGGCGTGATCGAGAAGCTGGGCGACGGCCGCTTCACGCTCACTGGCCCCATGGGCAAGGGCAACCCGGCCGATCTCGGGCCTTCGGCCCTGCTGCGCATCGGCGGCGTGCGAGTCGTGATCGTCAGCCGGAAGATGCAGGCGCATGACCAGTCCATCTTCCAGCAACTGGGCGTGGAGCCGGCGCAGCAGAAGATCCTCGCGGTGAAGTCGAGCGTGCATTTCCGCGCGCATTTCCAGCCGATCGCGGCGGCGGTGCTGGTGGCGGCCGCCCCTGGCCCGGTGGTGGCCGACCCCGCGACACTGCCCTTCACCGCGCTGCGGGAGGATATGCGCCTCAGGCCCGGCGATAACCGGCGCTTCGGCTGGCAGAAATATCGGCAACCCAAGAAGCCGCCGCAATCCGTTCTGGACATCCCGGAAAAGACGGAGGAGGCCTGAAGCCAGGGGGTCAGCCTGACCCGGCGGCATCGGCGCGGATCGCCCAAGCCCGCGCCGCCTTCCGCCGACCCAGATGGGCATCGAGCACGCGGTCGTCATGCGCGAGGTCCCGTGAGGGCCCCTCCAGCAGGACGCGGCCTTTTTCCATCACACAGGTCCGGTGCGTGACGGCCAGCGCATAGCTCGCCATCTGCTCGACGCGCAGGATGGAGAGGCCTTTGGCGTTCAGGTCGATCAGCACTGGGAAGAGCATGTCCAGGATCTTCGGCGCGAGACCCAGCGACAGTTCGTCGATGATGAGCAGGCGCGGGCGTGACAGCAGGCCGCGTGCGATGGCCAGCATCTGCTGCTCGCCGCCCGGCAGGGTGCCGGCCTGCTGGTCGATGCGCTCGCCAGGCGCGCGATGCGGCCGAGCTGATCGAGGTGGACTACACGCCGCTGCCCGCCGCTGTGGATCTGGAAGCCGCCATCGCACCCGGCGCGCCGCAGATCTTCGATGACGTGCCGGGCAATCTCCGCCGTGACTGGTCCATCGGCGATTCCGCCGCCACTGACGCCGCCTTCGCCACGGCCTACCACGTCGCAAAGCTCAAGCTCGTGAACAATCGCCTGGTCGGCAACCGCATGGAGCCGCGCGCCGCCATCGCCGATGTCGAGAGCAGCGCCGGACAATACACGCTCTGGACCACCAGCCAGTTCCCGCATGTGGTGCGCATGCTGATGGGCGCCTTCGTGCTCAACATTCCGCAGCACAGGCTGCGCGTCGTCGCCCCCGATGTCGGCGGCGGCTTCGGCGTGAAGCAGTTCCACGACGCGGAGGAGGCGGCCGTCACCTTCGCCGCCAAGCGCTTCGGCCGCTGCGTGGAATGGGTGTGCGAACGCAGCGAGGGCTTCATCAGCGATGCCCGCCACCCCCGCCCGCATCTGGCGCGCCATCGCCGACACCGCGATGCCGATGGCGGCGGAGTAGGCGGGGAGGGGCACGCCGTCGGGGGCAACGCCCCCTGAGAAGCGCACCCTACCGGCTATTCCGCTGCCGCCAGGCGTCGAGCTGTTCGATCATCGCGTCGGCGGTGGTGATGTCGGCGTAGCGGCGGCCGACGTCTTTCAGGTTCTGGTCGTGGGCGGCCTGGTCCTGGTCGCCCACGCAGTCTTCCGGGACCTGCACGCGGAAGCCGAGCGAGAAGGCGTCGATGATGCTGGCGCGCACGCAGCCCGAGGTGATGCATCCGGTGACGATGACGGTGTCCACGCGTTCGCGGGTCAGGATGGCGCCCGCCGCGGTGCCGAAGAAGATGGAGGGCGCGGTCTTCGCGAGGACAACGTCCGGTTCTTCGGCGGCGATGCGCGGGTCGAGCGCGGTGCCGGCGCTGCCGGCCAGCAGGTCGAGCACGGGGGAGACCTTCCAGTGCGGTGCGCCCTTGGGGCCGTCAAAGGCGACGACGCAGGCGATGATGGGGGCGCCGGCGGCTTTGGCGGCGCGCATCAGGCGGGCGGTGTTTTCCACGGCGCGGTCCACGAGGGGTGAGCCGCCCATGGGGAAGCCCGGATCGGTGAAGCCGGTCTGGAAATCCACCACGACCAGGCCGGGCTTCTCGCCGAAGCCTACGGGTTTCGCGCCATAGCCGCGTAGTGCGTAGACGTCCTCGCTCATGCTGAGCCCCTTTGATTTCGGTCTCGGACCGGGTGGACAAGCTGGTGTGCCGATGCAGGCTCTCAGAACGCGCGTGAGAAGCCAGGGGAAAGTTGCATGGCCTACCGAATTTCCGTGGATACCGGCGGAACCTTCACGGATATGGTCGTACTGGACCCTGCTGGACGTCTGCATATCGGTAAGTCGCTGACCACGCCCGACCGTATTTTTGAGGGGATGGAGGGTGCGCTTGCCGTGGTTGCCGCTGATCTGGGCATCAGCGTGCCCCAGCTGCTCGCCGAGACGGCAATCCTGATCTACGGCACCACGCGGGCCACGAATGCCGTCGTCACCAAGCGCACGGCGCGCACGGCGTTCCTGACCACGCGCGGCTTCAAGGATACGCTGACCTTCAAGGAGGGCGGCAAGCACGGGCCGCATGACTACAGCTATGACTACCCCGATCCCTACATCCCGCGCCGCCTGAGCTTCGAGATCACCGAGCGCGTGAGTGCGGAGGGCGAGGTGGTGGTGCCCTTCGACGAAGCCCAGGCGCGCGCGGTGATCGAGACGCTGAAGGCGCGCAGGATCGAGGCGGTGGCCGTCTCGCTGCTCTGGTCCATCGCCTCGCCCGAGCATGAGCTGCGCCTGGGCGCGCTGCTGGAGGAGATGATGCCGGGCGTGCCCTACACGCTGTCGCATCAGCTGGTGCCGATCCTGCGCGAATATCGCCGCGCGTCGGCCACGGCGATCGATGCCTCGCTGAAGCCGCTGATGCAGAAGCACCTGCGCGAGATGGCGGCGGATCTGCGCGCGGCGGGTTTCGCAGGTGACCTTCTGGTTAGCACTTCCGTGGGCGGCTGCCAGGCGGTGGAGGAGCTGATCGCGCGGCCCATCCACACGCTGAAATCCGGCCCTGCCATGGCGCCTGTCGCGGGGCGCGCGGCCTGTGACGTGGAGCGGCTGGGCGGCAATGCCATCGTCTGCGATACCGGCGGCACGACCTTCGACGTCGGCTTGGTGCGCGATGGTGGCCTCGTCTACACCCGCGATTCCTGGCTGGGCCAGCGCTGGCTGGGCGACATCATCGGGACTTCCACGGTGGATGTGCGCAGCATCGGCGCGGGCGGTGGCTCCATCGCCTGGCTGGATGCGGGCGGGCTGTTGCGTGTGGGTCCGCAATCGGCGGGCTCGACGCCGGGGCCGGCCTGCTATGGGCGCGGCGGCGATCAGCCCACCGTCTCCGATGCCGCGCTGCATCTGGGCTACATCGATCCTGGCTATTTCAACGGCGGGCGCCTGCAGCTGGATGCGGCGGCGGCCACGCGCGTCATCACGCGTCTCGCGGGCGAGATCGGCCGCACGCCGGATGAGACGGCGGCGGCGATCATGACGATCGCCAATGAGCTGATGATCAAGGCCATCGGCGAGATCACGGTAAATGAAGGCCTGAACCCGCGCGAAAGCGTGGTGGTCGCGGGTGGCGGTGCCGCGGGCTTCAACATCATGCCCATCGCCCGCGAGCTGGGTTGTGCCACCGTGATCCTGCCGCGCCTGGCTTCCGCGCTCTCGGCCTGTGGGATGCAGTACAGCGCCATCGTCTTCGAGGCGACCCGCAGCCGCTTCACCGACAGCGCCGGTTTCGACCTGGCCGGCGTGAACCGCGCGCTGGAGGAGATCGAGGCCGAGCTGGCGGAATTCCAGCGCGGGCTGAAGGGCGCGGAAGGCGCGGAGGCGCGGGTCGAACTCGTGGTCGAGGCGCGCTATCGCGCCCAGGTGTGGGAGCTGGACACGCGCCTGCCCATCAGCCGCATCGGCGGGCCGATGGATGTGGCCGCCCTGGCCGAGGCCTTCCACCAGGCGCATGAGCGCGTCTATGCCGTGCGCGACGAAGGCAGCCCGGTGGAATTCGTGAACTGGAAGGGGCGCATCTCCATCGCCCTCTTCGCGCCACCGCCGCCGCCCGATCTCGTCGCCGCACCCTATGTGCCGGAGCCGCCGGCGCTGCGCCCCTGCTACTTCACCGAGACGGGCCGCGCGGCCACGCCGATCTATCGCGGCGCCGCCTTGCGGGCGGGCGCGCAAGTCGCGGGCCCGGCCATCATCGAGGAACCGACGACCACCATCGTCGTCTATCCCGGCCTCTCGGCGGAGCTTTCCGCCGCGGGCAACTACATCCTGCATTGCGCGTGAGGACCCCCCGATGATGGACCCCGTCCTGCTCTCCGTCATGGCCAACCGGCTGGACGGCATCGTGCGCGAGATGACGAACACGCTGCTGCGCGCCGCGCGCTCGGCGGTGATTTCCTCGGCGCGGGATTTCTCCTGCTGCCTCGTCACCGGCGATGACCAGCTGCTGGCGCCGGCCGAGGGGCTGCCGGTGCACATCTTCGGCTGCCACATCCAGACCGCGAATATGCGCCGCTACCACGCGGGCGACATCCGGCGCGGTGACGCCTATCTCGACAACGACCCCTATGGCGGCAACACCCACCCGGCCGACCACACCTTCATGGTGCCGGTCTTCTTCGAGGGCGAGCACCTCTTCACGTCAGTGGCCAAATGCCACATGGCCGATATCGGCAACTCCATCCCCAGCTCCTATTTCGTGCTGGCGCGCGATGTCTATCACGAGGGCGCGCTGGTGTTTCCGGGCGTGCGCATCCAGCGCGATTTCAAGAACATCGAGGATATCGTGCGCATGTGCCGCGCGCGCATCCGCGTGCCGGACCAATGGTATGGCGACTTCCTCGCGGGCCTTGGCTCTGCCCGCGTGGCGGAACGCCGGCTGGAGGAATTCTGCGCCAAATACGGCGTGGAGGCCGTGAAGAACTTCACCCGCGAATGGTTCGACTATTCCGAACGTCGCATGATCGAGAACATCCGCCGCATGCCGCGCGCCAAGCTCGTGAACAAGGGCCAGTCCGATCCGCTGGAGGGGATCCTGCCCGGCGGCCTCGAACTCACCGTGAAGATCGAGATCGACCCGGATACGGCGATGATCCATGTGGACCTCTCCGACAATCCGCCCTGCGTGGATGTGGGGCTGAACACCTCGCTGGGCGCGGCCACCTCCGCCGTGGTCGGCGCCATCTTCAACGCGCTGGACCGCGACCTGCCGCGCAATGCCGGCAGCTTCCGTCGCCTGACCTTCAAATATGCGGAGGAGAGCGTGGTGGCGGCGCCGAAATTCCCGCATTCCTGCTCCATGGGCACGACGAACGTGTCCGAGCGCCTGGTGAACATCACCCAATCCGCCTTCGCGCA
>JAIYCD010000287.1 GCA_027488195.1 Acetobacteraceae bacterium | reverse complement strand
GGCGAGTTGCCGACCGCCGCGCAGATGGCCGCCTTCCAGGCCGAGGGCCGTTCGCAACGCGCCCTCTCGCCCGCGCTGATGCGCGTGCTGCGCGATTTCCCGAAGGACGCGCATCCGATGGATGCCATCCGCACCGCCGTCTCCTTCATGGGGATGGAAGACCCGGAAGCCGCCGACATCAGCGACGCCGCGCAGCGCCGCAAGGCGATCCGCCTGCTGGCGAAGATCCCGACGGCGGTCGCCGCCACCAACCGCCTCGGCAAGGGCTTGGCACCCATTGCGCCCGATCCCTCGCTGCCCTTCTGCGAGAACTTCTTCCACATGGTCTTCGGCCGCGTGCCGCAGCCCGAGGTCATCAAGGCCTTCGACGTCTCGATGATCCTCTACGCCGAGCACACCTTCAACGCCTCGACCTTCGCCGCGCGCGTCGTGACCTCCACGATGGCGGACCTGCATGGCGCGATCACGGCAGGCATCGCCGCACTCAAGGGCCCGCTGCATGGCGGCGCGAATGAGGCGGTGATGCACATGCTGAAGGAAATCCCCTCGCCCGAGGCCGCGGAATCCTGGCTGCGCGATCGCTTCGACCACAAGGCGCTGGTGATGGGCTTCGGCCACCGCGTCTACAAGAACGGCGACAGCCGCGTGCCGACGATGAAGAAATACGCCGAGATCATGGCGGAGGTGGTGGGCGACAAGCGCTGGATGAACACCTCGGCCGTCCTCGCGCGCGTCATGCTGGCCGAGAAGAACATCCACCCGAACCTCGATTTCCCGGCGGGCCCCGCCTACTACCTGATGGGCTTCGACATCCCGATGTTCACACCGGTCTTCGTGTGCAGCCGCATCACCGGCTGGGCCGCGCATGTCTTCGAGCAGGGCGCCGATAACCGGCTGATCCGGCCGCTCTCGCTGTACAATGGCGTCGAGCAGCGTGCGGTGCCGCCGCGCTGAACACGAAGACGCGATGTGTTAACGCGAAGGGCCGCCCGAGCGATCGGGCGGCCCTTTTCGCATCGTCGCGATGATGCGCGCGCGATGCGCACGCCACGCGTGATGTGATCCGCGCGCCACGCGTGACGCAAAAATTCTCGTCGAAAAAGCAGAATGTGTTTGACACACAACTCGCGCATTCCGATAGCGTTGCGCACGCACGCATTGACGCGCGATTCGTACCACGCTCTGACCGCTGCGCATCACGCGAGAGATGGAGAGCCTGGCATCGCGATCGCAGAGCAGGGCGAGCGGCGGACGGAAGGGGGAAACCTCGATGAGGTTAGCCGGAGCGACATTCCGGTTTCTGCGGGAGGAATGCACAAGCTCCCGCCTGGCAAGGGTCGATGACCGTATGCCCGGCGGATGCGCGGATGAGCGCAAGGTTTCCTCGCAACGATGATCTTCGCCTGTTCGAACTCTCTGCCATCCGTCGCGGCGCGATGCCGCCGCGGCCAGTAAGTCAACCCAAGCCGAAGCGCGACCGCGCAAGGAGAACATCAATGACCGACACCACCGAAACCAACGACGTGACGCCACGCGCTCAAGCCATGGCCGTTGCCGCCGGCGCCCGCCGCACCGCGAAGAAGCCCGCCACGGCGCGCGGCCGCGTCGCTGCGAAGAAGCCCGCCGCCAAGAAGGCCGCGCCCGCGAAGAAGGCCGCGCCGAAGAAGGCCGCCGCCAAGAAGCCGGCTGCCAAGAAGGCCGCTCCCGCGAAGAAGGCCGCGCCGAAGAAGGCCGCCGCCAAGCCCGCCGCCAAGAAGGCCGCTCCTGGGAAGGACCCGAAGCGCGCCGAGGCCGCGAAGAAGGCCGCCGCGACGCGCGCCGCCAAGAAGGCCGCCGCCGCTGCCCCGGCGCCCGCCGCCGAGACGCCGACGAGCTGATCGGACGGACCCTCGGGTCCAGAACGGAAGGCGCCACCCTCGCGGGTGGCGCCTTTTTTCATGTGCGCTTCAGCCCCACTGGCCGAAGAAAAACACCTCGCTCGCCGCCTTGCGCGCGCGCGGCGCGGTCTCGCGCTGGGCCAGCTGCTCGGGCAGCGCGGAGGCGGGGCCGGGCGTGCCCAGCACCATCGCGGCCACCGGCGCCACATCCTCGGGGATGTTGAAGGCGGCGCGCGCGGCGGCCGCGTCGAAGCCCGCCATCTGGTGGATCTGCAAGCCGAGCGCTGCGGCTTGGATCGCCATCGCGCTGCTCGCCTGGCCCGCATCATAATGCGCCCAGGGGTTGGGCTTGCCGTTGCCGGCTGAGTTCAGCCGCGCGCAGGCCAGCAGCAGCACGGGTGCCGCGCCGATCCAGCCCTGGTTGAAGGGCACGAGGCAGCCGAGCAGCTTGGCGAAAGCGTCGGGCTCCACGTTCTTGCGCGTCACCAGATATTGCCAGGGCTGCTCGTTATAGGCCGAGGCGGCCCAGCGCCCGGCCTCCAGGATGGAGTGCAGCGCCGCATCGGGCACCGGCGTGTCGAGGTAGCTGCGCGGGCTCCAGCGTGCCGCGATGGCGGGCAGGACGGGGTGTTCGGTGGGGGCGGTGCGATCCATGGATGGTCCTTATCCGAAGGTGGAGAGTAGATCCTCGACCTGCGCTGATGTCAGCAGGCGGGGGTTGAGGCCGCGGAGCATGAGAGCGAGGCGCGCCGCCTCCTCCAGCTCCTCCGCGGCGTTCACGGCATCAGCCAGCGTAGGCCCGCAAATGACCGGGCCATGATTGGCGAGCAGCACGGCCTTGGCCTCGCGCGCGGCGGCGTGGATCGCCGGCTCCATCGCGGCATCGCCCGGCCGGTAATAGGGGATGAGCGGCAGGGTCCGGCCCACGCGCATCACGAAGTACGGCGTCAGCGGCGGGATCACCGCAGCCTCCAGGCAGGAGATCGCGGTGGCATGCGTCGAGTGCAGATGCACCACCGCCCCCGCATCGGGCCGCGCATCGAGGAAGGCGCGGTGGAGGAACACCTCCTTTGTCGGCTTGTCGCCGCCGACATGCCGCCACTCCCGGTCGAGCTTGCTGATGCGCGCCGCCTCCAGCCGCCCGAGCGAGGAGTTGGTCGGCGTCATCAGGTACCCATCGGGCAGGCGGACGCTGATGTTGCCCGCGCTCCCCACGCTGAAGCCGCGGGCGAAGAGCGAGGCGCCCAGGCTCACCAGGAGCTGGCGCTGGTCTTCCTCGCGCATGGTCAGGAGAAGGCCTTCAGGAAGAAGTCGCGCGCGCCGAAATTGCCGCTCTTCAGCGCGAGCAGCATGCCTTCGGGCGCGGCCTTTGGCGTGGCGTGGGTCCAGGGCACGCCCGGATCGATCTCGGCGCCGATGCGCAGCGCCTCGACGCCCAGGCGCTGCACCACGGCCCCCGAGGTCTCGCCTCCGGCGACGACCAGGCGCCGCACACCGCGCGCGACGAGGTCGCCCGCGATCTCGGCCAGCGCGGCCTCCACCAGCGCGCCCGCCGCCTCGCGGCCGAGCTTCGCCTGGAGTGCGGCCACCCGCTCCGGCGTGCCGGAGGCGGCGATGACGATGGGGCGCGCGGCATCGAGCTTGCCCGCCATCCAATCCCGCGCCTGCTGCGCGAGCGCAGCGGCATCGGGCGTGGCCAGCGCATCCAGCTCCAGCGTCGGCACCTGGTCGCGCGCAAGGCCGATCTGGCCCAGCGTGGCCCGCGAGCAGGAGCCGGCCAGCACGGCGCAAAGCCCGCCCACCTCGGGCAATGCGCCCGCATCCGCGCGCGCCGGCAGAAGCCCGGCGCGGCGGAAATTCTCGGGCAGCCCCATGGCGATGCCCGAGCCGCCGGTGATCAGCGCGTGGTTCGCGCAAGCCTCGCCCAGCGCCATGAGATGCGCATCCGTGATGGCATCCGCGATGGCGAAGCGGCGATTGGCGTCGCGCAGGCGCGTCACCTCGGAACGGATGGCGGGTGCACCCTGCTCGACCACGGCGAAGGGAATGAGGCCCACGCTGCCCTCGCTCTGCCGGCCCAGGACGCGCACCAGGTTCGCGTCGCGCATCGGCGTCAGCGGGTGGTTCTCCATCCCGCTTTCGTTCAGCAGGTGCCCGCCCACGAAGAGGTGGCCCTGGTAGATGGTGCGGCCATTGGTCGGGAAGGCCGGGCAGGCGATGGCGAAGGGCGCGTCCAGCCGCTTCAGCAGCGCCTCGGCCACCGGGCCGATATTGCCCGCCTCCGTGCTGTCGAAGGTGGAGCAGTATTTGAAGAGGATCTGCCTGGCGCCCGCCGCCAGCAGCGCGTCACAGGCGGCAAGCGATTGCTGGATGGCCTCGCCCACCGGGATGGTGCGGGATTTCAGCGCGATGATGACGGCATCCGCCTCGGGCAGTGCCTCGGCGGGGACACCGATCACCTGGACCGCGCGCATGCCCTGGCGGACCAGCGTGCTGGCGAGGTCCGTGGCGCCAGTGAAGTCGTCGGCGATGCATCCGAGCAGCGGCATGGGGATCTCCATCAATCACGCGTGATGTAAGCCGGGCGGCGCGGCGCGGCAAACGGGACTTGAAGCGCAGGTCGCGAGGGGCAACATGCTGTGCATGGACACCCCGACACGCCCCCGGCCGGTTCTGGACATGACGCCCGAGGGCGAATTCCGGGAAGCGCCGAAGCCCAGCGGCCTCAACCTCCTGCTCGCGCGGATGGGCGGCATCGCCATGCTCGTCGCCATCGCGGCGGGCGGGCTGCTGCTCGTCGCGGTCGCCATCTTCTTCATCGGACTGCTGCTGCCGGTGGTGATCGGTGCGGGCACCATCGCCGCCATCTCGCTCTGGTGGCGCCGCCGGCAGATGCGCAAGGCGGGAATCGAGCCGGGTCCGATCCGGATCATCGTCCGCCGCCAGTAGGGCGCTCAGCCCGCCAGCGCGGCTTCCACGCGCAGCGCCGCGTCCAGCGCCGCGCGTCCCTGCGCGCCATTCGCCTCGTGCGGCTGGCCATCCAGGATGGCGGCGACGAAGGCGGCCTGCTCGGCCTCCAGGCTGTCATGGTCGGTCCAGCTGCGGCGGACCAGGCTCCAGCCCGGCATGTGCTCCACGCCCTGGCCACCATCGGGGCTGAGGATCTCCAGGCTGCGGGCCATGAAATCCACCCGCATCTCGCCCTCGGGGCCGAGCGCGCGCAGCTTGCGCTCAAGGCCGACGGCGACGCGGCTGGCCGTCACCTGCGCCTGGGTGCCATTGGCGAAGCGCAGCTGCGCCACGGCCCAATCCGGCAGCGCCGTCATCACCGCGCCGCCCACCGCACGGACCTCGACCAGCGGGGCCGGCACCAGGGAGAGAATAAGGTCCAAGTCGTGGATCATCAGGTCCAGCACGACCGAGACGTCGAGGCTGCGCGGCCGGAAGGGGGCCACGCGCGTCGCCTCCAGCGCCATCAGCCGGCGGCCGCCCAGATTCTCGCGCAGGGTTCGGATCGCGGCCGAATGGCGCTCGATCTGGCCCACCATCAGCACGCGCCCCTCGGCCGCGGCGAGCGCGATCAGCGCATCCGCTTCGGCGAGCGTGGCCGTGATGGGCTTTTCCACGAAGACATGACGCCCGGCGCGCAGCGCCTGCTCGGCCAGGCGCGCATGATACAGGGTGGGGGTCGCGATGATGACGGCGTCGCTCTCGGCCAGCAGCGCCTCGGCGGTCAGCGCCTCGCAGCCGGCCTCGCCCGCCACCAGGCCAGCGCGGGCCGGGTCCGGGTCATGCAGCCCGGCGAGCGTGGCGCGCGGGGCGCCGCGCAGCTTCAGGGCGTGGAAACGGCCGAAATGGCCGGCGCCGAAGACGCCGATCTTGAGGGATTTCATGGCGCTGGACTAACAATTCCCGGCAAGGCTTGCATCCCCCCCTCCCCCTCGTCATGTTCCGGCGAATTCCTGGTCAGGACCTCGTTTCGTCATGATGTATTTCGCGCGCTGGAAAACGGCCGCCATTCTGTTCGTCTGCCTGCTCGGCACGCTGGTCAGCCTGCCGAACCTGCTGCCCCGCTCGGCCTTCCCCGACTGGGCGCCGGTGCGGCAGATCGCGCTCGGCCTCGATCTGCGCGGCGGCTCCTACCTGCTGCTGGAGGTCGACACCTCCGTCCTGCTGCGCGAGCGGCTGGAGGGCCTGGTCGAGGGTACGCGCCGCGGCATGACCCAGGCGAATCCACGGATTTCCTATACCGGCCTCTCCGCCCAGCCGGACCAGCGGCGCATGTCGCTGCGCATCACCGAAGCGAGCCAGCGGGACGCGGCACTGCGCGTGGTCCGTGAATTGGCCAATCCGATCACGACGAGTGGCGGCACCCAGGTGCCCGACCTTGAGGTGGCCATCAGCGCCGACGGCCTGCTGACAGCGACCGTGACCGAGGCCGGGCTGCGCGCCAAGGCGACCAGCGCCGTCGAGCAATCCATCGAGATCGTCCGGCGGCGGATCGACGAGACGGGCGTGGTGGAGGCCACCATCATCCGCCAGGGGCTCAACCGCATCCTGGTGCAGCTGCCCGGCGTCGAGGACCCGGACCGCATCAAGAACCTGCTCGGCCGCACCGCGCGGATGACCTTCCACCTGCTGGACGAGGCGGTGAACACCCAGGCGCCGACGCCGCCCCCCGGCATCATGTTCCTCAATGGCGAGCGCGCCGGCGAGCGTTTCGCCGTGCGCCGCCGCGTCGAGGTGGATGGCGCGAACCTGACCGATGCCCGCGCCAGCCAGGACAGCCGGACCGGCGAATGGGTGGTGAACTTCACCTTCGATTCGGTCGGCACGCGCCGCTTCAGCGAGATCACCCGCGCCAATGTCGGCCGCCCCTTCGCCATCGTGCTGGATGAGAAGGTGATCACGGCGCCCAATATCCGCGAGCCCATCACCGGCGGCCGCGGCCAGATTTCCGGCAATTTCACGGTACGGAGCGCCAATGACCTGGCCGTGCTGCTGCGCGCGGGCGCCCTGCCCGCGCCGCTGACGGTCGTCGAGGAACGGACGGTGGGGCCGGAGCTGGGGGCGGACGCCATCCGGGCCGGCATCATCAGCCTGGCCGTCGGCGTGGCCTTCGTCTTCCTTTATATGGGCTTCGCCTACGGGCTGTTCGGCTGGTTCGCCAATGTGGCGCTGGCCATCAACATCATCCTGCTGATCGCCTTCCTCTCGCTCCTGGAGGCGACCCTCACTTTGCCCGGCATCGCCGGCATCGTGCTGACCCTGGGCACGGCGCTGGATGCGAACATCCTGATCAATGAACGCATCCGGGAAGAGGTGAAGAACGGCAGATCGCCCATCAATGCGCTGGAGATCGGCTACACCAAGGCCTCAGGCACCATTCTCGACTCGAACCTGACCAACCTCATCGCCATGGCCTGCCTCTACGGCTTCGGCTCCGGCCCGGTGAAGGGCTTCGCGGTCACGGTCGCGATCGGCACGATCGTGCAGATGTGGACGGCAACGGTGGTGACGCGGCTCATGGTGGTCTGGTGGTATCGCTGGACCAAGCCCAAGGAATTGCCGGTTCTGGAGAAGCCCGGCCTCAGCTTCTTCCAGCGCCTGGCGCGGCCGCTGTTCCGGCTCTGCCCGGATGTGACCAAGATCCCCTTCATGCGGGGCGCCGTGGCCGGCCTCGTGATCTCGGCCGTGCTCTCCACTGCCTCGCTGGTCGGCGCCTTCTATCCGGGACTGGAGAAGGGCATCGACTTCAAGGGCGGGATCGTGATGGAGGTCCGCACGCCTGGGCCTGCCAACATCAACGCGCTGCGCGCCGCCACCAACACGCTGGGTGTCGGCGATGTCGGCCTGCAGCAATTCGGCGATGAGAGCACGCTGCTGATCCGCGTCCCCGCACCCGCGCAGGAGGCGCAGACGCAGCAGGTGGTCTCCACCATCCGCGCGGCGCTTGAGGCCGCGGCCCCGGGCATCCGCATCATGCGGGTGGAGGCGGTGGGCAACCGCGTCTCGGACGAGCTGTTCCGCGGCGGGCTGATGGCGCTCGGCCTCAGCCTGCTGGCCATGCTCATCTATATCTGGGTGCGGTTCGAGTGGCAGTTCGGTGTCGCGGCCATCACGACGCTGCTGCTCGACACCACGAAGACCGTGGGCTTCATGGTTCTGTTCCAGATCGAGTTCAACCTGACGACCATCGCGGCGATCCTCACCGTCATCGGCTTCTCGGCCAATGACAAGGTCGTCGTGTTCGACCGGATGCGCGAGAACCTGCGCAAGTACAAGACGATGCCGCTGCGCGAGCTGGTCGATCTCTCGATCAACGAGACGCTGAACCGCAGCCTCGGCACCTCGATGACGCTGCTGCTCTCGGCGCTGCCGCTCGCCTTGTTCGGCGGTGACACGCTGGCGGGCTTCGCCTGGGTGATGGTGTTCGGCATCTTCATCTCGGCCTCCTCCTCGGTCTTCATCGCGGCCCCCATCGTGCTGTTCAGCGGGCGCAACTCCCTGCGGCGGGGCGAGCTGGAGCCGGTGGCGCCGAAGGGGCAGACGGCGATCCGCTGAATCCGCTTGGCATGCCGGCGCGCGGGCCGGCATGCTGACGCATGATCCGGGCGGCGCTCTTCTTGATCCTCGCCACGCCTGCCACGGCGCAGGCGGTGCAGCCCGCGGTGCGCGAGGCGGCCGCCGCCTGGGAGCGCGCGCGGCCCGGCCCCGCCGCCGATGCCCCCTATGCCCGCTGGAGCGAGGAGCGCGCGGAGGCGATGCGCGGCCTGAATCGCCGTTTCTGCGGCAATCTGCGCCTGAGCCTCCCAGGGTCCGCCTTCCCCTTTCCCGATGACCCAGGCTGCATCGCCCGGCAGGAGGCGCTGCTGCCCCGGCTTTGCGATGCCGAGGGTGCCTCCCGCGCGCGGCCCCAATCCGCCTGCTTCGCGGCCGTGAATCGCGACATGCGCGAGGGGCTGAACCGCCTGGCCGTGCTGGCCGATGCCGCGGCACCTCGCCGGGCCGCCCAGCCGCTCGGCCTGCCCGCCAAGCCGCGGCCAGCCCCCGCGCGCGAGATTCCAGCCGCCGAGGTCTTCGCCGCGAACCAGGCGGCGACCTGGCGCGTGGTCGTCGGCTCGGGCATCCCCGGGCGCGGGCCGGCCCAGGGCTCCGCCGTGGCGGTGGGGCCCCGCCATGCGCTGACCAACTGCCATGTGGTGCGCGCCGGCGCCGCGATCCGGCTGATGCGCGGGCGCGAGGCCGTGCCGGCCAGCCTTTCGGCCATGGATCTGGAGGGCGATCGCTGCGTGTTGCAGACCGAGGCCGAGCGCCTGACGCCCATCCGCCATCTGCGGCCCCATGCCGATCTGCGCGTGGGCGAGCGCGTCTATGCCATCGGCGCGCCGTATGGGCTGGAGCTGACGCTCACCGAGGGCATTCTCTCCGCGCTGCGCAGCCGGGCCGGGGTGGCGCTGGTGCAAAGCTCGGCACCGGTCGCGCCAGGGTCGAGCGGCGGCGGGCTCTATGATGCGCGGGGCAACCTGATCGGCATCACCACCTTCGGCGTGGGGCGGCAGGGCGGGCTGGAATTCGCCATCGCGCCCGAGGGGTTCTGGGGTGTTCCACTCCTGGCGGAATCTCGCTGAACCGGAGATTCCGGGGCTGGCGGGGTTGGCAGTCTTGGATTCCAGGGCGAAATCGGTTAATCTCAATTTTAGGTGAATCGGGCGATTTTTTTGACGAAAATTCAGACAGGCGAGACGGCGGGCGGGACAATCCCCTCCCCCAAGACCCGCTCCCTGGGGCGTGTTCTCGTCATCGGCTGCGACGAAGGGTTGATCGAGGCCGCGCGCATCGCCGCGGCCGCACTGGATGGCCCGCCCCCCGTCATCCTGCGCACCCAGAATGAGGTGCTGCGCGCCGTCGTCACCAATCTCAGCGGCTTCCGGCATCTGATCCTCGAGGATGGCGAGTTGCCGATTGACCAGTCGCTGGTGGATGCCATGGCCGAGGCCTCGCCCGCCGCCGTGATCTCCCTGCTCACGCCCGAGGCCGCGCTCTCCGAGGGCGGTGCCTTCCTGCGTGGCCTGCTGGATGGCACGCGGGTCATGGCGCATGATGCCAGCCGCGCCAGCCGCAACTCCAGCCGCCTCCAGGCCGGGCTGCAGGGCAATAGCCTGCTGCTGCGCTACCAGCCCATCATCCATGTCCGCACCCGCCGCCTGGCCCTGGTGGAGGCCCTGGCGCGCTGGCGGAGCGAGCCGGTGGCGCTGACCCCGGTCAATTTCATCCCGGCCATGGAACAGATGGGCCTCTCCCGCCCGCTGGCCGCCGCCGTGACGCGCATCGCGGCCTGGGACATGTCCCGCCTGCCGGCCAGGCTCGACATTCCCGTCTCGGTGAACCTGCCGGCGCCGGAGCTCGACAAGCGCGACGTGGTGGCATGGCTCGGCCAGCAGCTGCGGCGTTCCCGCTTTCCACGGCGCCGCCTGATGATCGAGCTGACCGAGACGGCGCCGGTCCGCGACCTCTCGCGCATGGCGCGCACGCTACGCCGGCTCAGGGCCGCGGGGCATGGCGTGTTGATGGATGACTACCTGCTGGATGATCCGCGCCAGCGTCTGCTGCGGCTCGATTTCGCCGGCATCAAGCTTGACCGCTCGCTGGTGCTATCCCTGCCGAAATCGGCCAGGGCGCGCAACCAGGTGCTGAGCATGGCCCGGCGCGGCCTCGTGATGACGGCGGAGGGCGTCTCCTCGCCCGCGCTGCTGCGGGCATTGCGCGTGCTGGGCGTGGCCCGCGCGCAGGGGTTCCTGATGGGCAGGCCCCTGCCCGTCGCAGCCCTGCCCGCCTGGAACCAGCGCTGGCGCAGCGCCGAGGGGCTGGCCCCCCCGGCGAAGCGTCAGCTTCCGTAGGACTCCACGTAAAGCTCCATGATCTGGGCGGCATCCGGCACGCGCGGGTTGTTGCCCGGGCTGCCCGAAGCCAGCGCCTGCTCGGCCATCACCGGCAGCAACGCGTTCCACTTCGCCTGCGGGATGCCATAGGCGGCGGGGCTCGGCACTTCCAGCTCGCGGTTCAGGGCGCGGAGTTCTTCCATGAGCTTCGCACCCGCCACCTGGTCCGCATCGCTCGGCGCCGCGCATCCGATGCAACGCGCGGCCTCGGCATAGCGCGGCAGGGCATGGTTCAGGCCGAAGCCGGTGACGGCGGGCAGCAGCATGGCGTTGGAAAGGCCGTGCGGCACGTGGAAATGCGCGCCGATGGGGCGCGACATGCCATGGATCAGCGCGACGCTCGCATTGCTGAAGGCCAGGCCCGCCAGGGTCGCGCCCAGCATCATCGCCTCGCGCGCCGCGTCATCGGCGGGGTCCTTGTAGACCCGGCGCAGATGCGGCCCGATCAGCCGCATCGCACGCTCGGCATACATGTCGGAGACGGTGTTGGCCCGCTTGCTGACATAGGCCTCGAGCGCGTGGGTCAGGCTGTCGATCCCGGTATCCGCCTTGGTGCGGGCGGGGACGGTGCGCGTGAGTTCATGGTCCACGATGGCGGCGAGCGGGAGCGCGCCCAGGCCCGCGATCAGCATCTTCTCGTCCCGCGCGGCATCGGTGATGACGGTGAAGCGCGTGGCTTCGCTGCCCGTGCCGGCGGTGGTGGGGATGCAGATGACGGGCAGCGCGCCGCGGTCGGCCGCGACGGGAACCTTGAAGGCGCTCATCGGCGTGCCGGCCGGGGCGGCGGCGAGGATCGCCATGGCCTTGGCCGTGTCCATCGGGCTGCCGCCGCCGAAGCCGATCAGCACGTCGAAATCGCCGGCCTGGAGGATCGCGACGCCAGCCGCGATCACCGTATCGGTCGGGTCGGGCACGGTCTCGTGGAAGACCACGGGCGCGAAGCCGGCCTCACGCAGCGGCGCCAGGCATTTCTCGATGGTGCCGGAGCTGTGCATCCACGGGTCGGTGACGACCAGCGGCCGCGAGAAGCCGAACTGGGTGAGCAGGGCGCCGAGGCGCGCGAGGCTGCCCCCGCCGATGATCATGTGGCGGGGGGCGACGATGGCCAAGGGAGCTTGTGTTGTCATGGCGCGGAGTTAAGCGCCCTCGGCGGCCTTGGCATAGAGGCCCATCCGCTGCGCCGCCCTGGGCGTGAGCCCGCCGCTGAAATCGAGGCCCGTCGGCGGCAATTGCCCGTCCAGGTGGCAGGCCACGCCATCCACCAGCGGCGGATCCTCGCGCTTGCAGCGTTCCGTGGCGAAGGGGCAGCGGGTGTGGAAACGGCAGCCGGAGGGCGGGTTGAGCGGGCTCGGCAAATCCCCGCCCAGCGGCTGCACCCGGCCGCGCCGGGACGGGTCGGGATGCGGGATCGCCGCCAGCAGGGCGCGGGTATAGGGGTGGCGCGGGTTGCTGAAGAGCTCGCGCTTCTCCGCGATTTCCACGATGCGGCCGAGATACATGACGGCGATGCGGTCCGCCACATGCTTCACCACCGCCAGGTCATGCGCGATGAAGAGATAGGAAAGGCCGAGGCGCTGCTGCAGATCGCGCAGCAAATTCACCACCTGCGCCTGGATGGAGACGTCGAGCGCACTCACCGGCTCATCGCAGACCACCAGGTCCGGCTCGGTGGAAAGCGCGCGCGCGATGCCGATGCGCTGGCGCTGGCCGCCCGAGAATTCATGCGCGAAACGCGCCGCCTGGTAGGGCGCCAGCCCCACCAGCTGCAGAAGCTCATCCACCCGGGCGCGGCGCGAGGCGGCATCGCCGATGCCATGCACCTCCAGCGGCTCCATGATGGTCTGGCCGACCGTCAGGCGCGGATTCAGCGAGGCGTAGGGGTCCTGGAACACGATCTGCGCGCGGCGGCGGAAGGCCTTGAGCGTGGGGCCTTCCAGCTGCGTGATGTCGGTGCCCTCGAAGCGCACGGAGCCAGTGCTGGGCTCGATCAGGCGCAGCACCAGCCGCGCGGTGGTGGACTTGCCGCAGCCGCTCTCACCCACCAGCGCCAGCGTCTCGCCACGGCGCAGCGTAAAGGAGACGCCGTCCACCGCGCGCACCTTGCCGATCTCCTTGGCGAGGATCAGCCCGCTGCGGACCGGGTAGTGCTTGGCGAGGTTCTCGACCTCCAGGAGCGCGCCGCCATCGGCGGAACGGTTCATCTGGCTCATGCGAGCGCCTCCTCGACGGGCGCACGGATGCAGGCCGCCTCATGCCCGGGGCTGATGCTGCGCAGGCCCGGGATGGCGGCACGGCAGGCCTCGATCGCGAAGGGGCAGCGCGGCGCGAAGCGGCAGCCGGGCGGCAAGGCGAAGGGCGGCGGAACCGACCCGGTGATGGCGAGCAGCCGCTCGCGATCCTCATCCAGGCGGGGGATCGAGCCCAGAAGGCCCAGCGTATAGGGGTGCTGCGGGTCCTCGAAGAGGTCCCGCGCCGTGGTGCGCTCCACCACGCGGCCGGCATACATCACCGCCACGTCATCGGCCATTTCCGCGATCACGCCGAGGTCATGGGTGATGAGGATGATGGCCATGCCGGTCTCGGCCTGGAGGTCGCGCAGCAGATCCAGGATCTGGGCCTGCACCGTCACATCCAGCGCCGTCGTCGGCTCATCCGCGATGAGCAGCTTGGGCGAGCATGCGAGCGCCATCGCGATCATCACGCGCTGGCGCATGCCGCCCGAAAGCTGGTGCGGGTATTCGTCGAAGCGCCGCTCGGGCGAAGGGATGCGGACCCGGGCCAGGGCCGCAATGCCGCGCTCGCGCAGCTCGGCCTTGCCGGCGCGGGGCTCGTGGGCGCGGATGCCCTCGGTGATCTGGAAGCCCACGGTGTGAACGGGGTTCAACGAGGTCATCGGCTCCTGGAAGATCATGCCGATCTCCCGCCCGCGCACGCCGCGCATCTCGGTGTTGGAAAGGCCGGCGAGGTCCCTGCCCTCCAGCAGCACGCGGCCCGAGGCGATGCGGCCTGGATGCGCGACGAGGCGCATGATGGAGAGCGAGAGCACGGATTTCCCGCAGCCGCTCTCGCCCACGATGCCAAGCGTCTTGCCGCGGATGACGTCGAGCGAGACACCATCCACCGCGGCCACGTCGCCGCCGGAGGTGCGGAAGACGGTGCGGAGGTCCTGGATTTGGAGGAGAGGAGACGTCAAAGAAGGGCCTCCGGCGGCTGGGGCCACGGGCCCCAGACCCCTTTCGTCTGGCTCACAACCATTTGAAGGTCGGCACCGCGATCTTGTCCACCGGGCGGTGGGCCCAGTCCTGCGCCGGCGCGCGGGCCACGATGCGCTTTTGCGCCTCGCTCAGGTTCAACGCCGCCTGCTTGAAGTCCATGGTCAGCACCTGGCCATCGCCCACCACCTTGATGCCGTCCACATAGACATCGCGCACCGCACGATCCCCCGCCGCATAGATCAGCGCGCGGACGGGATCATGGTTGGGCTGCATGCGCGGATGCGTCGCATCCACCAGCACGAAATCCGCCCGGCAACCGGGCGCGAGGCGCCCGATATCGTTGCGGCCCAGCGCCCGCGCGCCGCCGATGGTGGCGGCGTCGAAGACATCCGTCGTCGTCATGGTCCGCGGATCATTGGCCTGGGTGCGGGCCAGGTAGGCGACGAGGCGCATCTCATCGAGCAGGTTGTGCGGATAGGTGTCGGTGCCGACGCCGAGGTTCACGCCGCGCCGCTTGTAGCGGCCGAAATCCTTGAGCGTGATGCCGCGCCGGGCAAACACCGTCGGGCAATGGGCGACCGTGGTGCCGGTGTCGGCGAGGATGTCGAGGTCGCGCTTGGTGTGCCAGGGCGTGCTCGGGTGGTCATCCAGGAAGATGCCATGGCCGATCACGGCGCGCTCATCCAGCAGCCCCATCTCGTGCAGCCATTGGATGGGGGTGAAGCCGTGGCGGCGGGTGATCTCGTGGAACTCCACCACGGATTGCGCCGCGTGGATCTGCCAGGAGAGGCCGCGCGCCTTGGCCTCGGCCCGGCTGTCGCGGAGAAGCTCGGGCGCGCAGGTGTCGATCTGCGCCGGGCAGGCCATGCCGAAGAGGCGCCCGCTCGGGTGCTGTTCCGCGCGCTGGATGAGGGCGAAGGCCTCCTCCATCGCCTTCACGCCGGCGGCCTCGTCCCATTCATATTCGACGACGTGGCCGTTCTTGGTGAACCACTTGGCCGATTTGAACATGGGCGCGATGCAGACGCGCATCCCCGCCTCGGCCAGCAGGTCGAGCCAGCCCGGATGGGCCATGGAGAGATCGGCCAGCGTCGTGACGCCGGAGAGCAGCAACTCGGACAGCGCCACGCGCACGCAATCCGGCACCGCCTCGGCGTCCGAACGGAAGATCGGCATGAACTCATAGAGCGAGGAGTTGTAGAGGCCGGGGCTGCCGATCTCGTCGATCAGCCCCTTGTTCATCGGCTCGCTCGTCGGGTGCGAGTGGATGTTCACGAGGCCCGGCATGACCATCATGCCCGAGCCCGAGATCACCTCGTCGGCGATCCCCTCATAGCCGCGCCCGACAAAGCGCAGCACGCCATCCTCGAAGGCGACATCGCCGCCGGGGAGGTAGGCGTGCCGCTTCTCGCTCTCGTCCCAGGCGACGACGAGATCGGCGTTCTTGATGAGCGTGGTTGTCATGTTCAGCGCACCCTCAGATCCAGGCCCTTGTAGATGCCGATGCCGTAGAGGCCATGCGCCCGCGCGCCCGTCACGCGCTGGTTGGCGAAGACCATCATCTGGCTGCGCGCCAGCGTCAGCCAGGGCGCTTCCTGCGCCAGCTGCCGCTGGATGTTGGCGGCCAGCGTCGCGCGCTCGGCCGGGTCGATGGCGCGGCGCGCCCCTTCCAGCCAGGCGTCGGTCTGCGGGTTGGCCCAGTTCATGCGGTTGGGCGTCGGCCGGTTGCGGCTGTGCCAATAGAGGTTCAGCGCATCGGTCGCGGAGAGGTAGGGGTAGCTCAGGAAGAAGGCGTCGAATTCCTGCGTGGCCAGCCGGCCCCAGGCGACGGTCGCGTCAAACAGCTGGATGCGCATCTCGATGCCGACCTGGCGCAGCGCCTGCTGGATGATCTCGCCCGAGCGCTGGTTGGCCAGCGTATTGATGCCATAGAGCAGGAAGGTGGCGCGCTGGCCGTCCTTCACGCGCACGCCATCGGTGCCCATGCGCCAGCCGGCCTCATCCAGGGTGCGGCGGGCGGCGGCCTGGTCGAAGGCGGGGACCATGGCGTCGGATTGCGCGTCATAATCCACGGCGCGGGGGTTGATGATGTTGCGCGCGACCTCGGCATGGCCGGACCAGACGGCGCGGACCAGGCCCTCGCGGTTCACCGCCTGGTGCACGGCGCGGCGGATGGCCACGTCACTCACCACGGGCTTGTCCACCTTGAAGCCCATGAAGAAGTCCCAGAAGTAGTTGGGCTGCTGGGAGATGGTGACCGTGGGCACGCGGCGGATCGCGTCCCAGAAGGCTTCGGGGATGTAGTTGGTCACATCCGCCTGGCCGGCCTGGAGGGCGGCGACGCGGGCCGCGGCCTCGGGGATCACGCGCCAGACGATGCGCTCGACATGGGCGGGGCCGCGGTTCTCCATGCTGGGCGGGCCCCAGCGGTAATTCGGGTGGCGCGTCAGCACCATCTCGTTGCGTGGCGTCCAGCTGCCCCAGCAATAGGGGCCAGTGCCGTTGAAGCCCTGCACGCCGAAATTGTCGCCCAGGCGCTCGACCGTCGCGGGGTCCAGCGCGGAGCCGAAGAAGAGGGTCAGCTGCGAGAGCAATTCGCCGAAGGGCTCGTTCAGCTCATAGACCAGCGTGTGCGGGCCGGTCGCGCGGATTTCCTTCACATTGCCGGCGCGCCAGGCGACGGGCGAGACCACGCGCGGCGTGGTGCGGCCGATCCAGCGGTTCAGGCTGAAGGCCATGTCGGCCGCCGTGAAGGGCTTGCCGTCGCAGAAGGTCACGTCCTCCCGCATGTGGAAGGTGTAGGTCAGGCCGTCGGGCGAGACCTCCCACCGGGCGGCGAGGCCGGGCTGGATGGTCCGCATGTCGAAATCCATGCTGACCAGCGTGTCGCTCATCATGGTCAGCACTTCGCCGGCCGCCAGCGCCGTGGAGCGGTGCGGGTCGTAACGGTCGCTGTCGATCTCGCGCATGATGGTGATCTGGTTGCGCGGCTGGGTCTGCGCCTCAGCCGTGACCGCGAGGCCGAGGACGGCGAGGCCGCCCAGCGCGGCGCGTTTCCAAGTGCGAAGCATGCGTGGATTCTCCATCTAAAGTTGCGGGGCCGATTCACGCCCCGGCGAAGTGGCCGGGACGATCGGACCCGTCAAATGCGAAGCCGGGGGTCGAGCGCGTCGCGCAGCGCATCCCCCAGCAGGTTGAAGGCGAGCACGATCACGAAGATGCCGAGCGAGGGTATCACGCTGATATGCGGCGCGATGAACAGGAAATTGCGCCCCTGCGCCGCCATGGCCCCCAGCTCCGCCATGGGCGGCTGCGCGCCGAGGCCGAGGAAGGACAGCGCCGAGCCCAGCAGGATCACCTGCCCAAGCCGCAGCGTGGAGAAGACGAAGATCGCCGAGAGGCAGTTCGGCGCCAAGTGCCGCAGGATCAGCCGCGCATCGCTCATGCCGATGGCCCGCGCCGCCTCGATATAGTCGAGGCCCATCACCACGAGCGCCGAACTGCGCACGATCCGCGCCATCAGCGGCACCGTCGCGATGGCCAGCGCGATGATGACCGAGGTCAGGCCGGGGCCGAAGATGGCGGCGAGTGCCAGGCCGAAGAGGATGGCCGGGAAGCTCAGCAGCATGTCCATGAGGCGCATGAGCAGCCCGTCCACGCGCTTGTAGAAGGCGGCGACGAAGCCGATGAGGGCCCCCAGCACGCCGCCCACGATGAGCGAGGCGAGGCCCATCCCCAGCGTCACGCGCAGGCCATAGAGCATGCGCGCCAGGATGTCCCGCCCCTGCCCATCCGTGCCGAACCAGTATTCGGCCGAAGGCGGCTGCATGATCGCCATCAGGTCGGTCTCGAAGGGATCACGCGGCGCGAGCCAGGGCGCCAGCAGCGCGGCCGCGATGATCAGCAGCACGAAGAACAGGCTGATGGCGCCACCCGTGTCGCGCATCAGCATGCGGATGGGCGAGGGCCGGCGCGGCGCTTCGGGAGTAGCCGGCGGATTCAGGCCTCCGCGCCCTTCGGCGCTCCGGCCATCCGACGGCGGGGTCACGGTCGTGGCGCTCATGACTGCCGCACCCGCGGGTCGAGCACGGCGTAGAGCAGGTCCACCGTCAGGTTGATCAGGATGAAGCCGGCGCTGAGCACGATGATGGTGCCCTGCGCCATCGGGAAATCGGCCGAGAGGATGGCGCCGACGGCCAGCCGGCCCACGCCGGGCCAGGAGAAGATGGTCTCGGTCACCACCGCGCCGCCGAGAAGAAAGCCGATCTGCAACCCGATCAGCGTCACCACCGGGATCAGCGCATTGCGCAGCGCGTGGCGCAGCACCACCAGATGCTCCGCCAGGCCCTTGGCGCGGGCGGTGCGGACATGATCGGCCGAGAGCGTGTCCACCACGGCCGTGCGCGTCATCCGCGCCACGGGGCCGACCAGCACGCCGCCCAGCGTGATCGCGGGCAGGATGATGGCCCTGATGCCGTCCATGCTCCAAAGCGGCCCGCCGCGCCCGGTGAAGGGCAGCAACTGCCACTGGAAGCCCACGAACCAGATCAGCACGAGGCCCAGGAAGAAGACCGGAACGGAAACTCCGGCCACGCTGATCGCCATGATGAACTTGTCGAGCAGCGAGCCCCGCCAATAGGCGGCGATGGTGCCGAGGAAGATCCCCGTCGGGATGGACCAGAGGAGCGAGGCGAACATCAGCTCCATCGTCGGGCCAATTGTCGCACCCAGCTCCTGCGTGACCGGCACGTTGTTGATGATGGAGACGCCGAGGTGGCCCTGCGCGAGGCGGCCCAGATAGATGCCGAACTGCACCCAGATCGGCTCATCCAGCCCAAGCTCGGTGCGGATGGCGGCAACGATCTCGGCGGTGGCCTGGGGGCCGGCGCGGACGGTGGCGGGGTCGGTCGGCACCACCTGCATCAGCAGGAAGCCGATCAGCAGCACGCCGAAAAGGACGGGGATGGCGAGGCCGATGCGGGTCAGGGCATGGCGCAGCATCAGGCGAATTCCCCCCGCCTGAACTCATCATGCCGGTCATGGATGGCGATGCCACCGCGCAGCGTCACGTCACAGGTCACGCTCTGATATTCCTCGGGCGCGATGGCGGTGATGTCGCGCGAAAGAATGGCGATGTCGGCATCCATCCCCGGCTCCAGCGTGCCGCGGCTGCCCTCCGCGAAGGAGCTGTAGGCGCCGCACCAGGTGTAGCAATGCAGCGCTTCCTGGATGCTCAGCCGCTCCTCCGGCCCGAACACCGTCCCCTGGTTGGTCTTGCGGGTGACCATGGTGAAGAGGTTCACGAAGGGATCGGGCGTGGAGACCGGCGCGTCGGAGGAGGCGGAGGGGTGATGCCCCTCAGCCAGCCAGGTCTTCATGGGATAGGCGGCTTCGGTGCGCGGCAGGCCGAGATTGCGCAGGTAGAGATCGGCGAATTCATACATGAAGACCGGCTGCGGCACGGGCAGGATGCCGCGGGCCCTCATGCGCCGCCGCTGGTCGCGCGTCACGAAGCCGCAATGCTCGATGCGGTGGCGGCGGTCGGGCGTGGCACCGGCCGCTTCCATGCCGGTCAGCACCTGCTCGATCGCGGCATCGCCGATGGCGTGGATGTCGAGTTGCCAGCCCTGGTTGTGGTATGTCTCCAGCAGGGCGTGGATGGTCTCGGTCGGGAAGGTGAAGACGCCGGTGCCGCCCTGCGCGTAGGGGTCGAAAAACGCCGCCGTCAACCCGCCCGCGCTGCCATCGGCGAAGACCTTCACCGCCCCCCAGCGGAGTGCCGCATCCGGGTCGTCGCCGGGCAGCCAGGGGCGCAGGCCGCCCTCCCAGGCCGAAGCCGCGATGCCCTCGGGGTTGCCGGCCAGCACCAGCCACATGCGTTGCAGGCAGCGTCCATCGCGCGCCGCGCGCTCGAAGGCCGCGATCTCGGCCATGCCGGAGCTCATGCCCACATTCATGTCGGTGGCGGAAGCGAAGCCGAGCGAGGCGAGGCGGCGGCCGGCGGCCTCGATCGCGTCCACCATGCGCGTCTCATCGGGCTCGGGCATTGCGGCCTTGATCAGGCTGAGGGCGCGTTCCTGGATCAGCCCCGTCAGCGCGCCGCCCCGGCGCTCGATCACGCCGCCCTCGGGATCGGGCGTGTTGTGGCCGATGCCGGCGGCGCGGAGTGCGGCGCTGTTGGCGACGCCCATATGGCCACAGGTGCGCATGATGAGCAGCGGATGGTCCGGCACGGCCGCATCCAGCTCGGTCACCGTCGGGTGGCGGCCGATGTCGAGCGCGCCGTGATCATAGCCCCAGCCCATGACCCATTGGCCCTTGGGCGTCCTGGCCGCCGCTTCGCTCAGGCGGCGGCGGGTTTCCTGCAGCGTGCGGACTTCCTCGGCGCGGAGATTCACCATGGAAAGGCCGAGGCCATAGGGCAGCAGATGCATATGCGCTTCGTGGAAGGCAGGGATGGCGAGCCGCCCTTCCAGCGAAACCCTGCGTGTCGCCGGCCCGGCCAGCGCCTCCATTTCGGCGCGCGAACCAACCCCCATCACCTTGCCGCCGGAGACGGCCAGCCCCTCGGCCATGCCGCCTTGCAGGCCACGGAAAACGTGGCCGCCAGTGAAGATGATATCCGCGTTCAAGCCGGCCCTCGACCTTTGTGAGGTGCCGATGCTCACGCGGCCTCGCCAACGCGTCAACCGCATGGGTGGCCCTTTCGCGATGCGGCAAGCCCGTGCCACGCTCCGCGCGCAGCAACGGAGACCCCGCATGCCGAAGCCTTGGGCAATGCCATGAGCGATCGCATCTTCGCCCCCGGATTCCAGGCCAAACCCTATTGGTGGGAAGCGGCCGAGCCGCCCACGCGTGAGGCAGACCTGCCCGAGCGCTCGCGCGTCGCCATCGTGGGCGGCGGCTATACCGGGCTTTCGGCGGCGCTCACGCTGCGCCGCCTCGGCCATGAGGTCACGGTGCTGGATGCCGAGCGCATCGGCTGGGGCGCCTCCTCGCGCAATGGCGGCATGGTCTCGGGCGGGCTGAAGGTGGCCCGGGGGCCGCTGGAGAAAATCCACGGCCCGGCGCGGGCGATGGAGATCATGAAGGCTTGCGGCGCCAGCTTCCCCTTCATCGAGGAGCTGATCGAGCGCGAAAGGCTGGAATGCGACTATGTGCGCAGCGGCCGCTTCGTCGGCGCCTATACGCCCAAGCACCTGGCCACACTGGCCGGCAACCGCGCCCGCATCGAGGAGATCAGCGGCGATGAGGCGCGCATGATCCCCAAGGACGGCGTGCGCGATTTCGTGGCGACCGACCATTATTACGGCGGCATGTACGCTGCCGGCACGGGCAGCCTGCATCCGGGCAAATACGCCCGCAGCCTGGCCGCCGCGGCCGAGCGCGCGGGCGCCCATCTCGTGGACCAGGTGCGTGTGAATGAGACGGTGAAGGAGGCGGGCGGCTTCCGCCTGGTCACCACGCGGGGCGAGATGCGGGCCGATGCCGTGCTGATGGCGACCAACGGCTACAGCCGCGGCGGGCCCATGCCCTGGCTGACGAAGCGCCTGATGCCCATCGGCAGCTATATCATAGCGACCGAGGAGCTGGGCGAGGAGCGGATCAGCAGGATCTTCCCCAAGCGGCACATGATCAGCGACACCAAGCGCGTGCTGAACTACTACCGCCCCTCGCCGGACGGAAAGCGCATCCTCTGGGGCGGCCGCTCCAGCTTCGGGCCGAGCACGGCCGAGGAAGCCGCACCAAGGCTGCGCGCCATGATGATCGAGGTGCTGCCTGAACTGAAGGACGTCCGCATCACCCATGCCTGGACCGGCAATGTCGCCTTCACCTTCGACTACCTGCCGCATCTGGGCGTGGAGAATGGCGTGCATTACGCGGCCGGCTGCCAGGGCAGCGGTGTCGCGATGGCGAGCTGGATGGGGCACAACGCCGCGCTCAAGATCGCGGGTGCGGCCAATGAGGGCTTCGCGCTGGACAGCCTGCATTTCCCGACGCGCGCCTTCTATGACGGCAATCCGGACTGGTTCCTGCCGATCGTCGGCGGCTGGTATCGCCTGCGGGACCGGGTGGACCGCGTGCTGGCGTGAGCGGGCCGAGATGGGCAGCCAACCTCGGTCCGCCCGTCCCGTTATCCGCCCGCAACGAGGATTCACAACATGCTGCTGGCAGTGGGCGCGACAGTCGCCGTGATCGACGGCGAGAAGCTTCGGCTTTTTCGCAAACCCGGCCAGCCGGGCGAATCGAAGCTCGTGGCCCTGGAGGAGCCGGATATCAGCGGTGAGAAAAAGGGTTCCGGCGCGCGGCATGGCAGCAGCGCGGCCAATCCTGGCGAGAGCCGGCTCGAGGAAGACAGTTTCGTGGCGCCGGTGGCGGCCTGGTTGAACACCCAGGCCCTCGGCAAGGGCTTCGAGAGCCTGGCCGTGGAGGTCGCGAAGGCCTGAACCCGATCGACACGGCTGCGCGCGCTTTCATGCGGTAGCGCCCTGCTGTGCAGGAAGCCGCACCTCCGCATCCTCCGTTCAGAACCCTTGCAACCGCCCGCCGAATCCAGCACCAAAGCGGGGCTGAGTGGCGGGCTGGCAGGCGCGGAAACGTTTCGTGACCGAACCGCCCCGCAGGGGGAATATCTCTGATGCAACGTCGCGCGCTCCTGGCTGCCCCGGCGCTATTGCCCATGCTGGCGCAGGCCCAGGGGACAACGGGGGGCTTCACGCCGCAGAACCCGGAATGCATCGCGCCCGCCGCACCCGGCGGCGGCTTCGACCTGACCTGCCGGCTGACGACGCGCATGCTGAACGAGACGGGCATCGTGACCCAGCCGATCCGCACGCAGAACATGCCGGGCGGCATCGGCGCGGTCGCCATCAACCACATCAACGCGCAGCGCCGCGCCGATGCCAATGTGATCGTGGCGGTCTCCACCGGCTCCTGGGTGAACATGGCGCAGGGCCGCTTCGGCCGCTTCGCCGAGAATGACGTGCGCTGGATCGGCGCCATCGGCGCGGATTACGGTGTGATCGCCGTGCGGCGGGACAGCCGGTTCCAGAGCCTCGCAGACCTGATGGCCGCACTCCGCGCCGACCCGGCCAGCGTGCCGATGGGGGCCGGCGGCGCCGTGGGCAGCCAGGACTGGCACAAGGCGGCGCTCATCGCCCGCGCGGCCGGCGCCGACCCGCGCCGCATGCGCTACGTGCCCTTCGAGGGTGGCGGGCAGTCCATGGCGGCCCTTCTGGGCGGCCATATCCAGGTGTTTCCGGGCGACGCCTCCGAGGTGCGCGGCCAGTTCGAGGCGGGCGAGATCCGGCTCCTCGCGGTCCTCTCGGCGCAGCGCCTCACCGGCGCGCTGGCCAATGTGCCAACGGCGCGAGAGCAGGGTGTGGAAGTGGATTGGCCCATCGTGCGCGGCTTCTACGGCCCGCCGCAAATGCCCGACGCCGCCTACAACTTCTGGGTGGACGCGCTGCGCCGCCTGCAGGCCAACCCCGCCTGGCCCGAGGCGCGCGCGGCGCAGGGCCTCTTCGAGTTCAACCTAGTCGGCACCGAATATGCCGAACTCGCCAAGCGCCGCACGGCCGAATTCCGGCAGCTCGCGCGCGATGTCGGGCTGGTGACGCAGACACAATGACCGCCGGGCGCCTGCTTGGGCTTGTCCTGCTGGCCCTGGCGGCGCTCGCGATCTGGTCCGCGCAGTCGCTCGTCGTGCCCTTCGCGGCCGATCCGTTGGGTCCGCGCGCCTTTCCCACGACGGTCGCGCTGCTGATGGGGCTTTGCGGCGCGCTGCTGCTGGTGCCGCGCGGGCCGGCCTTTGAGCGGCCCGAGCGCCCGGCCGCGCCGCCCCTGCTGGTGCTGGTCATGGCGGGCTATGCGCTGCTGCTGGTGCCG
>JAIYCD010000264.1 GCA_027488195.1 Acetobacteraceae bacterium | reverse complement strand
CTGGCCGGCCCGACCGAGATCATGGTCATCGCCGATGACAGCGCCGACCCCGCGCTGGTCGCGACCGACCTGCTGGGCCAGGCCGAGCACGGGCCGGACAGCCCGGCCTGGCTCGTCACCACCTCACGCGGTTTCGGCGAGAAGGTGCTGGCCGAGATCGCCCTGCAACTCGAGACGCTGCCCACCGCCGCCGTAGCCGGCAAGGCATGGGAGGTGTTCGGCGAGGTCATCGTGGTGGACAGCGACGAGGAGGCCGCCGCCGTCAGCGACGAATACGCGCCCGAGCACCTCGAGGTGCAGACTGCACGCGACGACTGGTATCTGGGCCGCCTCACCAACTACGGCAGCCTGTTCCTGGGCGAGCAATCCACCGTCGCCTATGGCGACAAAGGCGTGGGCACCAACCACACGCTGCCGACGGGCCGGGCGGGCCGCTACACGGGCGGGCTGTGGGTCGGCAAGTTCATCAAGACCGTCACCTGGCAGCGCCTTACCGACGAAGCCTCGCGCCGGGTCGCGCCCGTCATGGGCCGCATCTGCCGGGAGGAGGGAATGCTGGCCCATGAGAAGACGGCCGATGTCCGCTTCGCGCGCTACGCGCCCAGGAACCTGTAGCGACACGGGCATTCCGCCGGCCCGATTGCTTCCGGCGGCAACTGGTTCCGACAACGACGCAGCAGGCCCGAGAGAGGCCCGCGCAAAGGGAGAGACGGTCCGATGAGCACTTCCCGCAGGCATCTGATGCAGGGCGTGGGCGGCATGGCGGTTGCCTGCGGCCTCGCGGCGCCCGCCCTCGCGCAGGGCGGCGTGCGCGTCGCGCGCGTCTGGGGCGAGCCCGGCCCCTATGGCGGCGTCTTCGTCCAGGGGATGAACGAATGGGCGCAGCGCAACAACGCCAATATCCGCTTCGAGGTGGAGCAGATCCCCTGGGACGGCGTCACGGTGAAGCTGACGACGGACCTCGCCGCCCGCCGCCCGCCCGCGCTCATCAGCGTGGAAAGCCCGATCGCCTACCAGCTCGCCGCCGAGGAATTGCTAGAGCCCGTGGAGGATGTGAACCGCGCCATCCGCGCCCAGGAGCGCCTGGTGGACGGCTTCACCCTGGAGCAGTTCGGCGCCTGGAAGGGCGTGCAATACGCCGTTCCCGTCCACCATCAGCCCTGCCTGCTGGTGGTACAGAAGGACGTGATCGACGAGTTGGGCCTGGGTGACCCCGGCGCCTGGAACTGGGACCAGTTCGCCAATGCCGCGCGCACCATCGCGGAGCGTAAGCCCGGCATGTCCGGCTACACCATGGCGCTCGGGCGCAACCTCTGCGCCGACTACCACATCACGCAGTTCATCTGGCAGGCCGGCGGCCTGACTTGGGACACGCGGGACAACTTCAAGACGGTGTTCGACAGCCCCGCCACCGTCGAGGCCTTCGAGATGATCCGCCGCCTGCAGCCTGCCATGCCGCGCTCGGCCGTCGAGTTCAGCTTCCTGCAGGTGGTGGACCAGCATGTCGCCGGCCGCACCGCCATGTCGGCCTATTGGGGCCGCACCATGGGTCGCGCGGCGGAGGAAACTCCGGCCTTGTTCAACAACATGGAATACTACCTGAACCCGGCCCATCCCCGCACAGGCGCGCGCTGGTCCTGGACGGACATCAATGGCTGGATCATCCCCCGCCGCGACAACCCCTTCATCCGCGAGACGAAGGAGGCCGTGGCGTATGTCTCCAACAGCGTGGACTGGATGGTGCGCTACAGCCAGAGCCTGATGCCCAATGTGGGACCCGTCTTCAAGGACGTGGCGAGCGCGCCGGCGATGCTCGCGCATCCCTTCTACCAGTCCAAGCGCCGCTCGCTCGATGTTATCTTCAAGGACAGCGTGCCGCATGCCTGCAACACGGGCCTTGAGCAGAAGCGCGGCGTGAACCCGCTGGCGGGTGTGGCGCATGGCCGCAGCGTCTGGGCGCAGGCGGTGCAGCGCATGCTGCTGAACAACGAGGCGCCCAAGACCGCAGTCGAATGGGGCCAGCGCCAGTTCGAGGGCATCCGCCGCGACAACGCCCGCATGCTCGCGCGCTGAGGCATGGCAGGAACCCGGCCCGCGGCGCCCGACAGGCGCCGCTTCACCGTCTCCGACCGCCAGGTCGGGATCCTGTTCATGCTGCCCTTCATCGCCACGGCCGCGCTGTTCATGGTGTGGCCGGTGGTCGAGGCGGTGCGGATGGCCTTCTACGCCTACAACCCGCTCCGCCCCGACGACATCTTCTGGGTGGGTCTCGAGAATTTCGAGCGCATCTTCGACGACCCGCTCTTCTGGGACAGCTTCCGCCAGGCGCTGGTCTGGACCGGATGGTCCATCCTGTTCCAGACCGTGCTGGGGGTCGCGCTCGCGCTGCTGCTGAACCTGACGCTGCCGGGCATGGCCGTCTTTCGCGGGCTGCTGCTGTTTCCCTATATCGTGCCCACGGTGGTCATCGCGCTGAACTGGCGCTGGATCTTCAACTCCGAAATTGGCATCGTGAACCACGCGCTGCTGAGCGCGGGGCTCATCTCGGAGAACATTGCCTGGCTCTCCACGCCGGACATGGCGATGCTCTCGGCCATCCTGCTGAATGTGTGGAAATACACGCCCTTCGTCGTCATCTGCGTGCTGGCGCGGCTGCAGACTATCCCGACCGAGCTTTATGACG
>JAIYCD010000238.1 GCA_027488195.1 Acetobacteraceae bacterium | reverse complement strand
GCCGATGCGGTAGGTGCCGGCGCTGTGCCAGGCCATGCGGATGAAGAAGGGCCCGTAATGCCCGTAATCGGCCGGCCACCAATCCTGGCTGTCGGTCATGAGCGCATGCAGGTCACGGCGCACCGCCTCGATGTCGAGCTTCTTGAAGGCCTCGGCATAGCTGAAGCCCTGGGGCATCGGGTTCAGCTCGGCGGTGTTCTGGTGGAGGATCTTGAGGTTGAGTTGCTTCGGCCACCAATCCTTGTTGGACCGGCCGGCATAGGCCGTGTTTCGGGGCGTGCCGTGCATCACGGGGCATTTGCCGCCGCTGGGCGCTGCATTTCCGTCCATGTTTCTCTCCGAGCTTTACGTTACGTGTCACGCGGTCAGCGCGAGGCGGGCTTGGGCCCCTTTCCCCGACGTTCTTCCCGACGGCGCGAACGCTAGCGGGGGGCGGGCCTTGAATTCCAGTCAATTCATTCAACCTGTTCGATAGACAAAAACTATCACTGTGAATTCCCACCATGAACCTGCGTGACCTGCGCTACCTCCTCGCCCTTGCCGAGCATGGCCATTTCGGCCTGGCGGCCGAGGCCTGCGGCATCAGCCAGCCGACACTCTCCGTCCAGCTGCGCAAACTGGAGGAGCAACTGGGCGTGGCGTTGTTCGAGCGCGGCAACAAGGGCGTCACGCCCACCGAGGCCTGCGCCCGGTTGCTCGGTCACGTGCGCGGCGCGGTGGCGGAGGCGGATGCCATCCTCAACGTGGCGCGCGGCCTGCGCGACCCCTTGGCGGGGCGGCTGCGCCTGGGTGTCATTCCGACGCTGGCACCCTATTTGCTGCCGCTGGTGTTTGGCCCGCTGCGCGAGGCGCTGCCCCGGCTCGACCTCGAACCCTGGGAGGATCAGACGGCCCTGCTGCTCGATCGGCTGCAGCGCCACGAGCTGGACGCGGCGCTGCTGGCCACCGAGCCGGAGGGGCTGGAATGGCAAAGCCAGGCGCTGTTCGAGGAGCCCTTCCTGGCCGCCCTGCCGCCGGACCACAGGCTGGCCGGCGAAGCGCGCGTCAGCCAGGCGGATCTGGCGCGGGACATCCTGGTGCTGGCCGACGGGCATTGCCTGCGGGAGCAGGCGCTTGAGGCATGCGGCCATCGCGGCGCGCTGGGTGGCACACTGCGCGCCGCCAGCCTGCCGACTTTGCTGAACATGGTGGCGGCCGGCTACGGGACGACGCTGGTGCCGGGCCTGGCCGCCGGCGTGGCGCAGGATGCGGGAATTATCCTGAAGCCCCTGACCGAGGGCGCGGGGCGCACCATCCGCATCGTCTGGCGCGCGCGCTTCCCGCGCCATGCGGCGGTCCAGGCGGTGGCGGAGGTGATCGCGGCGCGACTGCGCAGCTTCGCGGCCAGCCTGCCTTAAAGCAGCCCTTCCCGGCGGAAGGAGAGCTGCTGCTCGCGCCCGATGATCACATGGTCATGCAGGGTGATGCCCAATGCCCCGGCCGCCTGTTTCACCTCGGCCGTCATCTCGATATCGGCGCGGCTCGGCGTCGGGTCGCCCGAGGGGTGGTTGTGCACCAGGATCAGGGCCGTCGCGTGGAGTTCGAGGGCGCGCTTCACCACCTCGCGCGGGTAGACGGGCGTGTGGTTCACCGTGCCGCGGGCCTGCGCCTCATCGGCAATGAGGCGGTTCTTGGCATCGAGGAAGATGACGCGAAACTGCTCCACCCGCTCCCGCGCCATGACGGCGGTGAGATACTCCATCAGCCGGTCCCAGTTGTTGAGCACCTGCTGGTTGCGCAGCGGCGCCTGGACCAGGCGAAGGGCGGCCACCTGGACGGTCCTGAGCGCGGCGATCCCGGCATCGCCCAGGCCGTCGATTTCTCGGAGTTCCTGCGTGGGCGCGCCCAGCGCATCGGCGAAGCTGCCGAAGCGGGCCAGCATGGCGCGGGCGATGGGCTTGGTGTCGCGGCGCGGCAGGGCTAGGAAGAGGAGCATCTCGATCAGTTCATGGTCAAGAATGCCGTCCGCGCCCCCCTCGAGCAGCTTCTGCCGCATCCGGCCGCGATGGCCCTCCACGCCGACAGGCGTGGCCGCGGCGGGGGCGGGATCGAAGAGGCCGCGCGCCTCGGACAGGCCACGCCGCCGGGTCAAGCGAGCCCACCAAAGAACGGATACCGCCTCACGGAAATCCGGCCGCAAGGCGGCCGGCGCGCCCAGACCGACCTCGCCGCCAGCGCGGCAGCCCCAGCGCGGCAGCCCCGGGGCGAAGCCAAGGCGGCGGAGCCGCCGCCCGGCGCTTGAGGGCGGCAGAAATCAACGCTCAGCCCGGCACGGCATAAGGCGGCTTGTGCATCCCGCCCGGGCTGAGCGTGAAGATTTCGCAGCCGGTCTCGGTGATGCCGACCATGTGCTCGAACTGCGCGGACAAGCTGCGGTCGCGCGTCACGGCCGTCCAGCCATCATCCAGGATCTTCACCTCGGGCCGGCCGGCATTCACCATGGGCTCGATGGTGAAGAACATGCCGGGTGCGAGCTTCGGGCCTTCGCCCGGTCGGCCGAAATGGAGCACGTTGGGCGGCTCGTGGAACTTGCGGCCGATGCCATGGCCGCAGAAGTCGCGCACGATGGAGAAGCGGTGCTTCTCGGCATAGGCCTGGATGGCGTGGCCGATATCGCCGAAGGTGTTGCCGGGCCGGGCCGCCGCGATGCCGCGCATCATCGCCTCATAGGTCACGTCCATCAGCAGCCGCGCCTTGGTGCTGATCTCGCCCGCGGCATACATGCGGCTCGTGTCGCCATGCCAGCCATCGAGCAGGGCAGTCACGTCGATGTTGAGGATATCGCCCTCGGCGATGCTGCGCTCGCCCGGGATGCCGTGGCAGACCACGTGGTTGATCGAGATGCAGGAGGATTTGGTGTAGCCGCGATAGCCCAGCGTGGCCGGCACGGCCCCATGCGCCAGCATGAAATCGTGGCAAAGCTGGTCGAGCGCGCCGGTGGTCACACCGGGGCGGACATGCGGGGTGATCATGTCCAGGCATGCGGCAGCCAACGCGCCGGCCCGGCGCGCGCCCTCGAAATCCTCTGGCGCATGGCGCGTGATGCGGCGGGACTCTCCGCCCGAGTTTTCCATGTGTGGAAGCTGACCGATCGGGGGTTGAAACAGAGACTAAGATGCGCGCGAGGCGCGGAAGGTTCAACCCGCTTTATCGCCGGTCTTGTATTCCCGGGTGCCGAGCGCCTTGGCCAGGCGGGTATCGGCGCTGCCGGGGCGGGCGGGCTTTTGCTGGCTCTCATGCGGCGCCCAGCCGGTCATCACCAGGAGGCGCAGCTCCATCGCGAGGTCCAGGCGGGCGAAAGCCAGGGGAAACAAGACCCGCGGCGGCGTCCGGCGGTCTGCGGCGCGGATCGCGTTGCCTTCTCCGGCGGCGCGGAGGTCTGCGATCAGGCCCATCGGCGTCCGGTATTCCAGGGGCAGGCGGTCCTGGTCGGCCACTGGCAGGGCGAAGCCCGCGCGTTGCAGCAGGCCGGCGAGGTCCCGCAGGTCGGCGAAGGGTGCGACGCGGGGCGAGACGCCGCCGCGGGTTTCCGTCTCGGCCGCGGCCAGCGCCTCGCGCAGGCCCTGCAGCGTGCCGAAACCCGGCAATGCCGCGAGGAACAGGCCATCGGGCCGGAGCGCCCGCCGCAGTTGGACCAGCGCGCCCGGCAGATCATTCACGCCATGCAGGCTGAGATTGGCGACGATGAGGTCGAAGCTCTCGGGCGCGAAGGGCAGCCATTCCTCATCCCCCGCGACGGCGATCCCTCCCGCCCGTGCGGCCATGCCGGCGGCGAGGTCCATCGAGACGATGAAGGGAATGCCGCGCGCGGCGAGCCGGGGCGCCACCACGCCCCGCCCGCCGAGATCGAGCGCGCGGGTGAACCGGCGCGTCGTGTCGTCCAGCCGGTCCAGCAGGATCTCGGCCGCCGCCTCGAGGATGGCGGCCACCTGCCCCACATGGGGCGCGGCGCGCTCCCGGCGGAGGCGCATCAGATGGCGGTCGAAGATGTCCGGGGCGGCTTCCATAAGCTTCATCTGCGACCGGTGGCACTCGGGCGCAAGCGGGACTATCGTTTCCCGATCCGAGAGGGAGAATGCAGATGAACAACATGGATGTGAAGGCGGCCCGCACCGCCGCCGTGGCCGCAGCCGTCGGCCGCGTGCGCGAGATCGAGGCGCGCATGGGCGTCACGCGTGAGGCGCTGGAGGCCGTCAAGGCCGAGCTGATGAACCTCGCAGCCCAGGAGCACCTCTTCCCCAGCGCCGAATTCCCGCCGCCGCCCAATGGCGAAAAAGGCAGCAACCGCTACCTGCTGCGCGAGGAGGACAATAACCGCTTCGCTCTCTATCTGAACGCCCTGAACCCCGGCAACGAGACCAAGCCGCATGACCACACCACCTGGGCCGTGGTCGTCGCCGTGGATGGGCAGGAGCTGAACAAGGTCTATGACCGCCTGGATGACGGCTCCAACCCCGAGCGCTGCGAGATGCGCGTGCGCGAGGAGATCATGGTGGAGCCCGGCCGCGGCATCTGCCTGATGCCCGAGGACATCCATTCCATCCACACCACCGGCAACCGGCCCACCCGCCACCTGCACATGTACGGGCTGGCGCTGGAGAAGCTGGATGGCCGCCGCGCCTTCGACGACAAGACCGGCGAGGTCTCCTACTACAACAAGAACTTCATGAAGCCGACGGCGGGCTGATGTCCAGCATTGCACCGGCCACGCTGAAGGCCTGGATTTCCGCCGGATCCGAACTCGCCATCCTCGACGCGCGCGAGGAAGGGGAGTTCGGCCATGGGCACCTGTTCTGGGCGGTGCCCTGCCCGCTTTCCAAGAAGGAGTTGCGCGCCCGCGCGCTGCTGCCGCGAAAGGCCACCCGCGTGGTCTGCGTGGATGGCGGCGAGGGGCATGCGGGCAAGCTCGCTTCCTACCTCACCTCCATCGGCTACAGCGACGTGCATGTGCTGGAGGGCGGCACGCCAGCCTGGGCGGCGGTGGGCTACGTCGTCTTCACCGGCGTGCATGTGCCCTCGAAGGCCTTCGGCGAATGGGCCGAACACCATTACGGCACGGAGAGCGTGGACCCCGCAGAATTGCAGGCCATGAAGGAGGCTGACCTGGACATGGTGATCCTGGACAGCCGGCCCATGGATGAGTTCGTGAAGATGACCATCCCCGGCGCCGTGAACGTCCCGGGCGGCGAATTGGCCTATCGCATCGGCGACCTGGTGCCGAAGCCCGAGACCACCATCGTCATCAACTGCGCCGGCCGCACGCGCAGCATCATGGGCGCCGAAAGCCTGCGCCGCGCCGGCGTGCCCAACCGGATCGTCGCTCTTCGCAACGGCACCATGGGCTGGGAGCTCGCCGGCTTCCAATGCGAGCGGGGCGTGACCCGCAGCTATGCGCCCGGGACTCCCGCCAGCGCGGCGCTGGCCCTGCAACGCGCCAGCGCCTTCGCCGCCGCGAATGGCGTGAAGCTGATCAGCCGCAAGGCGGCCGAGGCGATGCTGGCCGAGGAGGGCCAGAGCACCTACGGCCTCGATGTCCGCGCGGCCGAGGAATATGCGGCGGGCCACATCCCGGGCTTCCGGCACGCCCCGGGCGGCCAACTGGTGCAGGCGACGGATCAATGGATTGCCGTCCGCGGCGCCCGGGTGATCCTGGCGGATGACGACACGGTCCGTGCCCGCATGTCCGGCGCCTGGCTGCGCCAGATGGGCGCGTGGGAGGTCTTCGTGATTGAGGACGCCCTCAAGGGCCCGCTGGAAACCGGCCCCTGGAAGCCGGTCGCGCCGGAAGTGCCGCAGCTGCCGACCGTCACACCCGAGGCGCTGGCCGCCGAAAAGGGTGTCACGGTGGTGAATCTGGCACTCTCGATGCATCACCGCGCCGGGCATATCCCCGGCTCCATCTGGGCGGTGCGCGGGCGGATTCCACCGCTTCCGGGCCCGGTGGTGGTGACGTCGCCCGATCCCTGGCTCGCGCATCTGGGTGCGGCCGATATCCCGGGCGCGCGGGTTCTGGAAGGCGGCCTCGCCGCCTGGCGCCAGGCGGGACTGCCGGTCGCCTCCGACCGCACCACCCCGCCGGACGAGGCCTGCGTGGATTGGTACCTGCGCCCCTATGACCGGAATTCCGGCATCGAGGCCGCCATGCACGCCTATCTCTCCTGGGAGATCGACCTGGTGCATGAGGTGGCGCGCGACGGCGATGCGCGCTTCGGCGCCTGGTAGCGGCCCCGCCCGATGATCGCAGCGCCGCAGGGCGCGGAGGTCTGAATCGGCCGGGGCGTCTGCTCAAAATGGTCGGCGGCGGCATCCTCGATGCGCTGCTGCCGCCCAGCTGCCTGACCTGCGAGGCCCCGGTGGGCGTCCAGGGCGGGCAATGCCCCGCCTGCTTCGGCGGGCTCGCCTTCGTCACCGCGCCGCTCTGTGACCGCTGCGGCGTGCCCTTTCCGCATGCAGGGGCCGGCATCCCGCATCTGGAGGCGCTGTGGTGCCAGGCCTGCGTCACCGCGCCGCCCGCCTTCAGTCAGGCCCGCGCGGCCTTGCGCTATGATGCCGGCGCCAAGGCGCTGATCCTGCCCTTCAAGCACCGCGATCGCACCGAGCTGGCCGCCCCCCTCGCCCGGCACATGGCCCGCGCGGGGGCGGATCTGCTGCGGCGGGCCGATCTTCTGGTGCCGGTGCCGCTGCATCGCTGGCGGCTCTTCCGGCGGCGGCACAACCAGGCGGCCCTGCTGGCCGCGCGCCTCGCCCGCCTCTCGGGCAAGCCGCATGCGCCCTTGCTGCTGCGCCGCCTGCGCGCCACGGCGCCGCTTGGCGAGCTCGGCGCCCATGCGCGCGAGGTGGTGCTGGAAGGCGCCTTCGGCCTGGCACCCGGCACGGTCACGCGGCTGCGGGGGCAGCGCGTGCTGCTGGTGGATGACGTGCTGACCAGCGGCGCCACCGCCGATGCCTGCGCCCGCATGCTGCTGGAGGGGGGCGCGGCCGAGGTCATGGTCCTAGCCGCTGCGCGCGTGCCGGACCCGCGAATCGAGCGGCCCGCCCTTTAAGCTTTTATCAATCCCATCCGCCCATTCTCTGCCGGCAGCAGGATGGAGCACGTGCCATGCCCTTCGATGGGCGCAACTTCCAAAACCAAAGCGGGGCCGCCTCCGGCTTCGATGCCTTCGTCACCAGCCGCCCGGAACATCGCTTCAACGTGGACGGCACTCGGCCCACCACGCAGAACAGCCCGCTCTTCGGCGCGGATGGCGCGGAATGGAAAGGCTTTTTCTTTGCCCTGACTGGCGCGTTGGGCATGCTCCTCGGCCTTGCCGCGCTGCTGCTCGCCACCCTGGGACATTGACCAGCTTGACGGCGGGGCCCCTCCCCGGCGTATTGGCCGCATGGCCAAGATTGAAATCTACACCGCCGCCTTCTGTCCCTATTGCGACCGCGCCCGCGCGCTGCTGACCAGGCGTGGCGTGAGCTTCGAGGAATTCGACGCGCCGCATGGCAGCCAGGCCCGCAAGGACGCCATCGCACGCTCGGGCGGGCGCAGCACCGTGCCGCAGATCTTCATCAACGGGCAGTCCATCGGCGGGTCCGACGACCTGGTGGCGCTCGACCGCGCGGGCAAGCTCGACGCGCTGCTCGCGGGTTGAGGCGACGCCCCCTCGCAATCGCTTCCGCGCTTCCCATGTCTGATGCACGTGACCGGCTCCACCTCGGCAGGGCCGGTGAAGGTTTGAAGGGATGATTCGCTTTTCGCTGCGCTGCGACAACGCGCATGAATTCGAGAGCTGGTTCAAGGACAGCGCCGCCTATGAGCGCATGTCCGCCGCCGGTCTGGTGGACTGCCCGGCCTGCGGCGACACCCGGGTGAGCAAGGCGCTGATGGCGCCTGCCATCCGCAAGACCCGCGGCATGAAGGGCCGCGCCGCCGCGCCGCCGGAGCCGGCCGCCCCCCCTCCCGCCCCCGAGGCCGACCCACAGACGCCGCGCCTCGCCGCCGGGCCCATGCCGGCGCAGGTCGTGGCCCTGCTCCAGCGCATGCGCCAGGAGATCGAGAAGAGCTGCGACTATCTCGGCAAGGATTTCGCCAAGGAAGCCCGCCGCATCCATGAGGGCGAGGCCGAGCCGCGCGGCATCTATGGCGAGGCCACGGAGGCCGAGACCGAAGCCCTGCGCGAGGACGGCATCGAGGTGGCACGCTTGCCCTGGGTGCCCCCGGCCGATGGGTGATAGCCTGCTGGCCTGAAGGAGCGATCCATGGCCGAAGACCCCTACAAGACCCTGGGCGTTGCGCGCGACGCCTCGGCGGATGCGATCAAGGCCGCCTATCGCAAGCTGGCGCGCCAGCACCACCCGGACCTCAATCCCGGCAAGCCCGAGGCAGAGGCCCGCTTCAAGGCCATATCCGCCGCCAATGACCTGCTGAGCGACCCGGAGAAACGCGCCCGCTTCGACCGCGGCGAGATCGACGCCGAAGGCCAGGAGCAGCGCCCGGCCGGCAGCTACCGCCAATATGCCGAGCAACCGACGGGCGAGAAATACGGCGCCCGCTACGGCCAGCGGCCGGAATCCGAGGTCTTCGAGGACCTCTTCGCCGACATCTTCGAGCAGCGCCGCCGCGCCGAATCCGGCCCTCGCCGCGGATCCGACGAATCCTACCGCTTGGCCGTTCCCTTCCTGCATGCGGTGGAAGGCGCGACCGAGACGCTCACCCTGCCGGATGGCCGAAGCCTTAGCGTAAAGATCCCCCCCGGGGTCGAGACCGGCCAGGTGCTGCGCCTACGCGGCCAGGGCGGTGCCGGCCGCAGTGGCGGGCCGCCAGGCGACGCGCTGATCGAACTGGATGTGGCCGAAGACAAGCTCTTCCGGCGCGATGGCTTCGACCTCCATCTGGAACTGCCGGTGACGCTGAAGGAAGCGGTCCTGGGCGGCCCGGTGCTGGTGCCGACGCCCGGCGGCCCGCTGCGTATCACCCTGCCGGCGGACAGCGATTCCGGCCGGCAGATCCGGCTGCGCGGCAAGGGCATCGCCGCCCATGGCGCGCGCGAGGCGGGCGACCTCTTCCTGACTTTGCGCGTCGTGATCGGGCCGACCGACGCGGCGCTGCGCGCCTTCCTGCGCGACTGGACGCCGGAGCACGCTCAGGACCCCAGGTCCGGATTGGGGGCCGCGCCATGATCACGCTCGACATCCTCTGCGCCCGCTTCACGCGGCTGCGCCTGGAAGAGCTGCAAGGCTGGATCGCCGACGGCCATGTCCGCCCCGAGCGCAGCGACGGCACGCTCGTTTTCACCGAGCTCGACGTCGAGCGCGTGCGCCTGATCCTGGAATTGCGCGACGACATGGCGGTGAACGAGGAGGCGCTGCCCGTGGTGCTCTCGCTGCTCGACCAGCTCTACGAGTTGCGGCGCCGGCTGCGCGGTATGGGCGTGGAGCCCGACCTCAACCGCTGAGCGGCCCCAGGAAGCGGTCCACCGCCGCCTCGATCACGGGCGTCACGTCGTCGGGCACCGGCAGATGGTAGATATGCCGCCGGATGCCGAGATAGATGATGCCGCCATGGAGGTTCCACAAATCCTCCATGCCCGGCGCCCAGCGCCCCTCCGCCGCGGCGGTGATCTCCTCGCGCATCGGCGCCAGCAACAGGGCGCTGACATGTTCCAGGTAGCGGCGGTTCAGCGCATCGCCGTCGAGGCCGGCCCACATGAAGATACGCATCCACTCATAGGTGAAGATGGCGCGGGTGTAGTCGCCGTAGAAGCGGCAGAGGCGCTCGCGGAGCGGGATCGCGCGGTCGCGCAGCTCGTCCAGCCAATGGGGCGCGATGCGGCCGAGATAGACGCGCTCGAACACCGCCTCGCGCAGCTCGGCCTTGCTGGCGAAGTATTTGTAGAGCAGCGCCTGGGTCACGCCGGCCCGCTGCGCCAGGTCGCGCGTCGGCCCACCGAAGCCGACCTCGGCGAAATAGGGGACGGCGGCGCGGATGATCTCCTCGCGCCGCGCCGCCGGCTCGAGCCTGCGGCGCGTGATGCTGCCCTCCACGGGGCTCCCTCCAGCTTGCTGCGCCCATCTGAAACCGGGACGGCTTGACAGGGAAGGGGGGCTGGTGATCATTCGATCAACAACACCAGATTCATAAGTTCATTTGGGGAAATCGTTCATGAAGTGGCCGGCCATGGGCTATGTCCGCGCCGCGAGCCTGCCCGACCTCTGGTCGGTGCTCGCGCAGCACGGAGCTTCGGCGCAGATCATCGCGGGCGGGCAGACGCTGCTGGCGACGCTGGCTTTCCGGCTCTCCGAGCCCGGCACCCTCGTGGACATCACCCGCATCCCGGAACTGCGCGGCGTGTCCGTGACCGGCGGCGTGCTGCGGATCGGCGCGCTGACCCGTCATGCCGAGCTGGGTCGCGATGCGCTGGTCCGCGCCCACGCCCCCCTGCTGACCGAGGCCGTGCCGCTGATCGCCCACCCGGCCATCCGCAACCGCGGCACCATCGGCGGCAGCCTGGCCTATGCTGACCCCGCGGCTGAATTGCCCGCCTGCATCGTGGCGCTGGATGCGGTGGTGGTGACGGCCTCGGCCACGGGCGAGCGTCGCATTGCGGCGCGCGACTTCTTCACCGACCTGCTGCAGACGGCACTGAACCCGGGCGAGATCATTGCCGCCGTGGAAATCCCGCTGACGGAGCGCCGCAGCGCCATCCAGGAGGTGGCGCGCCGTTCGGGCGATTACGCCATGGCAGGCTTGGCCGTCGCGCTGCGCCTGGAAGGTGGCCGCGTGGTGGCGCCGCGCCTGGTCTATTTCGGGGTGGGCAATGGCCCGGTCCTGGCCGCCCGCGCCTCGGCCGCGCTGGAGGACCGCGCGCTGGACGCCGCAGCCATCGCCGCCGCGCAGGCCGCGCTCACCGATGACCTCGATCCGCCGCAGGATCTGCACGGGCCGCCCGAAATGAAGCGCCATCTGGCCCGCGTGCTGACCGGGCGGGTGCTCACCGCCTTCCTGACCGAGACGGAGATCGCCGCATGATCACGCTGACCGTGAATGGCGAGCGCGTGACGCGCCATGTCGAACCGCGCCGCCATCTGATCGACTTTCTCCGCCTCGACCTCGGCCTCACCGGCTCCCATGCCGGTTGCGAGCATGGCGTCTGCGGCGCCTGCACTGTGCGGGTGGATGGTGAGATCGTGCGCGGCTGCCTCGTGCTGGCGGCTTCGCTGGATGGCGCCGAGGTGGTGACCATCGAAGGCCTGTCGGATAGCGGCGAGGTGGCGGACCTCCAGGCGAATTTCGTGGCGCGCAATGCCGCGCAATGCGGCTTCTGCACGCCGGGGATGATCATGACGGCGGCCGATATCCTGGCGCATGGCGGCACGCCCTCGCGCGCCGAAATCCGCGAGCATCTCTCGGGCAATTACTGCCGCTGCACCGGCTACCAGGCCATCGTGGATGCGGTCGAAGACACGCTGAAGGCGCGACTTCTGGCCGCCGATTCAGACCTCCGCGCCGCGCCGGCGCTCCAGTCATCGGAGGCAAGCCGATGAACGAGATCACCCCCGCCTCCATCGGCCTCTCGCGCGAGGATCTGCCGAATTCCTACATCGGCCGCTCCGTGCCGCGCCCGAACGCGCCCAAGCTCGTCCAGGGCCGCGCGACCTACACGGATGACGTGGTGCTGCCGCGCATGCTGCACGCGGCCTTCCTGCGCAGCCCGCACGCCCATGCCCGGATCGGCGCCATCGAGACCAGCGCGGCATTGGCCGTGCCCGGCGTGGTGCGCGTCTTCACCGGGCCCGATCTCGCCAAGGTCTGCGACCCATGGGTGGCCACGCTCGATCACCTCAAGGGCATGAAGTCGGCACCCCAGCACCCGCTGCCGCTCCACCGCGCCACCTGGCAGGGCGAGCCCATCATCGCCGTCGTCGCCGAGACGCGCGCCGCCGCCGAGGATGGTGTCGCAGCGCTTCAGGTGGAGTTCGAGCCGCTCCCCGCGCAGACCGACATGGAAACCGCGCTGGAGCCCGGCACCGTCGTCATCCACCCCGAACTGGGCGACAACCTCGTCTTCACCCGCACCGCCGAGACCGGCGACATCGCGGCGGCCTTCGCGCAGGCGCATAAGGTGGTGGAGGCCCGCTTCGTCACCGGCCGCCACACCGGCGTGACGCTGGAGCCGCGCTCCATCATCGCCGACTACAACCGCGCCGATGGCACGCTGACCGTGCATCACTCCACCCAGGCGCCGCACATGATGCAGGGCGTCTTCGCCAAGCACCTCCGTCTGGAGGAGGGCGATGTCCGCGTCATCTGCAAGGATGTCGGCGGCAGCTTCGGCATCAAGGTGCATGTCTATCCGGATGAGGTCGCCGTCGCCGCCATGGCGCGCATCCTGGGCCGCCCGGTGAAGTTCATCGCCGACCGCTTCGAGGCCTTCGCCAGCGACATCCACGCCCGCGACCACCGCATCACCGCGCGCCTCGCCGTGGATGCCGAGGGCAAGGTGCTGGCCTTCGACGTGGATGACCTGACGGGCATCGGCCCCTATTCCGTCTATCCGCGCACCAGCGCGATGGAAGGGAACCAGGTGGTGAACCTCTGCGGCGGCCCGTACGACTTCAAGAACTACCGCTGCACCACCAAGGTCGTGCTCCAGAACAAGGCGCCGACCTGCCAGTACCGCGCCGTGGGCCACCCCATCGCCACCGCCGTGACCGAGGGGCTGATGGATTTGGCCGCCGAGGCGCTTGGCATGGACCCCATCGAGATCCGCCGGCGCAATCTGATCCGCGATGACGCCTATCCCTTCACCTCGCCCGCCGGCATGCGCTTCGAGGGGCTGTCCCACCATGCCTCGCTCGACAAGCTGCTCAGCATGGTCCCGGTGGAGCGCATCCGCGCCGATCAGGCTGAGGCCCGCGCGCGCGGCGTGTATCGCGGCCTGGGCTTTGCCGCCTTCATCGAGCTCACCAACCCCTCGCCCTTCATGTACGGCATCGGTGGTGCCAGGATTTCCGCGCAGGATGGCTGCACGGTGCGGATGGACCCTGATGGCTCCATCGTCGCCTCCTCCGGCGTGACCGAGCAGGGGCAGGGCACGGAAGCCATCCTTGCGCAGATCGTGGCGCATGGCGTGGGCGTGCCGGTCAGCCGCGTGAAGATCATCACGGGCGATACCCAGACCACGCCCTATGGCGGCGGCACCTGGGCCTGCCGCGGGGCCGGCATCGGGGGCGAGGCCGCGCTGCAATCGGCCATCGCGCTGAAGCAGCAGATCCTGGAAGTGGCCGGCGCCATGCTGCAGGCCGCGCCGGAGAGCCTCGACATCGCCATGGGGAACATCACCGACAAGGCCACGGGGGCCGAGCGGATGACGCTGCATGAGCTGGGCCGCATCGTCTATTTCCGCGGCGACACCCTGCCGAAGGACTTGCAGCGCGAGCTGGTGCAGACGCGCCACTTCATCACCAAGGAATACCCCTTCGCCTTCACCAACGGCATCCAGGCGAGCTGGGTCGAGGTGGACCCGATGACCGGCATGGTGAAGCTGCTGGAGCATTGGTGCGTCGAGGATTGCGGCCGCGTGATCAACCCGATGCTGGTGGATGAGCAGGTGCGCGGCGGCATCGTCCAGGGCATTGGCGGCGCGCTCTACGAAAACTGCATTTATGACGAAGAGGGCAACCTGCTGACGACGACGCTGGCCGACTACCTCGTGCCGATGTCGGCCGAAATGCCGGAGATGCATGTGGGGCACGTCGAGACGCCCACGCGCGAATCCCTGCTCGGCGCCAAGGGCGCGGGCGAGGCCGGCACGGCAGGTGCCCCCGGCGCCATCATGAACGCCATCAATGACGCGCTGCGGCCGCTGAATGCTCGCGTCCATGAACAACCCTTCACGCCCGAGCGCATCCTTCGCGCGCTGGGCGCCATCGCGTAATATCAGCCACACAGCGCCGCAAAGGCGTGAAGACAAGGGAGTTCCAAGGATGACCACCGCTCGCCGAAGCCTGCTCATGGGCGCCTCTGCCCTGCCGCTGTTTTCCATCCACGCCCAGGCGCAGACCGCGCTGAACATCACCATCGCGGCCAGCCATCCCGTGCAGAATTTCTGGGTGGCGATGATGAAGAACGTCTTCCAGCCGGAGATGGACAAGTTCCTGCGGGACAATGGCAACACCCACCGCATCAACTGGCGCGAATCCTATGGCGGCACGCTGTATCGCTTCCAGGACACGATGGAGGCCGTGCGGGACAACATCACCGACATCGGCTATGTCGGCACGCTCTGGGAGGGCAGCACCATGCCGCTCCAGAACGTCACCTATTTCACGCCCTTCGCGACCGGTGACCACGGCCTGATCGCCAATGCCTTCGAGAGCATGAACACCAATGTGGCGGCGATCCGGGCGAACTGGAACGGCCTGAACATGGTGCCGCTCAGCTCCTACATCACGGACACCTACCACATCTGGTCCAACTTCCCGATCCGCACGCTGGACGATCTGCGCAACCGCAAGATCTCTGCGCCCGGCACCAGCGCCAACTGGCTTCAGGGCACGGGGGCCACGCCCGTCGATGGCGCGCTGACGACCTACTATACGGACATCCAGACCGGCGTGTCCGAAGGCGCCCTCTCCTTCTTCGTGGGCATCCTGCCGACGCGCGTGCATGAGGTCGCGCGCTTCATCACCAAATGCGACGTGGGTGCCATGTATGTGGGCGGCATCGCCGCGAACCGCCAGCGCTTCGAGCGTTGGCCGGAGCCCGTGCGCCGTGCCATGGTCGAGGTCGGCAAGATCACCACCCAGGCCCATATCCGCGACGTCTCCTCGCGCATCGCCGTCGCCGAGACCGAGATGCTGCGCCAGGGTGCCGTCATCTCCACCCTGCCCGATGCCGAGCGCACCCGCTGGATCCGCGGGCTGCCCAACCTGGCGCGCACCTGGGCCGACAGCTCCGGCCCCGCCTCGCGCGAGGTGCTGAACGCCTATTTCGCGGCCATCCGCGGCGCCGGCCAGACGCCGGGGCGCGACTGGGACCGTGAACTGACCGCGTAAGCCACCGGAGCGCGCCGCCATGGCAGATGACATCGACATGGCGGCGCTCGACGCCGCCGCCGCCCCGCAACCCTTCGATCCCGTCCGGATGCTGCTGGATGGCCTCGCCGCCATCGGCACCATCTGGACCTTCGGGCTGATGCTGCTGATCTGCGCCGATGTGGTCGGCCGCTCCTTCCTGAACGCGCCCATCACCGGCGTCGCCGAGATCGCCGCGCATTCCGTGGTGGGCATCGTCTTTTTGCAGATCGGCTCCACCATCTATCACCGCCGCATGACGCGGGCCGATTTCCTGATCGAGCGCATCCTGCGCTGGGCGCCGGGCCTCGGCCGCGCCATGGAAGCGCTGTTCTACCTGATCGGCGCGGCTGTCATGTTCTTCGTGGCCCAGGCGGCCTGGCCGGGCATGTGGACCTCCATGAACCTGCGCGAGTTCTTCGGCGTGCAAGGCCTCTTCACCGTGCCGACCTGGCCCTTCCGGGGCCTGATCGTGCTCGGCGGGGGTGCGGGCTGCCTCGCCTATCTCGTTCTCTTCCTCACCGAGATGCGCCGGATGCTGCCCCGCCATGGATGACGTGACCCTCGGCTTCACGCTGATCGGCGTGATGGTGGCGCTGATCGTCATCGGCCTGCCCATCGGCATCACGTTGATCTCGACGGGCGCCATCGGCGTCTGGCTGATCCGCGAGAACCCCGACCTCGCCTTCCGCTTCACCGCGATGGCCACCTATTCCGGCATCCAGGACTACCTCTTCGCGACCATCCCGCTCTTCGTGCTGATGGGCTTGCTGGTGAGTATTTCCGACGTCGGGAAGGATACCTTCGACGTCGCGCAGAACCTGCTCCGGCGGGTGAAGGGCGGGCTTGGCATCGCGACGGTGGGCGCTAATGCGGTGTTCGCCGCGGTCACCGGCGTGTCGATCGCCTCGGCCGCCGTCTTCACCAAGGTGGCCGTGCCCGAGATGGTGCGGCACGGCTATTCGATGCGTTTCGCGGCCGGGACGGTAGCCGGCAGCAGCATCCTCGGCATGCTCATCCCGCCCTCATTGCTCATGATCGTCTATGGCGTGCTGGCCGAGGTCTCCATCGGCTCCATGTTCATCGCGGGCATCATCCCCGGCCTCATCATCGCGCTGGGCTTCGTCGTGATGATCTGGTGCTACGCCACCTTCGCGCCGCACCGCATCATGGACCACGCGGAAAGCCCCGCCATGCGGGACGAGCCCCTCATGGGCACGGCCGAGATGCTGGGCAAGTCCGTGCCCATCCTCTCGCTCGTCGTGCTGATCCTGGGCGGTCTCTACAGCGGCTTCTTCACGCCGACCGAGGCGGGCGCCGTGGGTGCCGCCGGCGCCCTGCTCATCGCCCTCGTTCGCCGCCGGCTGGATGCCGCGAAATTCTGGCGCGTGCTGCGCGAAACGGGGCTCGTTTCCGCCGCCATCCTCTTCCTCCTGATCGCGGCCGGGCTCTACTCGCGCATGCTCTCCATGGCGGGCGTGCCCAATGCCATCGGCGATTTCGTCGAGCATCTGGGCCTCGGCGCCTATGGCTTCCTGCTGGCCTTCGTCATCGTGGTGCTGCTGATGGGCATGATCCTCGACAGCACCTCCATCCTGCTCATCATGGTGCCGATCGGCGCGCCCATCGCCCAGGCCATGGGCTTCGATCTCATCCACTTCGGCATCGTCACCATCATCGCGGTCGAGATGGGGCTGCTGACGCCGCCCTTCGGCATCTCGGTCTTCACCGTGAAGGCGACGCTGGCGGACCCCAAGGTGAGCATCGAGACGATCTTCGCGGGGGCGATGCCCTTCGTCGCGGTGATGGGTCTGGCACTGTTCTTTATCGCGCTCTTCCCGATGCTCTCGACGGCCCTGGTGCGCTGAAGGCTAGGCCTTGGCCTTCAGCGCGAAGTCGTAGCGCAGCACGCGGTGCCCTTCCGGGGCCTTCGGAAATTCGGCGATGAGCTCCTGCTTCACGCCGAACACCGCATCGCTGTCGAGGTAGGGGTCGCCCGCCACGAAGACATGGGTCACCAGGGTTTCATGCCCAGATGCGGCAATCATGAAATGCACATGGGCCGGCCGCATCGGGTGCCGGCCTGTCGCGCGCAGCAGGTCGCCCACCGGCCCGTCATCGGGCACGGGATAGGAGGTGGGCAGCAGCGTCCAGAAGTGGAAGCGCCCCTCGGCATCGGTGCGGAAGCGGGCGCGCAGGCTCGCTTCCGCCTCGGCCGGGCGCTGCACGTCGTAGAAGCCGTCCTCGTCGGAATGCCAGACATCCACCAGGGCGCCAGCGATGGGACCGCCGCCCGCCGTCTTCACCTGGCCCGAGACATGCAGCCGCTCGCCCTTCATGGCCTGCGCCACCTCCGCGCCCAGCGGCAGTTCCGGCGCGTCCTCGACGTAGAAGGGGCCGAGCACGGTGGTGGGCGTGGCCCCCTCCGGCAGGCGGTGGTTGATGGCGTCCACCAGCATCGAGACGCCGAGCGTGTCTGAGAGCAGGATGAATTCCTGGCGCTTGTCGTCGCACATGTGGCCGGTGCGCGTCAGGAATCCGATCGCCGCCTGCCATTCCTCGAAGCTCGGCTCCACCTCGCGCACGAAGGCGTGCAAATGGCGCACCAGTGCCTGGCTCACCTGGCGCATGCGCGGGTCGGGCGTGGCCGCGAGGCGCTCCAGCACGGCGTCGGTGATGCTGTTCTCGTCGAAATCGCGCATGGCGTGGCTCCCCCTGTTCCGTCCTATCCTGCCATCGCAGGACAGGGTGGGAAACAAGCATGCAGCCGGGCACGGACGCGATGGAAGCGGTGGGCGACTGGTATCACGCCTGGTTCACAGGGATCATCCTGATGGCCGTCTCGCGCCGCGGACCGACCGAGGCGGCGGATCTCGTCTTTCGCGTCTTCCGCCAGCAGCAGCAGGCGCGCTTCCTGGAGGGACTCGGCAAGCTCGGCCTGGCCGGCCTGCCGCCGGCCGTGGCGGCCGCCCGCTACCACTACCTCTCCAACGCCATCGGCGGCGTGGGCGTCGAGTATCACGAGGAGAGCCCGCGCAAAGCCTGGATCCGCTACCCGCCGCCGCGCTGGATCTGGCAGGGCACCGCCATCTGCGGCATTCCGCCCGAGGTGAATGCGGCCATGCTGCGCGGCTGGCACGCGCAGAATGGCGTCTCGCTCGGCTGCCCGCGCCTCGGCTTCGTCTGCACCGGCCAGACCGTGGAGGGGTATCCGGGCCTGGAGGGCTACTACCTCGAACATGATCATGATCTGACGGAAGCCGAACGGCTGCGCTTCACGCGTGCAGAGCGCATGCCGCGCTTCGACCCGGCCGCCGCCCCGGCCCTGCCGCCCAGCTGGCCGGACGAGCGGATCGCCAAGGCCAAGCGTGGCTATGCCATGGAGTATGTGCGCAGCGTGATGCAGGCCGCCGCCGCGCAATGGGGCGCGAAGGAAGCGGGCGCGCTGCTCGGCCTCGCCGCGCGGCTCGTCGCCATGCAGCACGCCCATCAGACAGCGCGCTTGCTCGGCGCCGAGGATGGTCCTGGCTTGCTGCTGGCACTCGCGGCGGCGCAGGGCGATGACGCGCGGCGGCAGGGAGACATCATCCATCAGCCCCAGGCGGCACTTTTCCGCGGCCTCTCGCTGCCCCCTGCCCTGCTCCAGGCCTGGGCCGAGTTGCATCGCGGCGCGCTGCTGGCCTTCGCCCCCTTCGCGACCCTGGATTTCGAGGCGCGGCCGGATGGCCTTGTGTTCCGCCTCAAGCCATCTCGCGGATGAGCTTGGCGCGCAGCGCGCGGGCGATGTCGCGCCGGCTTTCGGCATTGATGACGAAGGCGCCGGGGCCGCCCATCACGTCTCGGCGGTAATGCTCCTCCAGCGTCTCGCCGCCCCGCGTCACCTGGCCCGCGACGGCGATGGCCAGGGCATTCACCACCATGCCCCGCCGCACCACGATGTCGCGCGCGATGGGTGCGGGGCGCAGGCTGCGCATGTCGGGGCCATCGCCCGAGACGTCGATGACCAGTTGCTCGGCCGTGAAGGGGCCTTCGCGCAGCAGGTGGCTCGCATGGTGGATGGCGTCGCCGATCGCGTTGTAGCTCTGTGGCGTGCGGGGTGCCGCCAGCAGCGCATCGGCCAGCGCCTGGGCGGAGGCGAGGTCGCTGACCCGCATCCAGTCCACGATGGTCTGCGAGCCGCCGGGGCTGCCCCATTCGATCATGGCGATGCCCATGGCGCCGCGCCGCTTGCTGCGGATGGCGGCCACCACCTGCGGGTGGGTCAGCGCCTCGGCATAGCCCTCCCGTTGCAGCCGGAACTCCTCCTCGCCGATCGAGCCGGAGGCGTCCATGGCCAGCACCAGCAGCATGTCCAGCGGCTCCTGGGCCGTGGCGGGCTGGGCCACGACCACGGCAGGGGCGACAAGGACACCACGGCGGGAGATGGCCATCGGGAATGCCTCCAAGAGCGGGAAGCCCGATTCGTCACCCGAAGCGGCCCCGGCTGACAAGAAAAAAGCGCGGGCTTGCGCGGTGCGGCGCGCGGCGGGAGGCTTGGTCGCAACAGGGAGACCACGCTCATGACCGAATCACCCGTCCTGATGGCCCGCGATGCGCGCGGCATCGTCACCGCCACGCTGAACCGCCCCGCGCTCGGCAATGCCTATAATGGCGAGATGCTGGAGGCGCTGATCGAGGGCCTGCCGCAACTCGCCGAAGATCCCTCCGTGCGCGGCCTCGTCATCCGCGGAGCGGGCAAGCATTTCCAGGCGGGTGCGGACATCAACTGGCTGAGCGAGGCCGCGGCCGCCCTGCCCGAGCAGGCCTTCGCCGCCTCGATGATGACGACGCGCGCCATGCAGAGGCTGAACGAATTCCCGAAGCCGAGCTTCGCCGTGATCCATGGCGCCTGCTTCGGCGGCGGCACCGGCATCGCCTGCTGCGTGGATGTGGCGCTCGCCACCACCGCCGCCAGCTTCGGCATCTCGGAGGTGCGCGTGGGCGTCGCCCCCACGCCGATCTCCACGCACATGGTCCATGCCATGGGCCTGCGCCACGCCCGCCGCTACGCCATCACCGGCGAGCGCTTCGGGCCCGAGGAGGCGATGCGCATCGGCCTCGTGCATGAGGTCCACGCGCCCGAGGCCATCGAGGCGCGGCTGGAGGAAATCATCGCCGCGATGCTGCTCTCCTCCCCGGCCGGCATCGCCACGACCAAGACGAGCCTGCTGGAATCCAACGGCCTGATGCTGAGCGAGCACCAGATGGCCGCACTCGCCAATGAGAGCTGGATGCAGCGGGCGGGGGCGGAAGGGCGCGAAGGCCTCGCTGCCTTCCGCGAGAAGCGCAAGCCGCGCTGGGCGCCGTAAAGCGAACTCAGTCGGCCTGGATGTTGCCCTCGCGCACCACCCGGGCCCAGCGCTCGCGCTCGGTGCGGATCAGCGCGGCGTAGCGCTCGGGGCCACCGCCCGCCGGCGTCGTGCCGCGCTCGGCCAGCTGGCGGCGGACATTGGGATCGGCCATCGCGCCCTCGGCCGCGGCGACCAGGCGGGCGAGATTCGCATCGCTGATGCTGGCATGGGCCGAGAGGCCGAACCACGCGACGGCCTCGAACCCGGCCAGACCGAATTCCGCACCGAGTTCGCTCACCGTCGGAACGTCGGGCAGTTCCGGCACGCGCTCAGCCGAGGTGACGGCCAGCGGGACAACCAGGCCACCGCGGATGGCGGGCAAGGCCGTCGGCAGATTGTCCAGGAAGATGTCGATGTCGCCCGCGATCAGCGCGGTCATCGCCGGCGCCGCGCCGCGGAAGGGGATGTGCTGCATGCGCAGGCCGGCCAGCTGGCTGATCAGCTCGCCGGTCAGATGCGTCGAAGTCCCATTGCCCGCGCTGCCGAAGGGCCGGCCCGGCCGGTCGGCGCGCACGCGGCGCATGTAGTCGCGCGCATCGCGCGTGCCCATGCGCGCGGCGTTCCCGATCCAGACATTAGGGACGGTGACGAGCAGCGTGATCGGGCGGAAATCGCGCTCGGGGTCGTAGCCCGCATTGCGCTGGAGCGCCGGGACGATGGCGTTGGAGGCGATCTGGCTCAGGAACATCGTGTGGTCATTGCCGTCGCGCACGAAGCGCTGCGCGCCGATCATGCCGCCGGCGCCGGCCAGGTTCTCGACGATGATGTTGCGGCCGAGGCGCTGGCCCATCTCCTGCGCGAGGAGGCGGGCCATCACATCGGTGGTGCCGCCGGCCGGAAAGGGCACGATCAGGCGCAGGTCTCGCGCCGGCCAGGCCGCCGGCGCCTGGGCGGTGAGAGCGAGCGCGGCGGTGCCGAGCAGGGCAGAGCGGCGGGTCAGGCGGGTCACGCGAATTCTCCGGTCAGGGCCTCGGCGATGGTCATGATGCGCGCGATGGAGCGCAAGCCCTCGATCGCGGTCTCGTGCAGGGCGGGCGTGAAAGCGGCGCAGCCATCGCTGAGCACCGTCACCTCGAATTCGCGCACATGCGCGTCGCGGGCGGTGGAGGTGACACCCCCATTGGTCACGATTCCGGCGATCCAGAGCCGCCTGACGCCGGCCTTGCGCAGCACCCATTCCAGCCGGGACTGGTGGAAGGCCGAGTAGGCGACCTTCTCCACGCCGAAATCCGCCGGCTGCAGCTCATCCACCAGCGCTTGCCCCCAGGAGCCGGGCGCGAAATCCCCCTGCGCGAGGAAGGGGCGCAGGCGGCGCAGATGCGCGTCCACCATCGGCGCGCCGTCCCGCCCTGGAACCAGCGTGAAATGGGTGGAGACGACAACGCCACCGGCCGCGCGCAGCCGCCGCGCGAGGGGCGCGAGCCGGGCGGGAAGTGCGGCGATGGCGGGGCTGCCCTGCCTGGCGCGGCCATAGGCGCCGTCCGGGTGCAAAAAGTCGTTCTGCAAGTCGCAGAGCAAAAGGGCCGTCTCGGCCAAGGTCATGGCGTTCAGTCCTCCGGGCGCGGGCGGAGCCTAGCCGCACCGCTGTCCGGGGGCCAAGCGGATCACGCCCGGTGGGTCGCGACCGCGCCGGCCTTGCTGCGCTCCGAGAACAGCCCGACCGTCCAAAGCGCGGCAATGCCGGGCAGGATCAGCAGCAAACCCACCAGCTGCGCCTTCTCAGGCACCGCCTCCATCGCGCGAGAGATGATCCAGGCGAGGAACAGTCCCATGCAGAAGACCCGCAGCGAGTGGCGCCCGATGGTGGCGAGCCCGCGGCCCACCAAGCCTTCCATCCAATCCGCCCGGCGCGGCACCAGCATGGCGACGAGCCAGGCCAGCGCCAAGGCATGCAGCAGGCGGGGCGGCGCCAGTACGTCCTTGTGCTCGAACAGCATCACCACCCAGTCCGGACCCTCGACGAACTGGTGCTGCACGAGACGGACGGCAAAGCCCAGGACCACCACCGCCGCGGCGAGGCCGGTCAGCAGCGCGGAGCGCGGCAGGGCCATGCCATGCAGCGCCCGCCAGCCGAGCAAGCCGCCCAGCAGATAGAGGAACTGCCAGGCCAGCGGATCGAAAGCGATGAGCGTGCCGCCCAGGCCCGGCGTCGCGATCCAGCCGAGATTGACGGCGGCATAGAGCAACAGGCTTGGCGCCAGCGCCCAGGCGCCGAAGCGTTGCACCAGCAGAAGGAAGGGGCCGAGCAGCAGCATGCCGAAGACGAAGACCGGCAGCGTCCCCATGAAATCCGGCTGGAACAGGCCGGTGAAGGCCAGCGCCACGGCGCTGAACGGATTCTCCACCAGATACTGCCAGCCGAAGCGCTCCACCGCGATCGGCACATGGAAGACGATGTCGGCCAGCAGCACCATCGCGGCGAACATGAAGAAGACCAGCAGATGCGTCCGGTAGAGGCGCAGCGCGCGAATCAGCAGATCCTGCTGGGCCACGGCTGGCCCGGCCTTGGCGGATTTCAGAGCGAAGACGGAACCGAGCGTCATGCCGGAGAGCAGGATGAACATCTCGGAGGAATCGGAGAGTCCCCAGGCCGCGTGAATCCCCCAGGCCAGCCAGGTGCCGACCACATGCGAGACGAAGATCGAGACCTGCATCCAGCCGCGCAGCACATCAAGGCGCAGGTCGCGCGGCGGGCGGGCGAGGGGCTGCATCAGGCGGCCCCCATCAGGCGGGCATGGCGGCGCGGCGGGGCAGCCAGGCGAGGCCACGTACCTCACCCCGATCCAGACTACGTCCAGCCCCACCGCGGCCTTGCGCCAAGCCAACTTGCAGCCCAGGCACTGCCAGAAGAGGAGCACAACGGCCAGCGCTCGCAGGCGTTCCGGTGGCCGCCCAGCAACCACCATGATCGGGTCGTCGACGTACGTGCGCAGT